>NZ_JRMS02000010.1:0-82810 GCF_000762925.2 Helicobacter sp. MIT 03-1614
CAAACACTCCACTTAATCCACTCATTAAAGTATCTGCTGTGTTACCTTGATATTCTAGCAAATTTGTATTAGATTCTATGACTAAAGTTGAAGTATTATCCTTATTGATAATTTCTTTAGCTGTAATGTTGGAATCTTCATAGGTAAAGGGTTGGATACTATTGCTTTGTGAAGTAGTAATGCTTATTGGAGATTTTGTATTTTCTTGAGTAGTAATATTAAAATCATCTTGCTTCATTGGTATTGAAGTATTCTTTAAAAACTCTTGACAATCAATATTACACATTATAACTTCTGCGAAAGGAATACGATTATATGTATCTTTAGAATCATAAAGTTTAATATTATTATTTGGATTATAGGGAGCATTGGGGTTAGAATCTATCATACCAAAATCTACATTTGTTCCTTGTTGATTCCCAAATTTTAGAGTGAAACCTAATTTGCCATTTTCATTATTATTATCTTGATTCACTTTTTGTCCTTACGACATATGAAATTGTTTTTCTAAATCATAGGGCAAAGAATTTGTATCTATACCTTGAGATTCTAAAGCTTCTTTGGTCTTTTTGATAAGAAAATCGTGCAAATAACATTGTTCGGTTATTTCGTTGTAGAGTTTGGGTGATACATAACCGTTCCAAAATGTTAAAAAAATATGACAATATGACTTTAATTGCCAAAAAGGCGCATATTTACTTTTAATGTTTCCTAAAGGAAATATTGTAATCATACTAGGAGGACTCACAGGACATAATCCCGTAGATAGCAAAACAAGCCTAAATCCCACTTCCCCAAACTTAAAGAATCCCTTTTGCATTCTAAACCAATTCCTTCTCTCAAAGCCTATGCCTTGATTGGTAATGTAGATTCTGTTTTTGCGTGCGTAAAGAAGTTGAAAAAGACTTAAAAATACGAAGGGAATACCAAAAAGCATTAATGTTATAAAAAACACAATATCTATTCTCTCTAATACAAAATCCTCAATACCTGCATATACTATTATAATTCCAAACAAAAACATTGTTCCAAATACCAAAGAATCCCACCAACTTAAATTATGCCTTATCTCATACAGAATCTCCTCTCCAAACTCATCATATCTTATATCTTGTTTTTCATTCATATTCTTGCTCCATTAACACTTCGTGCTTGAAATAATAGCTAAGATTCTGCCTTTAGTTGATTCTTTGAGTGATTTATCTACCCCATATTTCTCTGCTAATTCTGCCATTGAAGCAAACACTCCACTTAATCCACTCATTAAAGTATCTGCTGTGTTACCTTGATATTCTAGCAAATTTGTATTAGATTCTATGACTAAAGTTGAAGTATTATCCTTATTGATAATTTCTTTAGCTGTAATGTTGGAATCTTCATAGGTAAAGGGTTGGTTTGTAGATTCTGTATCTCTTTGAGATTCTATGTTTGTGTTAGATTCTGTAATGTTTATAGAATCCTTTGTGGTTTCTGCAGTTTGTTTGCTAAAATTAAGTATATTATTTTCATTTTGCTGTTCTTTATTTGCCATATCAAAAGGACAATCTACAATACAAGCAATAGTCACTCTTTTTGTATTATCTTTAGAATCATAAAGTTTAATATTATTATTTGGAGCAAATAGAGTCCTATAATCTACCCCTCCCTTCTTATATGGCAATCCTTGCAGAAGCAATGGGTCAAAGTTGCTCTTAGCATCTTCCCTCACTCCGCCTTTACCTCCCCACCTTTAACGACTAATCCTTTAGAATCTATCACTACTTCTACTCCACCAGCTTTAATAATAACACAATCTCCCCTTGATATATTTTTGTAGAATATTTATTAAATTCTTCTAAAAGTTCATTGGCATTTATAAGCGACAAACAAAACAAACACACAATTATTTTTTTCATATTATTCCTTTATTATTTAAAGTAGTCTATCACTTTATTACCTCTATAAAGATAAAGTTCTTTTCCATTAAAATAACATTAATGTCATACAACATTATTGCACCTCCTTTTTATACACATCTCCCCACTCAAATATCGTTTGGTTACCACACATTGTGCTACAAAAAGAATCAGGTGAATCAAAGGCTTTCTCATCTCTTGTAAATACGATGCCTTGCGGATTTTTCTTGATATAAATTTTACAATTTACAAAATCCTCGTCATCATAATAAGCTATGGCTTCTTGTCGTGATTTTATCTGCAACTTCAAACTTATATCACATTGGTGCATATCATTAAACTCGCTTTTATGTAACAAAGCAAAATATAAGGCTTCACAAGTATTATTTTTACATTTTTGTATCTCAAAGCTCCCCATATAAAGATTTTTTTGTAACTCATAAGTCCCAAGCCACGCATTGCTTATATACATTGTGTAGGTTTGTAGCTCTTTGATTCTACTTTGCAAAAGCTCTTTTAGGCATTCTTTAGATTCGCACCTCTCTCGTGTTTTAAGCCAAGATTTTTGAGAATCTAAGAATGCTTTTTTGCCATTCTTATCAAGCTTTGCCTTTGTCTCTTGATAACTTTTAAAGATTTGTCTATCCAAATTCTGCAAATTCCCACTCTCATCATTACATATCATCTTTTCTACTTTTGTGGTAGCCTTAGCACAATCAAAGCTAGGTTTTGCTATTTCGCTTGATTGGGCATTAACTAAACTTATCAATGCTGTGATAAAAAAGAGGATTTTAAATATATTTTTATATAGCATAATGGATTCCTTTCATTTCCCAATCACTCCGCCTTTACCTCCCCACCAAACTATAATGCAAGAAAATTTTGCATTATGCGTTTGCCATGCTCTTGCAAAATAGACTCTGGGTGAAATTGCACTCCATAGCTTTGGTAACCCTTTGCTTTAAGAGCCATAAGCACCCCATTTTCACTATATCCTAATGCCTCACATTGCCCTAATTGACTTACATAGAGTGAATGATATAGAGCAATTTTTATTCCTTGCTTTACCCCCTTAAATAAAGAGTTTGGCGTGAAATTAAAATGCGCTGTCTTGCCGTGTGTAGGATTTGCAAGAGAAACAACCTCGCCTCCAAATGCTTGAGCGATACACTGATGTCCCAAACAGATTCCTAGAATCTTCTTATATGGGGCAAAATGCCTAATTGCCTCCAAACACACACCAGATTCTAAAGGGTGGCTTGGACCGGGAGAGATGATAAGATGAGTGATAGAATGCTTTTTGCAAAGCTGTTTTAGCTCCAATAAAGATGTATCATTTGGCACAACAAATGACTTTGTGCCACATTCTTTAAGCAAATAAAGCACATTATATGTAAAAGAATCATAATTATCAATGAGGAGCACTTTTGATACTTTTTGCTTCATTTTACCCCTCTTTCAAGCTGCACTTCTACCACTCCGCGCACAGAGTTTATGCAGTAGATTCTCTGTGCTTTTGCAAGATGTTTGCGTTTTAAAGTTTTTTCCTTTATCGCACCACTTTGGAGCAATGCTTGAGCCAAAGTGCCACCAAGCAATCCGCTTTTGCGCTTTGGTGTATAGAATCTCCCCTCTATCTCAAGCACAATATTACTTCGCGAACCCTCGCATAGCTCACCTTTTTGGTTAAAATACAGCACATCAAACACCGCGCTACATTCTATGAGTTTTATAGAATCTGCAAAATGGTTGCGTTGCGTGGATTTATGGTATAAAAATATATTATGTGAATTAAGCGTGTGTTTAGACAATATAACACGAGTGCAAGCACAAGGCACAAAAGGCTTTATCTCAAGAGCATACGCGCCATTTGGCATAAGACTTAAGCGCAATATTGTTCGCTCTTTTGGCATTTGTTGTTTGCAAAGTTGAAAAAATGCCTGTGTTTGCTTGATACAATCTCGCTTGTGTAATGCTTGAATGTGTGGGAATTCAATCTTTGGATATAAATGCGAGTGTGCAAAGGAAGCAGTAAATGCACTAAATTTGCTGCAAAGGAAGCCAAATTTACGCGCAGAGTGCAAAAGTCGCTCTAAATGCTCTTGGAGTAAAAAAATGCGTCCATTTTCAAAAAGCATTGTTTCAAAGAGCGCAAAAGATTCTAAAGGGGTGGGTTGCAAAAAACTTGCTTTAAGCTTTAATTCGGCAAACTCACTCTCACATACAGAATCCCACACTACCCCACTTCCCACACCATAGCGATAAAAGTCCTCATCTGCACCTTTAAAAAGTGTGCGAATAGGCACACAAAAGGAAGTATATTGATTAGAAATCACACCTAATGCGCCACAATATACGCCTCTTTGGCGAGATTCTAAACTATGGATAATTTCCATTGTTTTAAGCTTTGGCGCACCTGTGATAGACCCACAAGGAAAAAGAGCGCGCACAATCTCATGCAATGAAGTCTGTTTAGATAATCTCCCCTGCAAAGTAGAGACCATTTGATGAAGTGTGGGATAAGTCTTTATGGTGCAAAGATTCTTTATATGCAAGGAGCTAGGCTTGATAATTTTGCTCAAATCATTACGCAATAAATCTACAATCATCATATTTTCGCTACGATTTTTGCTATCTTGCTGCAATGTGCGCTTTTGTATAACATCTAGCTTATGTGTTTTGGCTCTTTTTATTGTGCCTTTCATTGGTTGAGTGGTAATTGTGCGATTTTTTACCTCAAAGAAAAGCTCGGGTGAAAAACATAGAATCTCACCAAATGCGTTTTTAATGTAGGCTTTGTATGCGGTGTTTTGATAAGAAAGAATCTGCTTAAAAAGCTGCTTGGGCTGCACTTGAGAACAAAGCTTTAGCTCGTGAGTATAGTTGATTTGATAACTCTCACCTTTTAAAATATGCGTTTTTATGCGTGTAAATCCGCTCTTGTAACCCTCATAGTCAAGCCCTTGCAAAAGAAATAGCGGTAATTGAGTGTGATGTGTCTTGTTAAAAAGATTTTTAAGCTTACGTCTTTTGGCAAAAAATACAAAATAAAGCAAGGGTTGCCTATGTAAAGACATTGTAGCGCATATACGCTCATAGAGATGATGATATGCTTTTGCTTGATGAGCTTGGAGAGCCACGCCTGCTTCATAAGTCATATACCCGACAAAATAGCCTTTTTGCTTTGATTTAAGAGTAGATTCTATGCACTCTAGCGCATTCAAAACGCCTTGCACATCAAAAGCAGTGAGTTTTCTTAAAGGATTGCTATAATAAAAGTTACCATAAATCATTGCATAATGCTATCTTAAAGCATTAAATATTTAAACCTATTCATACTCTTTCCCACGCTCTCTAAATATTCTTTTAGCTGTGGTTATTTTTTTATATAATTCTACTTTTTCAAATCATAAAGGAGACAAAATGCAAAAAGAGGGAAAACCAAATAAAGCAGCAAAAGCGCAAACTCTTCTATCTCTCATACTAGAAAATGATAATATGAGTGAGGAAGCCATAATTGCATATCTTAAAGCCAATGTCAAAAATGCCAAAAAAGAAATCAAAGCTGCACTCAAGCATATAGAAGATTGTGCTTATGAAATGACAATAAATAATGATTACGAAGAGTATGAGCTAGAATATGAAGATGAGACAGGCATTCCCGCATCTGAATGCGATAGCAATGACTTTCAAAGGTGGTTTGAAGATAAATTGCTTGACGAAGATTTAGCCAAAATCCGCACACTTTTAGAAGAGCTAATGAATGAAAAAGATTTGCAGCTAAGGCTAGATTCTCAAGTCAATGCAAATAGCGCACAAAGCCCAAAAGAGCTTATAGAGGCAATACAAAACTATGAAGTGCTAAAGGCTTTAAATATCTTGCAAAGTGGGCAGATAGAGAGAAAACACATTAGCAAAGATCTTTTAAAAGTGTGTGATAAAGCCATAGACTCTCTTATTGATGTTGTCGTAGAAGATTCAAAAGGTGGCGAAGAAATTGGGAAAGACATTAAAGGCGCATTTTCAGAATTTATTGAGGTAGATTACAATAGACAAGGATTTAAAGATTATAGCGGCGAAGCACGAAAGCAACTCAAAAAAGGAAGTGTCTATAAGCTAAGGGAAATTTTAGAATCTATCACAAAAGGTAAGAGTATAGAATCTGCCCTCCACAACTCTGTCTTTTATGACAAAAAAGGCAACTTTAAGCCAAAGCATAAGGAGTTATCATTTATCCCACTTAACACTTTTGAGCTAAAAGTTCTTGTAGAGATTGAGGAAGTAAATCTTGGGCAAATTGATTTAAGCTATATCAAAAGCCTTGCTGCGCTCTTTGCTGATTATGCTTGGTGGCGCACAAATAGAAAAGATTTTAGCGGTATAGAGCAATGGGATACGAGTAAAATCAATGATATGTGCAAGCTTTTTACAGGGTTGAAAGACTTTAGGGCAGATTTAAGCAAATGGAATGTCTCAAGTGTGAAAAACTTTGAGAGTATGTTTGAAGATTGTGAATCTTTTGAGAGTGATTTAAGCAAATGGAAGCCCAAAAAAGCAGAGGATATTGCCTTTATGTTTAGCGAGGCAAAGTCTTTCACAAGTAATTTAGATGCTTGGAATCTAAGTAAGGAATTGGTAGAAAAAGCAAAATATCTTTTTAAAAACTGCCCGTTATCACAAAATCCGCCATCGTGGTATAAAGCCGTCTTTGATATGGATAATCCAAGTGTGGCATTGCTCTATAAACTCGTAAAGATAAGAGACTACGCCCGCGCAAAAGAATGCTTTTCAAAGCTACAAACTCTAAGCAAAGAGGAATACACAGAATGTGCAAGGCTTTGCTTTTATACAGAGCCGGGAGTAATAAGCACAGCACTCCCTGATAAAGATTTTTTCACTGCCCTTGTCAATCAAGCAAAATCACAAAATATACACATTCCTATCAGCAATGAGGTAATGCAAAAATGTCTGCGATTTGGGAAATTAGAATATGCGAAGTATTTAGTAACGCTTGGCTATAAGGTTACTATTGATAAACAGAATAATTTTGGCGTATATGTAGCACTTAAATCAAACCCAAAACAAGAAGTGCAGGATATTCTGCGCTTCTTTGTGCAAAACTTAGGCAATGAAATCAATGAGAAGTTTTTTGAAGCACTTGGCTTTAATCCTGAAACTAGGGGTTCTAGAGATAACTTTAATGAAAAAACACTTGATATATTTTTTAAGGAGCTTTTAGCACACTACCCTAAAGAAATTTTCACTGATAAAAAAATGTTGGGTTTTTTTATTAATACGGATTTAATTTACATACTTTTTAATAATGGCATAGAGGTGGATTTACAAGGGGTGGAAATTAACCCTAGAGCTATTGATTATTACCTTGATAAATACTTGCCAAAATTTTTAAAATTTTTAGAGCTTCATCTTTTACAAGCAGATACTATAGTTGAACATTATATTTATTATCCAAGAGATACTTTCGTGAAAGTGAGTGTTTTGCTTTTGTTTCTTGATGAGTTCAAAAATAAACTTACAAACAATAATATCCAAAAAATCTTAAAGCAGTTTGCAAAAAATGGCTTTGATGTGGAGAAACTTGGCACTTATGAGGGGAAAAACCTTTATGAAATATTAGAGGATAGCAAGTATAAAGAGGAGATTTTATCCTTACTAAAGATAAAATGATGTAATCCTTTACATTCACACATTGAGGAGCTTTTGTGCTAAATCTTTCGCACCTTTGAAATCCACCTTACCCGAGCCAAGCACGGGGATAGATTCCACTCTTAGAATCTTAGATGGCTTAAAAAGTGCTGGGATTTGCGCTTCTTTGATAATTTTTTCTATTTTTTCATATTCTGTCTTTTCACCGCTCACAAGAAGAATGACACTCTCGCCCTTTTTGCTATCATCTATCGCTGTGGCAACATATTTAAGCCCATCATCAATCTCATATTTTTTGATAAGCTTTGCAATCTCTTCCTCAATCCCACCAAGACTTACCATTTCCCCACCAATTTTTGCAAAACGCGAATATCTATCCACAATATGAATGAATCCATCGGCATCTAAATGCCCCTTATCGCCACTTTTATACCACCTAATCCCATCAATTTCTACAATCACTTCTTTGGTTTTTTCCTCATCATTGAGATACCCTACCATTACTTGATGTCCGCCGATAAGTATCAACCCGTCCTCGCCTACAGGCATTTCCTGCATAGTATTTGGCTCAACAATTCTAATGGCACTTCCGGGCAAAGGCATACCCACGCTTCCCTCCTTACTTGCTTTATGCAATTCCCAATTATCCACATCAAATTCACTCGGTAGATTCACACTTGCCACAGGTGTAGTCTCTGTCGCACCATAGCCCTCATAGATTTCTTTATTAAACTTCATCACAAAGGCTTCTTTTACATCTTTTTTGAGTTTTTCCGCTCCTGCTACCACAAGTCGCAAAGAATCAAACATAAGCTTATCTACCTTATTACTACGCGCATAAATACCCAAAAACGTAGAAGTGCCGCACATCACACTCACTTTGTTTTTTGCTATTGCCTTAGCAACGCCCACCGCATCAGTTGGGTCTGCGTGTGTAACAGAGAGCATACCCTCAAGCAAAGGCATAAGTGTAGTAACGGTTAAACCAAAGGCGTGAAATGGTGGCAAAGACGAAAGCATAGAATCCCCATCGCGCGCGTGAATGACATCAGAAATTTGCAAAATATTGCTCATAATATTTAAATGTGAAAGCATTACACCTTTTGGCTTACCCTCACTCCCACTACTAAAAAGAATTGCGGCTATATCTGTGTTTTTCTGCGCTTTTATATAAAACCATTTAAGCATAAAAGAGGGCAATAAAATCGCTTGAGCCATTTTACACACAAAATCAAGCTTATTTGCTTTAACCTTATCAACTAAATCCTCCATATATAACACTCTCACATTTTGCGAGAAATTTAAACTCACGCCCTTGCCTTCAAGTTTATCCATAAATTTTTGTGAAGTATAAATTGTCTGAATTTGTGCGGATTTAATAGCAGTATCAATCGCCTTTTGTCCAGCCGTGAAATTAAGATTCACAATGGTTTTTGTCGCCATAAGCAAAGAAAGATTACATAATGCACTTGCAAGTGAGGCAGGAAGTATAATTCCCACATTTTGCTGCTCCTTTGTCTGCTCTGCAAAAAGCTTAGAGAGAATAAGTGTAAGGCTAAGCATTCGCGTATAACTCATAGAACCACTTAGGCTATCTATAATAGCCACTTCACTTCCCCACTTCTTTGCAGAATCTACCCACGCCTTGCCAAGTGTAGGCAAGACTTCGCATTGAGATTTCCACGCACTAAAAGATAACTCAAACACTTTAGCCTTAACCTGCTGTGCGTTAGAGTGAATATCTAAAGATTCTCCAAAAGCAATCGTGATATTGCGTTTAGCAAAGCTTTTGCGTCTTTCTTGGAATCCTTGATGAGAGTGTGAAAATGCACTCCCCCATAAACCGCGTATATAAAAGGGCAATATTACAGCTTGATTTTCATTTACATTTTTAGCAGCAAGTTCAAAGCCATTTTTAAAGGTATTTAAATGCCCGTGTCGCGATATTGCACCTTCGGGAAAAATACATACCATATGCCCTTGTATGAGTTTTTGTGCAATAGATTCTAAAGCTTTTCTGCTTCCGGCATTTGAGACAGGAATCACACCAAAAAAATCAAGAAAAATGCGTATATACCACCTATCATAATAACTCCGCTCCATTACAAAATACACCTTACGCGGTAGTGCCAACTGCACCATAGCCCAATCTATGAAAGATATATGATTGCCAAGTAATAATACGCCGCCTCGTTCAGGGACATTTTCAAAACCCTCTACATTTAAGCGGTATCTTTGAAAAAATGCAAGAGTAACGAGCATTCTTACAAGCGAAAAGGGCAAAAGCTTCACAACATAAATTGCCCCACACAATGCGACAATCATACAAAAATAAAAAAGATACACTACATCAATATTACCTAAAGATACAAGAGTGCCTATAAGCAAAAATAAAAGCATAGCAATATTTTGCACGAAATTATTACCTGCTAGAATCTTACCCAACTCACCCTCTTTGGCGTGGAATTGTATTAAAGCATTAAGCGGAACTATAAAAAGTGCGCCACCCACACCAAAAAAGAAAAAGAGCACAGCATAAGATGTAAGAGAAGAAAAACTTAAAATCAGCATAGTAGTTATACAAATAAATCCTGCCCCAATAGGGATAAGCCCTGTTTCAATATATTGCTTTGAAAATCGCCCCGCAATAATAGAGCCTATAATAATTCCAAAGCCCGAACAAGCAATAATCATCTGCACCTTAAAGGTATTTAACTCCGCAAAAGTCATCTTTACATAAGTCGGAAAAGTCGCTAAAAGTAATTGAGAGATAGACCAAAATACAGCTATGCCTATTACAGATAACCAAATATTACGATGAGAAGTGAGTAATTTAAAATTTGCTTTTAATAAAGAACCTCTCAAATATGCTTCCTTATCAAAAACCTCTTGTGTGCGTTGCGTAAGTGTGGGAAGGGTATAGCATAAATATAATTCTATTAGAGCACACGCAATAAGCACAAAACCAAGCGGAGCAACACTTTGCAAAATCTCACCTTTTTGTGCTAGGAATCCTAAATCACTCAAAGCATACAAAGATTCAAATAGAAGTGAGAAAACGCTCATACCTGCTAAAATAGCTACAATCGCTACTGCCTGCATCACACCATTTCCCCACGCAAGTAAATCCTTACCTACCAAATCTTTGATAAAGCCATATTTTGCAGGAGAATAAATCGCCGATTGAGCTGCCATAAACAAAGTAGCTATAAAAGCAAACCAAAAATAACCAAAAAAATAACACAACGCAATAATGATACTAAGCAACAAGCCAAACCACGCACATATACGCATAACAACATTTTTAGGATATTTATCAGCCAAGAAACCAGAAGGAGAAAAAAGAAATATAAAAGGAAGTAAGATAAGTGCGTTAATAACGCTTGTTAAGAGTGTAAGTTCGCTTCCATCATAGACTTTATAAATTGTATTTTGAATAGTGATTTTATGCCCTAAATCCATAAAGGCATTGATAAATGCTATAAGAATAAAAAATGTAAAACCTTTAATCTTCCATATTTTATTCATTAGTGTCTCCTATTTTTACATCTTTAGAAGAAGTTATTTATTTTAGCTTTTATCAACTATCGCTCACTTAGTATCTTGATTTTCCCATTTTCTACGAGTACATACATATCTTTTTGCCCCGCAGAGCTAAAACTTGGCTTACCATTAAGAAAAGCTTTATAGTCTTGGAAAAAACTTATACGATACATATTGCGATGTGATTCATTTGGATAAATAGATACATTGATATGAGAAATGCGTATATTTTTGCTTTCATTTTTAGCAAAAATATTTTTCTTATGCTCTCTGAAAGATTTAAAACTCATACCATCTGGGCGAAAAAAATTTTTTTCATCATAAAAATTTAAATAAGTTTGCAAATCATTTTTTTGCCACGCATTTTTCCATTGATAGAGTTGAGAAAGCACTATTGAGAGCTCATCTACACTTGTGGGTTTAAATATTCCCTCATAGGTAATGAGCATAGTTTTTTTCCAATCAATAATTTTGTCATACTTTTTCAAAAGCTCATTATCAATAGCAATGCACCCGCGCGTATTAATATCCTCTCTATTACCATTTAAAGGCAATCCGTGAATCCAAATCCCACCACCTGTTTTTTTTAGAGACTGGTCATACACATTAGGATAATTTGTAGAAAATGCCAAAGGTCCATAATATTGGTCTAATCCTGTAAGACGAGCATTTAAATCATAAGAGCCAATGGGCGTTGTCAAATCACCCTCTTTTTTCTTATTACCCTTACCTTTTGCAACAAGTGCTGGTGAGTTGCCAATCTCTTGGAGCTTAGAATCTTTAAACTGATAGAGTTGAAGCGATGGGGTAGATTTATTTGATACAAACAAAAATTTCAAATCTTCAAAGTATCCATACTCTGTGGCGTTTTCTTTGAGATATTCTGCCCAATACTCTTTATCTGACAAATAACTCTCAAGCTTAGATTCTATCGCACCTATACCATTTTTTTTATATTCATTAACTAAACCTACAAGCTGCATATCTAAAGCATAAATATGCTCCATAAAGCTTAGTGCCAATATACACCAAAGCACCCTGCATAATTTCATTATCTTGCTCCTTTAACTCATTATAAGGTGAAATCATATCCTATTTTTTTCAATGTATCCCTTTGTTTGCTCCAACCTTTATATACCTCAACATCAAGCTTTAAAAAAATCGCTTTAGAGCTAAGAGATTCTATCTTTTGACGCGCGCACTTACTAATGCGTTTGATACTGCTGCCTCCTTTGCCGATGACAACGCCTTTTTGACTTGATTTTTCCACAATAATATGAGCAAAGATTCTATCTTGCTCTGCACTTTCTTCAAATTTTTTAATCACCACATCAGCCTCGTATGGAATCTCATCACTTAGATTCTCAAATAAACTCTGACGAATCATTTCTTTATAAATCTCTTTGAGCGAAGCATTAGAGAGTATCTCTTCATCATACAAAAATGGCGAAAAAGGTAGATGTGAAGCAATGGTATGCAATATTTTTTCTCTATCAAATCCCTTTTTCACGCTTACAGGTAATAATTCTAAAAAAGTATCGCTAAAGCGTTGATATTGAGCAATTTTATGTAAAATCTCTTCATTTGTGCAAGTATCAATTTTACTTAAAAGTAAAATATGTTTTTTGCCTTGAGAAAGCTCTAAAAAATGCTCATAATGCCCTATATCATCGCTTACAGGAGCAAGATATAATGCCATATCATAATCACTTAGAGCCCTAAGAGCTTGAGAGAGCATATATTGATTGAGCAATTTTTCTTGATGATGAATACCCGGCGTATCCACAAAGATAATCTGTGCATTGAGTGGTGCATAAGGCACGATGAGTTGGAGTTGCTTGCGCGTAGCATTTGCCTTATGCGAAACAAGTGCGAGATTCTCTCCCAAAAGATGATTAAGCAAAGTAGATTTTCCAGCATTTGGTCTGCCAAGTGTCGCTACAAATCCCGCACGAGTTGGCAAGGTTTGATTACTTATGGATTCTATTTGCATTTACTTGTTGCTTTAAACTAAAGAATATAACGTGCTAAATCAATATTTTCCACCAAATCCCCAAGACGCTCTCTTACCATATCGCCCGTGATTTCTACTTCTTTGCCTTTGTAAGTATCCACATCAAAGCTAATATCCTCTAACACGCGCTCAATAGTCGTATGCAATCGCCTTGCGCCAATATCCTCTGTGCGTTGGTTAGCATTATGTGAGAGACGTGCAAGCTCCCTAATTGCTTCATCACTAAATTCAAGCCGAATATCCTCTGTATCAAGCAAAAGCTGATATTGACGCAAAAGAGAACTTTTAGTTTGAGTGAGAATCTGATACAAACTCTCCTCATCAAGCATACTTAACTCCACGCGCAAAGGAAATCGCCCCTGCAATTCTGGAATCAAATCACTAGGCTTACTCAAATGAAATGCCCCTGCAGCAATAAATAAAATATAATCTGTCTTAATTTGCCCATATTTAGTATTGACTACACTCCCCTCAACAATAGGGAGTAAATCTCTTTGCACTCCCTCTTTACTCGGGTCTTGCCTTGAGCCATCTTTGCTCCCCACAGCAACTTTATCAATCTCATCAATGAAAATTACGCCATTTTCTTGCGCGCGCCTTAATCCTTCTGCCCTTATACTCTCTGCATCAAGCACAGATTCTATAGCTTCATAAGCAAGTGCCTCTTTGGCTTCTTTGACGCTCATTTCTTTTTTTATCTTATCTTGGCTGACATTAAGCACCTTAAAAATAGATTCTTGGACTTTTATCATATCTGGAGGCATATTTTCATCATTAAACTGCGAAATAGGTTTCTTACTTATCTCAATCTCAATCATCAAATCATCAACCTCACCCTTTATTACACGTTGCTTCATTTTGGTAAAGCTCATATCATATTCGCTTTTTTTTGCTTCACTTACGCCGCTTGGTAAAGGTGGGAGAAGCTTTTGAGTAATTTTTTCAATAATATAATCATTAATTTGCGCTTGAGCCCTCTGCCGATGCTCATTTTCTACAAGATTCACACTCGCAAGCACCAAATCCCGCACCATAGATTCTACATCACGCCCCACAAAGCCTACTTCAGTGTATTTACTTGCCTCAACCTTAACAAAAGGCAATCCCATCATTTTTGCCATACGGCGAGCAATTTCCGTTTTTCCCACACCAGTAGAACCTATCATAAGAATATTTTTAGGCGTAATTTCATCTTGCACTTCTTTATCAAGCTTTATTCGACGATAACGATTTCTTAACGCAATAGCTACTGCCTTTTTAGCATCATTTTGTCCTATAATATATCCATCAAGATATTCTACAATTTGTTTTGGTGTCATATTTTCTTTCATCTGCGCTCCAATGTTATAATTCTAAAATTTTGATGTTTGTATTTGTGTAGATACATAACTCTCCTGCAATAGCTAAAGAATGCTCTACAATCTCTCTCGGAGGTAAAGAAGCATAATTATGTAAGGCGCGCGCCGCACTCAGAGCATAATTCCCACCACTACCGATAGCGGCAATTGTGCCATCTTCTGGCTCTACTACATCGCCTGTGCCACTTAAAATATAAATATGCTCAGTATTAAGCACTATCATCATTGCTTCAAGTTTGCGCAAATATTTATCCTTGCGCCATTCTTTGCTAAATTCTAATACACTCCGCACCAAATCGCCCTTACGCCCCTCCAAAATGCGCTCAAACATATCAAAAAGGCTAAAAGCATCAGCGGTAGAACCTGCAAATCCACTTAGAATCTCTCCATTATAAAGTGTGCGGATTTTTGTTGCATTATTTTTTAGCACACAATTTCCAAAAGTTACTTGTCCATCTCCACCGATAATAGCACATTTTTTGCCATTATACTCGCCTTTATAACCAAGTATAGTTGTTGCTTCAAACATTTTGTATCCTTTTATTATTGTGCTTTAATCTCAAGTTTAAGTGTAGCGTTAATGCCCTGCCCAAGCTTGACTTGCACTTCAAAATTACCTGTATGTTTAATCGCTTGAGCAATCTCAATATGCTTCTTATCAAGGCTTACTTTGTGCTCCTCTAAAGCAAGAGCAACCTCTTCTTTTGTAATAGAACCAAAAAGCGTATCATTCGCACCTACCTTTTTATGCAGTGTGAGCGTGAGAGATTCTATTGTTTTTTTCATTTGCTGCATTTCAGCCTTTTCAAGCGCAGCAAGCTCCTCTGCTTTGCGTTGCTGGGCTTTATATTTATTGATTACCTCATTTGTAGCGCGTTGAGCCTTGCCCTTAGCGATAAGAAAATTTTGCCCATAACCATCTTTTACCTCAACAATCTCGCCCTTTTTACCAAGCCCTTGCACATTTTCCAAAAGTAGAACTTTCATATTTTCTCCATTGCGTTATAATTGCGATGTGAAATTATAACTAAAAGTGGCAATATTATGTTAAAAGCTTTGAAAGATTCTTATCCATTTGCCCGCGCAATTCATATTCAGCACAAAGCCATTAAGTATCCTCGCTTGATTATCAAAGCCGATTTATCCTTATTTGTGCGTGTGCCACTTAGATTCCCTATGCAAGAATTACAAGCCTTTATCCGCAAACACCACAAATGGATAGAATCCACTCTTTTAAAACTCCACGATTGCAACGCACACACACAAAGCATTTTACAAGCCCATAGCGATGAGATTCTTATCTTTGGCTCTTGGCAAAGATTATCCTCCTTAACCTCATTCTATTCACACGCTCAATCTCTCCTCACCTTATCACCACAGAATCTAAAAGCACCACTTAAATCCATACTTTTGGATTATATCTGCTCTCGTGCGCCTCAAATCGCTGCGACTATGGGAGTGCAATATCAAAGTATCAAAATTACAAATGCTCTTACTCGCTTTGGGAGCTGCACCTATGATAATCGTTTGTTTTTCTCTTTTATGCTTATTTTTGCGCCAAAAGAGCTCATTGATTATGTCATTATCCACGAGCTCGCACATATTCGTTACAAAAACCATTCACAGGATTTTTGGGATTTTGTGCAAAGATATTGTCCAAATGCTAAAACTCATCGTGCACAACTACGCAAACACGCTAAATTCTACCCTGCTTTATTACAAAGACTTTCTTTATAAATCTTTTTTATTTTCCTAGTCTCCGCAACCTCTTTTCCGCTCCATCAAAGAACATAAGTTTTATTTGTGAAGTATGAATATAACCTATGATTGCTTTATGCACATCTTTTATACGAGGTGGAAAATACAACACTTTTATCCATTTATCATTTGCATTATTAAAAGAAAATTTCTTATCAATGAAATACTGCCAAGATTTGCGTGTATTATAAATACCAATAATCAATACATCTTCTTTATCTTTCGTATAAATGCGCTCTAAAATCTTACCATTTGGAGTTTCTCGCAGATTCACAAACTCATCTGTTACGCTTATCTCATAACCTGTTAGTCCTAGCATCAATACATTTTCATACGCGTCTCTATTACTTGGTTTTTCAGAGATTTTTTTGATAGTGAGATTTGACACATTGATTTTATCATAACTGCCACCACTACAAACGTGACGCTCATATTTAAGTGCTACTAAATCGCTATGTGGCACAATATTTCCTGCACTATCACCATCAAATATAACACGTTCCTTTCTATTTTCTATTTCAAAACTCACTTGAAATCTCACCTCGCCAAGCAATCCATCTAAAAACCATTTGGGCAAAAGATTCTCTATTTGTTTTATATCCTTATCTGCCACACTTAAACGCGCGGTTTGTAAAAATGAAAAACCACTTCTTTTTGGATAAAAGATTGAGGACATCGTTTCATTGTCACTACACTCACTAGGTTCTATGTTTGCAAAAACAATTTCACCGCTTAAGCTCAAAGGCTTTATAAGCTTGTAATATGCATAGGAATCTCCTGCTGCGTCATTATTACCCTTGCAAAGTTGTGTCTTGCCATTGAGCTGCCCCCAATTACAACCCTCCAAAAGCTTAAAATATGTAGAATCTACCTCATCGTTTGCCACCAAAAAACTAAAAGCAAAACAAAAACCCACAATAACCTTAAGCAAACCCTTCATTAATTCCTCCTATTGATTTGATAATCTCACAAATTCCTCTAGTATAGCAAAAACGCGTTTAGATTCTATAATGTCTCTTGCTAAAAAATATCCCTCTTTGATACTCTGCGCTTTATCTGCAAGGTATAACGCTGCACCGGTATTAAGTGCAACAAGCTGCGTTTTAGGAGAGCATAATGACTGGGGTGAAGCAGAAAAAATATCAAGGCTAATGCGCTTATTTTCCTGCACATCTCCTCCACAAAGCTCTGTATAAGGGACAAAATCAAGCCCTATCTCACTTGGATTAAATACATAGCTTTTAATCACACCATTATTGAGCTCTGTAATTTGTGTGGGTGCGCAAAGCGAAATTTCATCATAATAATCAAATCCGCTTACAACCATTGCCCTTTTTATACCCAAAATATCAAGTGCGCGCGCCATAATCTCGGTATATGCCTTATCAAATACACCAATAAATTGATGTGTAACATTGGCAGGATTTGCTAGAGGACCGATAAGATTAAAAGCTGTCTTAAAGCCTAGTGTTGCCCTTGCAGGAGCAGCAAATCGCATAGCAGCGTGAAACTTTTGAGCAAACAAAAATGTAATACCAATATTTTTATAAACATCAATACAAGTTTGCACCTCCATATTGATATTTACGCCAAGTGCGCTTAGCAAATCTGCCGAACCAGACTTTGAAGTAATCGCCCTGTTGCCGTGTTTGATAATCTTTACTCCAGCAGCTGCAAGAAGCAATGCACTTGTGGTAGATACATTAAAGGTTTTATGAGGAGAGCCTCCTGTGCCTACCATATCAAGACGCACCTCATTGCTTAGTGGTAAAGGAAAGGCAATGGCTTTTTTCTTCAATACACTTGCAAATCCCGCTAACTCCTCCGCATTCACGCCTTTAATCTCAAGGCTTGTCAAAATACTGCCAATTTGCGCATCACTCATATTGCCTTCTGTAATTTCGTCCATTACATCATAGGCTTGTTTAAAGCTAAGATTTTCACCCTTTAGAGTGCTTTTGAGATATTGCTTGATAGGAATAATCTCACGCGTATAGTGCAAGAAATTTAAAAGCATTTTCTCACCCTCTGTTGTGCCAATAGATTCAGGGTGGAATTGCACGCCCACAAGATGATGAATCTTATGTTCAATCGCCATAATTTCTCCATCTTCACTCCACGCACTCACTTCAAAGCAATCAGGTAACTCATTTGCCTTGCCTACAAGTGAATGATAACGCACAATAGGCGTAAGTGGTGTGATATGCCTAAAAAGCCCTTTTTGGTTATGATGAAGCGGTTCAACTTTGCCGTGTGCAATATTTTTGGCATTGACAATATCCATACCAAAAGCTGCCATAATCGCTTGATGTCCTAGACAGATTCCTAAAATGGGATACACACCTTGAAACTCCTGCACGATTTGGATAGAAATACCCGCTTCTTTTGGTGTTTTTGGACCAGGACCAATAATGATATATTGAGGATTTAACTCTCTTATTTCTTCAATACTTATCTTATCACTGCGCACTACCTTTATAGGAAAGCCAAAGCGATAAAATGCCTGATAAATATTATAAGTAAAAGAATCATAATTATCAATGAGCAAAATCATCATTTATTCCTTGTCTATATTAAACATATCAAGCTGTGATCGGACTTTATTTTGTGTCTCCATATACTCCGCACTTGGAATAGAATCTTGCACCACACCCGCACCAGAGCGCATATAATACATACCATTTTGATATACTGCGGTGCGAATAGCAATAGCAAAATCCATATCTTCATCATAAGTAAAATATCCTATTGCCCCACCATATATACCTCTGGCGTGAGATTCTAAAGATTCAATAGTTTTAATTGCTTGTATTTTTGGCGCACCACTAAGTGTCCCTGCAGGGAAAACAGATTTAAACACATCATTTTTAGTAAAATGTTTAGAATCTAGCTCACCTTGCACTTCAGATACAATGTGCATAACGCGCGAATATCGCTCAATTTTATTACGTGCTAAAACTTTCACTCCTCCACCCACACTCACTTTACCCGCATCATTACGCGCCAAATCAAGCAACATTAAATGTTCTGCATTTTCTTTTTCATCATTTAAAAGCTCTGTTTCAAGCTCCAAATCTTGTGCTACACTCTCACCCCTAGGGCGTGTGCCTGCGATTGGGCGAAGTGTAAAAAATGATTTACCTTGTTTGGTTTTAAGCCTTAACATAATCTCCGGACTCGCTCCAAGTATCACAAAATCATCAAAATTATAATAAAACATATAAGGACTAGGGTTTTGATGGCGTAAATTCCGATAGGCTTGAAGCGGAGAAAGTGAAGAGCGAATCTGCATATATTGACTTGGCACACATTGGAGTAAATTTCCCGCATAAATTGCCTTTTTGATTGCCTCTACCATAGATTCATATTCTTGCTGCGAAGTAGCACTCACACACTCAAAATCTGATTTTTGCATAGAATCTAATCCATTTTGTGGCACTAAAGTGGTAAGACTATGTGCAATATGCTCTATTCGCTGCTTAGTTGAGTGCTCTTCTCTCTCGTGTGCATATCCAACACTCACAATATGTAGCCTATCAAAAAGATGATCAAAGATTAAAAAATCTCGTCCAAAGATAAATGCACATTCAGGCGCATTATAGAGGGGGGGATTCTTAAATGTTACCTCTTCAATCTCTGCAAAAAATTCATAACCGATATATCCTGCTCCGCCAAGAGGTAAAGGTAAATGAGCAGGAATACTATCAGTAGGATTTGGTGCAAGAGTGCGCACAAGAGCGAGAGATTCTAAAAAACCAGCTTTATGTGTGGGAGGTAGAGAAATAGAATCTAGTGGCGTATAGTCTGCTAAAGCCTCATATAAAGGGATTTTTTGCCCTTGCGTATAAAGAAAATGTGCACCACATTCTTTGTAGATTCTAAAAGCTTCGTTTAAAATCACAATGGAAAATCTATCTTTGCCTGTTTCGTTATAAGCAGATTCTAAAAGCACTTTTGCATTCAGTGAGCCAAGCACTGCCAAAGGGGTAAGATTATCGCACAATATTTCTTTATGAGCTATTGAGGCTATGCGTGAATTGCTAAAATCAAACATCATTTTTCCTTAAAACCATCGCATCATACTTTAACGCGAATGCAACTCAACTATCTCCACGCCTTGAGGCGGCACAAAAACAAATTTTTTATCACTGATAACCCCATTGAGCTTGACATTTTTTAGTTTGAGCGTTGTTTTTACGCCCATAGAATCTACAAATTCAATGCGTTCTGGCTTTTGTGCTTTATCTATAAAAAGCACATATTCTATACCATCAACTTTCGTATGATATGTGCCATCATTATGCTTTTTAGCGGATTTAAGGATAGAGAGAAAATCTGCTTTATCCTTTAAGCGTGAATGGCTTACTTGCTCTAAACGCGGTTCATACATAATAACTTCATTTTTATTCATATAAATTTCTTTTTGCAAAGGCGCTTTATAATCCCATTTAACCTTACTTGGCATTTTTCCTATGATATGTCCCTCATAACGAGTAGGCACACCATCTTCGTTCACAGCAATCTGTTCAAAATCCGCTTCTATGCTCTGTAAATTCTCGCCCCACGCAAAAAGTGTCATACATAAGCTAGTAAATACAAGCACATAACGCCTTAAAACTTCCATTATCTTATCCTTAAGTCTAAAATTTAAGAGCAAGATTTTACCGAAAGTATGCTAAAATTATGCCCAATTTTTCAAGGTTTATTCCGCTAAACCCAATTTTGCTAAAAAGGCTTATCTATGTTGCAAACTCTTATTTCAAAATTTCTTGGCTCACGCAACAATAAACTCATTAAACATTATCTTAAAGAAGTCCAAGCCATTAATGCTTTAGAATCTACTTACAATACTCTAAGTGATGCACAACTGCAAGAGGCTTTTATGCAATTAAGAAAACTTATCCAAAATGGGGAAACCTCACTTCAATCAATTCTGCATAAAAGCTTTGCAATCACACGCGAAGCAAGCAAAAGAGTGCTAGGTATGCGGCATTTTGATGTGCAACTTATCGGTGGTATGGCACTTAATGATGGACGTATCGCTGAAATGAAAACAGGAGAGGGCAAAACGCTTGTGGCAACTCTTGCAGTATGTCTTAATGCACTCTGTGGCAGGGGTGTGCACGTTGTAACAGTTAATGATTATCTTGCCAATAGAGATGCCAAAGAATTAGAACCACTTTATAATTTTCTGGGCTTTGAAGTAGGTATTATTACAAGTGAAGTCCGCGATGATAATGAACGTTTGCAAGCATATGCGTGTGATATTGTTTATGGCACAAATAATGAATTTGGCTTTGATTATTTGCGAGACAATATGAAATATGACCTTTCTCAAAAAGTGCAAGGAGAGCACTATTTTGCGATTATTGACGAGGTAGATTCTATCCTTATTGATGAAGCACGCACACCTCTTATCATCTCTGGACCTGTTAATCGCACACTTGAACACTACCAACTCGCCAATAGCGTAGCTCAAAGGCTCAAAAACGAAGAAGATTTTAGCATTGATGAAAAAAATCGCGTTATTCTCCTCAATGAAGAAGGCATTAAAAAGGCTGAGAGTCTTTTTAAAGTAGATAATCTTTATAGTATTGAAAATGCTGCACTCTCTCATCATCTTGACCAAGCACTCAAGGCAAATTATCTTTTTATTAAAGACAAAGACTATGTTGTGCAAAATGATGAAGTAGTCATTGTTGATGAATTCACAGGGCGTTTAAGTGAAGGCAGACGATTTAGTGAGGGATTACATCAAGCAATTGAGGCAAAAGAAAAGGTTGATATTAAAGAGGAAAGTCAAACACTTGCAGATATTACTTTCCAAAATTATTTTCGTCTTTATGAAAAGCTCTCTGGTATGACAGGTACAGCGCAAACAGAAGCAAGTGAATTTTTGCAAATTTACAACCTTGAAGTAGTGAGTATTCCTACAAATGTCCCTGTGCAGCGCAAAGACCTCAATGACCTTATTTATAAAAGTGAGAAAGAGAAATTTAATGCTGTTATTGACAAGATTCAAGAGCTTTACAAAAAAGGGCAGCCTGTCCTTGTAGGAACTGCAAGTATTGAAAAAAGTGAGATTCTCCACGAACTTCTTAAAAAACATAGAATCCCTCACACTGTCTTAAATGCCAAACAGCACACCAAAGAAGCCGAAATTATTAAAGACGCTGGAGTAAAAGGCGCAGTAACAATCGCTACAAATATGGCAGGACGCGGTGTAGATATTAAAATCAACGACGAAATACGCGAACTTGGCGGATTATATATTATTGGGACAGAGCGACACGAAAGCCGCCGCATTGATAACCAATTACGCGGAAGAGCTGGGCGACAAGGCGACCCGGGCATTAGTCAATTCTATTTGAGCCTTGAAGATTCGCTACTTAGAATCTTTGGGAGCGATAAGATTAAGGGCATTATGGAGCGTCTTGGGCTTAAAGAGGGCGAACATATAGAATCTGGACTTGTTACGCGTTCAGTAGAAAGTGCGCAAAAAAAGGTAGAAAATCTCCATTTTGAATCACGCAAGCATTTGCTTGAATATGATGATGTTGCTAATGAGCAACGCAAAGCTGTATATAAACTACGTAACGAATTGCTTGATGAAAATTGCTCATTGCAAGAGCGAATTAGCACTAATCGCGAACTCACTGCGCAATCTATGCTTTATAAAGCCCAAATTTTACCCGGCGATGAAAGCAGTAATTTCAATATAGATTCACTCAAAGCACAAGTCAATGAAGAGCTTGGGCTTGAGATTGGAAATTGTGAGAATCTTGATTATGATGAATTACTTGAAAAACTCATTACGCAAATGAATACAGCCTACGAGGAAAAAATGTCAAAACTTGAAGAATCTCAACGCGCCCAAATTGAACGTATTATTTACTTACAAGTGCTTGATAGCTCGTGGCGGGAACATCTTTACACAATGGATAATCTTAAAACAGGCATAGGGCTTCGCGGGTATAATCAAAAAGACCCGCTCGTTGAATACAAAAAAGAAAGTTATAATCTTTTCTTAGAATTTGTAGAGAATCTTAAATTTGAAACAACTAAAATGCTACAAATTATCCAATTAAGAGACAAAGAAGAGGAAGTAGCAAATAAAATGATAAAAAATTTGCAAGATGAACTTGAAGAAAACTTGCAAGATTTAAATACCAATATGGATTCTACACCTGTGCGAAAGAACAAAATTGCACGCAATGACCCTTGTCCTTGCGGTAGTGGCAAAAAATACAAAGTATGCCACGGCAAAAGCGGACCTAAAAGTGGATTGCTTGCATAAATGAAAACACTTATTTTTTATCTCTTGCCCCGTTATTTACGTTTTGACAAAACACAACCTTTCATTTCTATCACGGCGCTCTTAGCATTTTTTGGTGTGGGTATTGGCGTTATGGTGCTTTGTGTGGCAATGGCTATTATGAATGGTATGACAAAAGAATTTGAACGCAAACTCTCTATTATGAACTATCCTCTAAGCATATATTCTACTACCTATGAGGGTGTAGATGCAAATATACTTCAGGCACTCAAAGCGCATTTTCCTCAATTTCTTTTTAGTCCTTATTTGCGTTATCAAGCTGTGGGCAAAATAGGCAATACAATGAGTGCAGCTATGGTTTTTGGTGTAGATATGCAAGCAGAATCCCAAATCAATGCTGTTGTCAAAAAAGCTTTTAAAACTTCTCAAAATTCCGATACGGAATTTAAAAAAAATATTGAATCTTTTATGCAAAAAGAGTTTTCTATTCTTATAGGAAAAAGTATGGAGGAAAATTTCGGATTAGAATCTGGCGATAAACTTGATTTATTTTTTACCCAACTTGAACCATCAGGATTTAGCTACACACCTATTAATAAACGTTTTAGTATTGCAGGATTCTTTGAATCTGGTTTGAGAGCGTATGATGAAGCTTATGTATATACAAATTTAAGCGCATTACAAAAGATTCGCCATCTTAATGAGGGCATATATGATGGGATTCACATATACACACCAAATCCTATGCAAGATATTCATAGCATTAGCGATTTTCTTAACACACAATTTCCCTATCGCGCTGGAGTTGAGGGCTGGTGGCAACAAAATGGCAATTTTTTCTCGGCGTTAGAGCTTGAAAAACGCGCACTTTTTATTGTGCTTATGCTTATCATTGTAATGGCTGCTCTTAATATCATTAGCTCTTTACTTATGGTTGTAATGAATCGCCGCAAAGAAATTGCTCTGCTCCTCTCGCTTGGAGCAAGTAGGCAAGAGATTAAAAGTATATTTTTTTGGGTGGGAAATACTATCGGTTTAAGTGGTATAGCGCTTGGGATTATTCTCACAGGTATAGCAATGTATGTGCTTGATACTTTCCCCATTATCTCGCTTCCCGCAGATGTATATGGTAGCTCTAAGTTACCGCTAGACTTATCTTTGATTGACTTCTTGCTTACAATTATAGGGGCAATTTTTATCGTATGCCTTTCCTCTTATTATCCTGCGAGAAAAGCTTCCTTAGTAGATACCTTGCAAGTTTTACGCAATGAATAATGCAATAGTATCTTTTTAAGAAACTTATAAGTAAATAAATCGTAGCATACAAGGACGTCCTTAAAGTTGGGGGTTAGTTATTTTTTAGGAGTTGCTTTGAAAACACTTTATGTAGGAAACTTGGTTTATGCAGTTACACGTGATGAGGTTCAGGATCTTTTCTCCCAATTCGGTGAAGTTTTTTCTGTTAAACTTATTAATGATAGGGAGAGTGGTAAGCCAAAAGGCTTTGGTTTTGTAGAAATGGACGATGAAGCTGCACCTAAAGCTATTGACGCGCTCAATGAAAAAGATTTTCGTGGTCGCAACCTTCGTGTAAATGAAGCAAGACCACGTGAGCAATTCTAAAGCCTAGCAGATTCTAGGGAGTAACTCGCCTTGTGGATATTCCACATATCGTTTTCCACCCCACGCATTGCATAAAATAACATGTGCTTGATTTATATCCTGCACCTTGCGTGATATATGTCCGATGACACAAGCGTGTGTGCCAAGTGGGTGAGATTTGAGCAGTGATAACACTTTTTTGCTTTCATTTGGTGGCACAGCCATTACACATACTCCCTCATTTGCTAAACTTAATGCTTCAAGCCCTAAAATCTCACATACACCCCGAACTTGTTGTAACACAGGAATACTCTCCTCTGTAAGTATTATTTCCACACTCGCTGCCCTACTCCATTCATTGAGCACCGCAGCCAATCCTCCTCTTGTCGCATCACGCATTGTGTGTATATGACAATCTCTCACAGATTCTATCATCGGATAAAGTTGCGCGCAATCACTTTGTAAATCACTTTGCAGTGCAACCTCATTCCGTGTGCAAAATATTACTGCTCCGTGTGCTCCGATAGGTGCACTCACAATAATCTCATCACCCTCTTGTATATTTCTCACACGCCAATCCGCATACAGCTCTCCTATAGCAGTTGTATTGATGTAGATTCTATCTGCTACACCCTTTGGCACGACCTTTGTATCTCCAGAGAGAATCTTCAAATTCGTCTTTTGAGCCTCTGATTTGATAGAATGTAAGATTTGCTCTAATTGCGCTTTTTTCATACCTTCTTCCAAAATCAATCCAAGTGAGATATAGCGCGGTTTTGCACCTCTCATTGTTATATCGTTACTTGAGCCACATACACAAAGTTTGCCAATATCGCCTCCAGGAAAAAATATCGGGCTTACTACATAGCTATCCGTGCTTAGGGCTATTTTTCCTTTTAAATCACACACTCCAGCATCTTCCCCACCATCTACGATTATTTCTCCTAAAATCTTATATATAACTTCCTCAATGAGTGCGTTAGATTCTACCCCTCCGCTGCCTTGTGAGAGGGTAATATACTGCTCTTTCATTGCTACTCCTTTTTACATTCAAAGATTATTGATTTTTTTAGCACGTTGCAAAATCGCCCAAATCAGTTGCCCTTGCTGTGCATTCCAAAAAGCATAATCACATACAATAAAAAGCCGCTTTTTAGTGCGCGAAATCGCCACATTTAATGCATAGAGTGCGTGAGTTTGACGAGAATCTGTGAGATGATAATGCAAACTCACAGGAGAGAAAATCACATTATCAAATTCCTGTCCTTGAGAACTATGAATAGTGAAGATTCTCTCTCTTGACATTTGGCGTATAAGCCGCTGTCTCTGCTTGATAAATGGTGTAATCACTGCAAAATCTTCACCCTTGAGCTTTGCACAAAGCTGCTCACACGCACGCGCTTCGCTCTCACTCAAACGCCTATCCTGCTCGCTTTTACTTCCACTATCAAACACAAGAATCTCCATTTGTTCATCATTGCCCTTTAAACCCATACGATAAATATATTCATCAAGAATGTGAGCAAGATTGTTACCATAACGATGTGTCTTACTTAGCTTACTCATACGCATAAAGGCAAATGGAGGTATATCACAGGTTTGCTGATATTGCTTTATAATCTCCTTTATAGGTGTGCCTTGACAAAGAGATTCTAAAAAAAGTGCAGAGAGATTCCATATATACGCATTCTCATTTTCTGCTCTCATAAGTTCATTAGGAGGCATTTCACATACAGGAGAGAGTTGTTTATGATCACCAAAAAACGAAAGAGGTGTGCTATCAATGCACAATGCACAAGTCTTAATTAGCGGTGCATAGGCACATTCATCTAAAAAAATATGATGAAATTTAAGCTCTAAATTCTCATAGCGTTTAATAAATCCATCAAGTGTTACGCCCACGACAAAGGCATTTTTAAGACGAGTTTTAAGCGTATCTTGGAAATTAAACAAATTTGTTGCGTTTTTTTGCTGCAATATGCTCGGGTCGCAAGTTTGTGGAAATTCATTCATATAGCGCAATGTAGGTGTGCCTAATCGCAAAATATTCTTACGCTCTAATCCTAAAGCATCAAATTGCTTAATGAGCGTGCGCAAAACCTGCTCTAACGCATTATTTGTAGTAGCGACAACTGCCACTCTTTTACCTTGTTGGATATAATACAAAAGTGCCTCAAAAAGCACTGCTTGAGTTTTACCTGTGCCAGGAGGTCCCCATACATAACTTAGGGGATTTGTGAGCACCATAGATAAAGCTTGATTTTGCTCATCGCTTAAATGTGCAATATGGGGTATTTCATTAGATGTAATAGATTTGGGCAGGGTAACCCTATGTCCATATTTACTAAAAAAATCCTCTACATTTTTAACTAAAAATTTCAAATCACTAAAAAGTGAAAATGCAATATTATCTTTTTTCGCCTTTGTGAAAATTGCCACAATATGAGGCAATAAAGAAAGATAAAGCACCTTTTGTTTTTCATCATAAAAACGAGATTCTATCTCTTCTCCCTCCGCAATACTATAAAACTCCTTATCCACACGCAAGAGCAAAGCGCCGCCAAGCTTTAAATCCATATCTATCACATTACCCTTAAGCCAAAGCACTAATTCATCATTGCTTAATTCATAGCGCGTAATAGCAATTTCACTTAAACCCAAATCATTATTATCCAAATACTCATAATACCGCTGTGCAGATTCTACAAGGATTTCTCGCAAAGATGTATTCATTGGCTACATCACACCACCATATTTATAATACGCTGCACACGCTCCCTCACTACTTACCATACAGCTTCCCAATGGATTACTTGGTGTGCAAGCTTTGCCAAATACTTTGCAATCAAGCGGTTTTGCTACGCCTCGCAAAATATCTCCACAGCGACACGCCTTATTATCAGGGATTGATTCTTTACTTAAAATGCTTTCAAAGAGGATTTCAGCATCTAAAAATGCGTATTCCTCTCTTAATTTCAATGCAGAATGTGCTATGTGTCCAAGCCCTCGCCATTCAAAGCTCTCTCTTGTTTGAAAATACTTTTCCACCATTGCTTGAGCCTTAAGATTGCCCTCCATACTTACAACGCGCTTATATTGAATCTCAAGTTCACTCCTATTGCCTACCCTTTGCTTTAAAATCTCATAAATACTTTCCATCATATCCACAGGTTCAAATCCACTTACTACGATAGGCATATTAAATGAGTGCATAATATCTACATAAATTTTTGCCCCACTTATCACACTTACGTGAGAGGGAGCAATAAGTGTATTTACACGACAATGCTTAGAATCTAAAATTGCCTTTACAGGCGGGGGCACAAGCACGTGATTAATATGAAAAAACACATTTGTAAGCTTTGATTGCACTACCCTTTCTATCAATGCAGCACTCATAGGAGTAGTCGTCTCAAAGCCAATGGCAAAAAATACGATGCGCTTAAGCGGATTCTCTTTTGCAATACTGAGCACCTCAAAAGGTGAATACAAAAAGCGTACATCAGCTCCTTTAGCCCTTGCATCTGCTAGGCTTCCATTGCTACCGGGAATCTTTATCATATCTCCAAGTGTGAGTAAAATCACATCTTTTTGCATAGCAATTTCATAGGCTTGATTAATGCGATTTTTAGGCATTACGCATACAGGACAACCTGGTCCGTGTATAAACTCAATATTTTTTGGAAGCAAATGTTGCAATCCATAGCGCATAATCGTATGCGTATGTCCTCCGCACACCTCCATAATATAAAGTGGCTCACTCAATGATTGTGCAAGATTTTTAATGCGTTTGGCATAAGCAAGAATCACATCTTTATCACGGAAATTTTCAATGAGGTTAAATGGTTTTATATCTAATGATTTTTTGCACTTAAGCACTTATATACCCCCCCCCCCGAAGAATCTAAAGCCTCTTTTGGCATAAGAAGGCTTTTTCTGTTAAATGTCAAAAATATTAATCGCTTTAACTGAAAATATAATCTTGTGCATTCTCGCACTATTTTTAAATATAATGGTGGCTTACTCCATCGCCCTGCAATTGTAGTCTCTGTCTCCATTGTTCCTAAAACTGGCTTTATGCAAATAATAGGAATATGATGAATATAAAACATATCCATATAGTCATCTACTGGGCGATACCAAGTTTTTGCAGATGTTATAAAACCTTGAGCACCAATGGGTGTAAGATAATAACCTTGCGTTCCTGTTACTTGGGAAAAAGTAATATAAAACTCATTAGGCAAGACAAAAGCCTTTACCTTATCCTCCAAAAATGTTAATCGCACATACACATATTCACTTTTGCTTATACGCGTGAGTTCTGTCCAAAAATGCTCTAAAATCATAACATCATCTTCAAGCACTATAATAGGTTCATTAAGATCTACGCATTTTTGCCACAGGCTATAATGACTTGCAAAACACGCCCTCTCTCCATCGCTCATCTCTTTTCCGCGAAAGGCAATACTTGCACCTTTGGAGTATTGACTAAAGGCGAGGTGCTCCCCTTTTTGTCCATCAATAGCATCAAAAAATATAATCTCAAATTGCGCTCTTTGCTGCTCGCTCATTTGTGCAAATTGCTGCTGCATAAACTCTTTACGCTCACTTGCGCGTTTAAGATTAATGATAAAAATTTTCATTTATTTGCCTCTATGCGCTCATTCTCTTCTTCTTGCATTGATTGCAAAATCTGCTCATATAGTCTCAAACTCTCTCTGGCACTCTCCTCATCAATTTTACTCATCACATAACCAATATGCAAAAGCACCCAATCTCCTATATTTATGCTCTCATTTAATAAATCCAAACTCGCCTCACGGCTCACGCCTAATGTATCTACAACTGCCATATTATTGTCTTTTATCTCTACGACTTTAGAGGGAATAGCCAAACACATTCTTACTCCTTAAAATTGATGATGTGATTGATAATTTTGTGCTCTTTTTTGCTCTATAAAATCACGCACTTTTGAGATACTCTCACGCTCTTTATTGCTTGTCAAAAAAAGTGGCACATTTGCCTTAAGCTGCCCTAAATCCTCTTTTACTCGCGTTAAGCTAAAGCCAAAATATTCCATCATATCTGCCTTGCTTACAATCACCGCATCAGCGCACATAAACATCGTAGGGTATTTTAAAATCTTATCATCGCCCTCTGGTGTTGAAAGCAGCACGATATTAAGACTTGCCCCGACATCATAGCTTGCAGGACATACTAAATTGCCTACATTTTCAATAAATAAATAATCCATTTGCTGCATATCACATTGCTTTTGTAGCTCGCAAAGTGCGGTTTCTATCATTGAGGCTTCTAAATGACAAGCTTCTCCTGTGGTAATCTGATACGCATTCACACCTTTTGCCTCTAATCGCTGTGCATCGCGATTTGTTTGCAAATCTCCTTCAAGCACACAAAATGTAAAGTCTTTAAAAGCACTCAAAGATTCTAAAAGTGTCGTTTTGCCACTGCCGGGCGAACTCATAAGATTTATCACATATACACCTAATTGCTTATATTTTTCACGCAACTCCTGTGCCTTGAGGTCATTTTGTGAGAGAATTTTACTGACTATTTGTATAGATTTTTTATTTAAATTTGGATTATTTTCTAATCGCTCATTGCGGCTTAGATTCATTATTTTCTCCTTGTTTTTCTTGAATTAATGCACAAAATACAGCTTGGGCGAAACTAATACTCGCGTCATTGCACGGCATTTTCTCGTGCATATAAAAAGGAATATGATTTTTTGCAAATAAAGTGTGGATTCTATCACAAAGAAACTTATTTTGGAACACGCCGCCACTAAAATATACTTTTAATGGTATATTTTTGTGTTGCGAACATTTTTGAGCAAGAGCAAGAGCAATATGTGCGAGTGTGTGCAAAAAGCGATGGGCTGCCCTCTCAACTCCTTGCTTTTCTCTCTCATCAATCACTCCTTGAATAATCCCCCTAAGGCTAATTACGCCCTTTGCAAGTTCAAAGCTATAAGGCTCAATGTCCACTCCCTCTGTGTATTTTGCATAATCGCGTAACGCACAAGATTCTATAATTGCTCCGCTTTGTCCCTCATAAGTTTGTACCTCTAAAAGCCCAAGTAAATAAGCAACAGCATCAAAAATCCTGCCTACTGAACTTGTCTGTGGATAAATCCCACTTTTAAAACTATTTTGTAAAAGTGCCAACTCTGCAAGGCTAAAATGCACTCTATTTTGCACATTTTCCAAACCATAGTGCCACATAAGGCTTAAAGCAAGTTTGCCAATATCCTTTATTGCACTCTCCCCTCCTAAAAGAGTAAATTCCTCAAAATGCCATACACGCTCCATTGTCCCCACACACATATCTGGCTGGTATATAAAACACTCTCCTCCCCAAATATGCTTGTCCTCACCAAGCCCTGTGCCGTCCCATATAATGCCAATCCCGGATTCTTCTAAAGCATTAGATTCTGCAAGGATTGCATAAAAATGTGCTTTATGATGAGAAAGTAAATATTTTTGCGCACCTTGTGCCTCAAGCTCTGTGGCGAAATGCGTAGAAGCATAGCTTGGGTGTAAGTCACAACCTACTGCCTTTATTTCCTGCATATAAAGCCTAGCAAAAAAATCATAATGCAATTTATAGCGTATTAGTGAATCTACACTATGTAAATCCCCGATATATGGGCTTATCACAGCTTGATAATCCGCATTTGAAGATATATTTATAAAGCTTAGAGTGGATTTTTGCTGCGCACCCACACCCACAATAATACCATTTTGCACTTCCTCTTGTGCAAGCAAAGATGTATCTTTTAGAGGAGCTTTAAAGCCTAAAGATGCAGGTGCATAACCTCTTGCCAAACGCAAAATACGCATTTTTCCTGCCATAAAACGCACAATGCTATCATCAATAGGATTACAAATATCGCGATTATAATCAAGCATAACATCATACACTGCATTTGCTCCACCGAGTTTTTGCCTTAACTCTTGTGCGTGAGTGATGATTGGCTCACCAGAGAGATTAGCACTTGTAAAAATAAGAGGCATATCAAGCAATGTAAAAAGCAGGTGCATAATGCCATTATAAGGCAAAATCGCTCCCACACTTTGAATCTGTGGTGCAATGAGATTAAAACATTCTTCATTGATAATACCCTCGCTCTTAAAATGCCTTTCTAAAAGCACTATGGGTGCTTGTGGGGATAATAATGCCCTTTTCTCCTCCTCATTTATATGAGCAACAGAACTTATATCTTGCAGATTCTTAAACATCACTGCAAAGGGCTTATGTGGGCGATTCTTACGCTTACGCAGAGTTTTAATCACTTGAGCATTACTTGCATTTGCAACTAAGTTAAACCCACCCACACCTTTTATAGCAACAATCTTACCTGCTTTAATTTTTTGCACTATAAGTTTTAAAAGCTTTATATCATCTTGAGATTGGCTAAAAGAATGTAGTATGCCACACTCATCAATCACACGCATTTGTATAGCACACTGATGGCACGAATTAGGTTGAGCGTGAAATCGCCGATTGAGGGGATTATCATACTCACTTTGACAATCTTTACACAAAGCAAAATCACTCATAGAAGTGTGGATTCTATCATAAGGTAGGGCTTTAATAATAGAATATCGCGCACCACATTCCGTGCAAGTAGTAAAGGCATAATTCAAAAATCGCTCTTTGCCTTTCATATCATCTAAACACTGCTCACATATACGCGTATCAAGCGGCAAAGATGTAGGCAAAGATGTAGAATAAGAAATAGATTCTCTAATTTCAAAATAATCACTTAAAATATGCGGAGTGCTTATAGGAGTAACAGAATGTTGCACAATATGTGCATTTGGAGGTGGAGATGAAAGAATATGCGTGATAAATTCATCAAGTATTGCTCTTGTGGGCACTTCAAGACAGATAAAAAGAGTATTATAACGATTTTGCACATAGCCTTTTAATCCCATTTTATGTGCAAGACGATATACAAATGGGCGAAATCCCACGCCCTGTATAATGCCAAAAAGTTCAATATAATAGATTTTCATCGTTTTTCCCATTTTGAAGTATAACATTGTTTATTAAGGATAATACAAAGCACTCATAACGCATATATAAAAATATGATAAAATACCGCATTTATTTACAGAATCTAATAAGGAGCGTAGATGAAGGAAACTGGAATCGAATTAATGAAAAATACAAAAAGTGTGCGTGATATTGACGTCAAAGACAAAAGAGTGCTTATTCGCGTGGATTTTAATGTGCCAATGGACGAGGATTTTGATATTTCAGATGATACGCGTATCCGCGAAGCACTACCCACTATTAATTATTGCATTGATAATCACGCACAAAATATAGTGCTTGTCAGCCATTTAGGGCGTCCCAAAGGACGCAATGCAGAGTTTTCACTCAAACACGTGCTTAAACGTGTAGAGCGACTTTTAGGACGCGATATAGCTTTCGCAGAGACAATAGAAAATGTAGAAAATCTTCAACAACAAAGCAAGAGTGGAAGTGTGATTTTACTTGAAAATATTAGATTCTATGAGGGAGAGGAAAAAAATGATGAGGAACTCTCTACTAAACTCGCCTCTATTTGTGATGTGTATATCAATGATGCCTTTGGCACAAGCCATCGCGCACATTCAAGCACCTGTGGCATTGCTAAATATGCCAAAGAGTGTGTAGCAGGATTATTGCTCAAAAAAGAAATTGATTCATTTGCTAAAGCAATGGCAAATCCACTTAAACCGGTGTTACTTATCGTTGGCGGAAGCAAGGTAAGCTCTAAACTCGCACTCTTATATAATATCCTTGATGTGGTAGATAAAATCATCATTGGTGGTGCAATGAGCAATACTTTCCTTAAAGCACGAGGTTTTGATATGCAAAAATCCCTTGTGGAAGACGATTTAGTGAGTGAAGCACGTAAGATTTTAGATAAAGCAAAAGAAAAAAAAGTCAAAATCTACCTGCCTGTAGATGTTGTAAGCACTGATGATATTAAAGAACATCGCCATATCAAAATCACGCCTGCACAAGATATACCAGAGGGCTTTATGGCAGTAGATATGGGACCTGCAACAAGTAAGCTCTTTAGTGAAGTGGTAAGGGATTCTCAAACAATTATTTGGAATGGACCGCTTGGCATTTATGAAATACAAGCTTTTTCACGCGGCACTTTTAACCTTGCCCACGCTGTGAGCGATACTTATGCCTTTAGTCTTATTGGTGGTGGCGATACTGCTGATGCAATAGACAAGGCAGGAGAGCGAGACAATATGAGCTTTATTTCCACGGGTGGTGGAGCAAGTTTGGAGCTACTTGAAGGGAAAATTCTTCCTGCATTTGAGGTGCTTGAGCGCAAATAATGAATCTCTTTGCTCTTAGTCTTGAAGCTCTCCACGCTCCAAGCATAGAATCTAAACTTGCTCTCCTTGAAGTAGTTGCATCTCAAAAACATCTGCTCTGCGAGCAAATACTACATTCATCACATCATACACCATTTGCGTTGCAATCCCCCTCTTATGCGAGATTCTGTGAGATTATCCACCCAACTAAAATTCGCCGCCCAAAGCACATTAAAAGTAAAGAATCTTTCGCCAAAGTGCTACATTCTATTGTGCATATTGAATATAGTGCAATTGATTTAGCTCTTGATGCGCTCACGCGTTTTAAGAATCTGCCTCTATTATATTATGAAGATTGGCTTGAAGTGGCATTACAAGAAGGATTACACTTTCGCCTTTTGCGAGAATGTCTCAATAAACTTGGCTATGAGTATGGAGATTTTCCTGTGCATTCGCAGCTCTTTGATGCACAAGTAGCAACTCCTGATTTTAGCAATAGAATGGCATTACTTCATAGAGGACTAGAAGCAAATGGGCTTGATGCAAATCCTTTTGTAGCGAGCAAAATAAAAGAGTTTGAGCATTCTATCACGCCTCAAGTGCTTGAAATTCTTGAAATCATTTTACACGATGAGATAGAACACGTTAAAAAAGGGGATAAATGGTGGAAATTCGCAAATAATAAAGTAAGTGCGTGCGATTTTGTTGCAATCCTCAAACGTTTTGAGGCTTTTAAAGCAATTCCTAGAAATCTTCATTATGAGGCGAGACTAAAAGCAGGATTTTCACTTGAAGAGCTAGAAATAATCAAAGCAAATAGCTAGTCTTATCCTAAATTTAAGTTTTAACACCCTATAATGCCTTTACGCAAAATTAAAGGGGTAAGAATGGAACTTTATATAAGATTAAAGCTTATTTTAAAAAATTTTGGGATTAAAAAACATTTAGGATTATTGGATTCTGAAAGAAATTCAAGCATCTCTTCATCAATGGATTATCCCCATTTTTGTGCCTTAGCAGCACAAAATACGAAAGTATTTGAACATTTTAGGACAAATCCTATCTATACTGCTATCTTAGAACATGTAAGCCAAGATATAGGGCAGCAATACCTCAATGTGATTTTGCAAAGAAAATGCTTTAGTATGCAAGATTTTGAAAGCTTTAAAAGAAATGATTTATACGGGGGGGGGGGTAATATATGATTATAGCCCCATTGGTAAAATAAGCCCAAGCACACTGCGATACATTAAGGTCTTATCAGATTTAATACTTTATTTTGGCAATTTGGACAATTTAAGAATCTGTGAAGTAGGCGTAGGATATGGCGGACAAGCACGAATTATTAATAGTATATTTACACCCCACTCTTATGATTTTGTAGATTTAAATGCTGTACTTTTACTCGCACAAAAATATTTAAGCAATTATACTGATATAAAAGCCACACTCAATTTTCTCACACTTGAAAATATCGCCCTTAAAGAATATGATTTATTTATAAGCAACTATGCTTTTAGCGAATTACACAGAGACATACAAGATATATATACAAAATATCTTGTTACTCATGCACATAATGGCTATATTACTTATAATAATATCTCTCCAAAAAGTCTACGAAGCTATAAACTTGAAGAATACTCAACACAATTCCATAAAGATATACACATTTTAGAAGAAATCCCAAATACGCATATTGATAATAAGATTCTTATATGGAATAATCAATAAGAAAGCTTACTCCAAGCCTTATCTGATTAATTTATTTACTCATCATATAATGATATTACATATTTTTATGATAAAATTACACTATTTTTATATCCCAAATCAAATAAGGCATAAAATGCAATTTGAAATGCTTTACTCAAAGATTCATCGTGCTAAAGTCAGTGATGCTAATCTTAATTATGTCGGCTCAATTACGATTGATAAAACACTTGCCCAAAGTGCAAATCTTTTAGCAGGTATGAAAGTAGAGATTGTGAATATCAATAATGGCGAGCGTTTTAGCACTTATGTCATTTATGGCGATAAAAAGGGTGAAATTTGTCTCAATGGAGCTGCTGCACGCAAAGTTCAAATAGGCGATATTATTATAATAATTGCTTATGCCACATATACCCACAATGAGCTTGAACACTATAAACCTACTATTGTGCAAGTCAATGAATCTAATCAGATTCTATCTATTACAAATGAGGTGTAACAATGTTTGATGCAAAACAACTTGGAGCAATGCTTGGCTCTATGCAAGATACTATCAAAGATTTGCAAGAACGCAATGAACAAACAATTCTTAGTGCTAAAAGTGGCGGTGGGCTTGTGAGTGTAAGCTGTAATGGGAATGGCGAAGTCATCGATATTAGCATTGATGATAGCTTACTTGAAGATAAAGAATCTTTACAGATTCTCCTAATGAGCGCGCTCAATGATGTCCGTAAAAGCGTAGAAGATAATCGCCAATCAAGCGCTATGAATCTTTTTAATGGTTTAAGCACGGATTTAAATATCTTTGGTGGGAAACCAAATGGTTAAAAACTTTCCATTAAAGCTCATTTTTGGCTTTATATTTTGCTTTTTTTCTCCCTTGCTTTGGGGATATGACTACTCCCATTGTATAAAATACTTTAAAGCAGCAAGCACACCTTTGGGCTCAAGTAATGCTATTAGCCTTAAAAATGGCTCAAAACAAGTGCATATTCTCTACTCCCTTACTCCACCCAAAAATGTGAAGATTCTAAAAGCTGATCCGTTTATTGGGCTTTATCTTGTTGATGTGCCACGCACTAAGCAAAGCTATGATATTCTCGCTCTTGATAAACGCACACTTAATGATAAAAAACTCGCCTTTATTTCCTCATCTACCAAAGTGCAAATAGGGCATATCACGAAACGTCAAAGCGGATTTTTAAACTATGCACGATTTTCTACGACTACACCGATAAATGGTGTTTTGGGGAATATTTGCTATCAAATCTATGGCGTGGGTGTGGGGAATGGAGGATTTATTGAAAAAAAATATATTGATAGATTCCTTTCTCAAAAATCTCCATATTATGGTGATTTGGGTATTCGTTTTGAAAATAGTAAAGCCATTGTTAAAAGTATTGACCCTTTTGTCCCTCAAAATCCTTTCAAACCCCAAGATAAAATTCTCTCTATTAATGGCGCTAAAGTGCAAACGAGCGATGAAGCAGAATGGGTAATGAGCAATCTCAAAAAAGATTCTCTTGCTCAAGTTACTCTCTTGCGCAATGGCAAAACTCTAAATCTTAAAGTCAAAGTCAATCAACGTTATGGTGGATTTTTGCTTAAAGAGACTTTTCTTGAACGTTTTGGTATTGATATAGACAATCAAATGGTTATCCAATCAATCAATCTCTCTAGGGCTGGGAGATTCAATGAATTACGTGCGGGAGATAAAATCTTATGGATTAATAAAGAACCTATCATTACACAATCCACCGATACAGCGAGCAAACGCTTTGAACGATTGAGATTTCTCCTCTCTCAAACACAATTTGATGAAAGATTTGAAGGCAAAATGCAACTCCTTATTGTGCGTGATAATCTTGAGATATTCGTTAAAGTCTAGGAGCGAGTATGAGTATTTCACAGATTCTTAATGATTTTGAATCCTTTCTTATCAATCAAGCGCCTCGGATTCCAAGTTTTCACCCACATTATGAACAAGCTGTGTGGGAAATGATGAAAAATGGTGGCAAAAGATTCCGCCCTGCACTTGTATTTTGTGTAGTTAATGCTCTTGCTCCTCAACTGATTAAAAATGCTTTTTTACCTGCTCTAAGCATTGAATGTATCCATACTTATTCGCTTATACACGATGATTTGCCTTGTATGGATAATGCACCTTTAAGGCGTGGACACGCTACATTGCACACAAAATATGACGAAACACTTGCGCTTTTAGTAGGTGATGGACTAAACACCTATGCTTTTGCTTTGCTTTCTCAAGCACGACTTGACGCGCAAGTGCGCTTAGAGCTTATCCATTCTCTTGCACTCAATGCTGGTATTGGTGGTATGGTGCTTGGACAAATGCTTGATTGTGCTTTTGAGGATAAAAAACTTTCATTACAAGAACTTCAAATTATACACACAAACAAAACTGCTAAACTCATTGCTACTTCTTTGCAATTTGGTGCTATTATTTCAAATGCAAAAGCACATTTTGCTTCATCAATTTATGAGTTTGGGCTAAAGCTTGGCATATATTTTCAGCTGCGTGATGACCTTATTGATGCCTGTTTTGATGCACAACAAGCAGGTAAAACGACACACAATGATATACATAAAAATAGTTATGTGAATCTACTTGGCTTAGAAGGTGCAAAAGTGGAATTTACTCGTATGAAAGAGCAGATTCAAAAAGAACTCCAAACATTTGATGAAGCCATTTATGTTCATTTGACTACTCTTTTGCAAGATTATTTCAAGGATATTGAATGAAGCGCATTCTCCTTACCAATGATGATGGCTTTGACTCAAGCGGTCTTCTTGCACTCAAAGATGCCCTCAAAGATATAGCACACGTGATGGTTGTCGCTCCAGCAAGTGAAAAATCAGCGTGTGGGCACGGACTAACACTCACGCGCCCACTTAGTTTTGTGCAGCTTGATGATGATTTTTATAAACTTGAAGATGGCACGCCCAGTGATTGTGTGTATCTTGCACTCAATACGCTTTATAAAGCATCGTGCAAACCCGATTTAGTTATTTCGGGCATTAATCTTGGCTCAAATATGGGAGAAGATATTACTTATTCAGGAACAGCTGCAGGCGCTATGGAAGGGTGCATACAAGGTGTGCCTTCTATTGCTATTTCACAGCTTATGCCAGATAAAAATTGCTCAAAACATTTTGACTTTTCCCTTGCCAAAGAATGTATTTATAAAATCACTCAACTTATTTTTGCCAAAGGATTCCCTTTGGGAGAGCGCAAATTTCTTAATATCAATATCCCTCACATTAAGCCTAAAGAATGCAAAGGTTACAAAATCACGCAAATGGGTTATAGAATCTACGCTGATAATGCACATTTACACCGCAATCCACGAGGACAAGAATATTATTGGCTGGGGCTACACCCTTTAGAATGGGAAGAACGTAGTGATATGTCTCATAGTTATGGTTCTGACTTTAAAGCAACGCACGAACATTATGTCTCTATCACACCTATTAAGCTTGATATGACAAGCTATGAGGATAGTTCATCTCTTTGCGAATGGATACAATTATGAATGAACTTGTTGATGAAAATACAATAATTGATAGATACACGCGTTCGCGCATTATTTTTGGCGAAAACTTTGAGCGCATACAAAACACAAAAGTAGTTGTCTTTGGTGTAGGTGGTGTGGGGGGTTTTGTAGTGGATTGTTTATATAGAAGTGGATTGCAAAATATCACAATTGTAGATAAAGATTGCTTTGATATTACAAATCAAAACCGCCAAATCGGTTCAGAGCATATAAATGAGCCAAAAGTGGAAGTATTTGCGCGCCTTTATCAAGGCATCACCCCCATTCAAGAACGTGTAGATGCAGCATTTTTAGAGCGATTTGATATAATGGAATTTGATTATATTGTTGATGCTATTGATGAGATTATTGCAAAAGTAGAAATTGCTAAAATTGCCTCAAATAAGCCTTATGGAAAATATATCATTGCCACAGGAAGTGCAAAAAGAGTTAATCCTCTTTTTATAAGAGTAAATAATGTATGGAAAAGTCACGGCGATAAATTTGCGCGAAAATTGCGCACTCACTTAAGAAAAGCAAATATTCAAAAGGCTATTAAGGTAATATTTAGCTCAGAGGGTGCAAAATGCTGTCCATTAGGTAGCTTCAGTGGAGTTACGGCTAGCTTTGGACTCATTATTGCAAGTGAAATTATCCAAGATATAATTAAGGAGCATTAAATGAACGAATACGATGAATACAATGACTATGAAAACATTGATAGTGAGGATTTTGAAGATTATGATGATGATTATTCATACAATGCGTATGATGATGACGATTATCAAAGCCCCGATAGCGAATATGATGAATAGGGATTTTTAATGAAAATGCCCTCTATGATCCGTGTAGCACTTGTGCAGCAAGCCTACAAAGGAAATAAAGAGGCAATGATAGAATCAAGTGCTGCAATGATTGCTAAAGCGGCACATTCTAACGCACAACTTGTAGCATTACAAGAGCTTCATACACACGAATATTTTTGTCAAAGTGAGAATCCACAATTTTTTGATTATGCAATGGATTTTGATAAAGATGTGGCATATTTTAGCGCATTAGCTAAAAAGCATAAAATCGTGCTTATTACTTCACTTTTTGAAAAACGTGCTGCAGGGCTATATCATAATACCGCTGTTGTTTTTGATATTGATGGCTCTATAGCTGGAAAATACCGCAAAATGCACATTCCTGATGACCCACAATTTTATGAGAAATTCTACTTCACACCCGGTGATTTAGGATTTGAGCCCATATCTACAAGTTTAGGGAAACTTGGTGTGCTTATTTGCTGGGACCAATGGTATCCCGAAGCAGCACGTATTATGGCACTAAAGGGAGCGCAAATGCTTATTTATCCTACTGCTATTGGGTGGTTTGATGAGGATACTTTAGAGGAGAAAACACGCCAAAAAGAAGCGTGGATAGCCGTGCAAAGAGGACATAGTGTTGCGAATGGATTACCTACAATGGCAATTAACCGCGTGGGTTTTGAATCTGATAGCAGTAAGGTAGGGAATGGCATACGATTTTGGGGTTCAAGCTTTGTATTTGGTGCACAAGGTGAGCTTTTGGCACAAGGAAGTGAGAATAAAGAAGAAATTATTTTAGTAGAAATTGATTTACAAAGAAGTGAAGAGGTGCGCCGTATGTGGCCATTTTTACGCGATAGACGCATAGAATCTTATAGTGAAATTCTTAAACGATTTTGTGATTAAAACTATTTTAATACCCTATTAAATATGCTTGTTATTCAACATAATTTAATGTTTATAGGTATAGAATAACTCGTTTCAATGAAACAATCTTTACAAAAGGACAAACAATGAAAAAAGTTTTTATGAGCGTAGCTCTTAGTGCAAGTTTAGTAAGCGGTGCTTTTGCTGCAGCGAACAGCAATACAGGGTGCGGACTTGGTTCATATCTTATTGACAAACAAGGTCTTATTTGGAATTTATTTCAAATAACAACAAATGGCTCAACAGGAACTCAAACTTTTGGTATTACTTCTGGAACTTCAGGTTGTAAATCTGGCAAAATCGCTATGGATAGCCGCACACAAGAATTTGTAGCTGCAAATATGGACGCTCTTTCTCAAGAGATTGCTCAAGGCAGAGGTGAACACCTTGATACGCTTGTAGAACTATTAAATGTAGCCGATAAAGATGCTTTTAAAATAGCGCTCCAAGATAATTATAACAAACTCTACGCAAGCAAAGATGCTCAAAGTGCAGACGTGCTTGATGGAGCTGCTACTCTTTAAAAATATTCCCCATAGCACAAAAAGTGTGCGGGGAATTATGAGTGATGCATAAGGATTCATATTTTTAGGCGGTTTTTTATTCTCATCTCTTATGCTTGTATATGCTCTATACATACGCTTATAGCAGATACTCTTTCATCTACTCACGTAATATCTACATTAGAATCTCAAAATGTTTATATTGATAATCTTATTGAAAAAGCCAAATCCCTCAACCTTGCACATTCTAAGGAATGGAAAGACCTTTTGCATATTGATAAAAAAACAAGTGAAATTATCTCACCTTATTTTTTTATTACACCCCTACCCTCAAAGAATCTCGCTCAAGATGAGCTTGAAGCCACTATTCGTGCATTTTATCAACCCATAGAATCTGTGCAGATTCCACAAGAAATTTTACAAAAACGAGAAAAGGAGATTCGTTTTTTTAAAGAAAATAGCATCAAGCTTCCCACGCGCTCAATCGCAGCTCAAGATTATCACGCCCTGTGTCGATTCCCTGCACGATTTGCTTTTTTACAAAAACATCTTTCTTTTACATCACTTCCTCAAGTGAATTGTGCTGAATTTCAAACAATGCGTGATTACATCGCACCTACAAAGGCAAGTATTATCTTCCCTTCAGCTCATATTAACTCTCCTGCCTCAATGTTTGGGCATACATTTTTACTCTTAGATTCTACTTTTCAATCCCGACTTCTTGCATTTGCGATTAACTATCAAGCCGATGCTGACCCAAGCCAAACCAATGCCATAAGCTTTGCCTTCAATGGACTTTTTGGATTATATACAGGGAGCTATTCTATTTTGCCCTATTATGATAAAATTAAAGAATACTCCAATACAGAATCTCGCGATATGTGGGAGTATGAACTAAATCTCACACAAGAGGAAATCACACAGCTTTATAATCACATTTGGGAGCTAACTGACGCATATAGCTGGTATTATTTTTTTCATCGTAATTGCTCGTATAATATCTTATGGTTGCTTGAAGTGGCGCGTCCAAGTCTTGCTTTGCGTCATAAATTCATCTATCAAGTCAATCCCCCTGAAACGCTCTTTGCCTTGCAAGAAGCCAATCTCATTACTCATATTGCTTATCGCCCAAGCAAACGAGCTAAACTTCTTTCTTATGAAAAAGTAATGAACAATGCACAAGTCTCACTTGCTAAATCACTTGCCAAAGGCACAAAAGAGCCAAAAGATATTTTAGATAACCCCAAATTAAACATTCAAAATAAACAATATATTTTAGAATCTGCCCTTGAACTAAGTGAATATCGCTTTCTTAAGGGCAAACTTGATAAAGAGCAATACACGCAAATTGCTCATAATCTCGCCTCCACGCGCTCCACTCTTGGTGCAAGCAAACCACCTCTTTTACCCACACCCTCTAATCCGCTTGAAGGAAATCAAAGCCTTAGAATCACTCCTTTGCTTTTTGGCAATAAACAAGGGTTGCACCCCGCACTTGATTTTAGAATCGCTTATCACGACCTAACTGATAATGACAAAGGCTACCTTAAAGGTGCACAAATTGAATTTATGCGCACTCTTGCATATTATGACACAAATATAAAAGAATCTAGAGTAAAACTCTATGAACTTAATATCCTTTCAGTTGCTTCAATCGCTCCGATAAGTAAGTTTTTCAAGCCCTTTTCTTATCGGCTTGAAACCGGATTCAATCGGAGTTTTTATGATAACTCTTTGCATTATTTTGCAGCACTTGGAGGAGGTTTGTCTCTTAATTTTTGGAATCTTGGATACGGATATTATTTGCTTGAGCCGACTTTTTTTCTTGATAAATTTAATCGCTCTGATTTTACCCTCAATCAAGTGCTTGGAATTATCTTATCAGATAATAATCGCCTCAAAGTCACATTTGAATATAAATTCAAATCCTACACACTCACTCATTTTAGTCAATCCCTTGATAGCACTTTAAGCATTAATCTCAAACAAAATCTTGCCTTACTTGCAAGAGCACAGATTCTCAAAAATGATATGTCCCATTCCTTGCAACCCACTTCAATGCTAGGCGTAAGGCTATATTTTTAGATTCTATACATAATTGAGCACAACACGCCACGAATCTACAAGTTTTTCAAGACTATATCGTGCATTTGCTGGACTTGATGAAGGAAGTAAAAATACTTTTATTTCCTGTGTTTCACACATTTGTGAGCCAAAAAATCGTATAAAAAGCTCATACGCCTTGCGTCCATTGCAAAAAATAGCATTGATTTTCGCACTTGAGAGTATCACTGATATATCATTAGGCTTAGCATTACTCAAAGTGCTATCACTAGAATTACAAATATCACACTCGCACACAATATCCCACAGGGCAATATGATGTGTGAGTAAAAATTGTTTTTTGGCATCTCTATCTTGCGCTCTTATGTCAATTTCAGGAGCAAAAAGTGTAGCAAGAATGCGCCAAAAACGATTGTGCGAATGCGCATAATAAAATTGCTCATCGCGTGAAATCACAGAGGGAAATGAACCCAAAATCAATACACGCGAATAGGTATCAAACACAGGAGCAAATGGGTGAGTGAGGTGTATTTTTTGTATTTGAGGTTTAGGCACTTTTTTGTATTGTGCATTTTCATTTGTATTTTTCATTCTTTGATATTTTCCCTGCTTTATATTCCTCCATAGGCTCTCCCCAATTTATAAATCCATACATCAAAAAAAATATTAAACAAAAATGCAACATTGCACTTGCAAAACATAGAGTAGCGATTTTTTTATATTTGGCAAAAAGAGCATAAATGCCTAAAACTGACAGAGAACAAAAAATAGCATTGATACAATAATGAAAAACCAGCCAATCAAATGTTCTAACTTCAGCTTTGGGGTGTGCTTTATCAAAGCCCAGCATTTGGGAAGTAATGCCAAGAAAGAACCAACAAGAAAGTCCAAAAAAGCAAAACATAAAATATTCAATATGGATATTTCTATAAAATCGTGCTAAAAATAAACTGAACGCTCCTAAAAAACCAACAAGTGATAAGAATTGAAAGAGAAAATCTTTTAAGAACCAATACAAAAATCCTTTGCTTGAATCTATTGCAGCAGCAAATAAGATTCCAAGAGAGCTTATCCAAAATAAAGCAATACATATAAAAACTAGGACTGTTCGCACATTTTTACCCATACCCCTCTTAAACATTATTGGATTGAATAGCCGAGTATATCACCTTGAAGCTTTGTTTGTAATAAACTCGTCTGCGAATTTAATAATTATCTATATAATGTCGCTTTAAAATATCAAAGGGAGAATATGCTAGATTTTGACTTTATGCGCCAATGTGTGCCGATGTTTGCCAAAGCCCTCTCTTTGACTTTATATATCTCCTTTTTTGGCATTTTACTTTCACTTATCATTGGTTTCATAAGTGCGTGGATTTTGTTTTTAAAAGTCCGCTTTCTAAGCCCTATTGTAGCAATCTATGTAGAATTAGCGCGTAACACACCCTTACTTATCCAACTCTTTTTTCTCTACTATGGGCTACATAGCATTATAGGCATAAATCTCAATGAATATGTCTGTGCTATCACAGGCTTAGCATTTTTAGGTGGTGGATATATGTGTGAGAGCTTCCGCACAGGATTAGAATCTATCTCTAGCTCACAGATTGAAAGCGCACAAAGCATAGGATTACAATCTCATCAAATGATGTTTTATATTATCCTCCCTCAATCTCTTAGTGTTGCTTTACCCTCTGTGGGAGCAAATGTCATTTTTCTTTTGAAAGAAACTTCTGTTGTAAGCGTCATCGCTTTAGCAGATATTATGTTTGTAACCAAAGATATTATCACGCATTATTATAAAACAAATGAAGCCTTAACTCTTCTTGTCTTAAGCTACCTCATCGTGCTTCTCCCTCTCTCTTTGGTCTTTTCACTCCTTGAGCGATTCTATAAAAAGCGAGTGTTGTAATGGAAATATTTTTTATTGGCTCAAATTTTGCTCGGCTCTTACAAGGGGTGCTTCTCACGCTTGAGATTGCCTTTATTTCCATTGTCCTTGCCACATTTGGCGGACTTATTTTGGGTTTTGTAATGACTTTAAAAAGCCTCATTATACGCGGAATATGCAGATTCTATCTTGAATGTGTGCGCATTATTCCCATTCTTGCTTGGCTTTTTATCGTATTTTTTGGTATTTCGCAGCAATTTGATATTAATCTTAGTGCGATAACAAGCGCGATTATCGTCTTTAGCCTATGGGGTGTAGCTGAAGTGGGAGATTTGGTGCGTGGAGCAATTACCTCACTCCCCAAACATCAAAGTGAAAGTGGTAAGGCACTTGGATTACAACAATGGCAAATTATGTGCTATATTATCTTGCCTCAAGCACTCCGTCGCCTTTTGCCCTCAATCATTTCCCTTTCTACTCGTATGATTAAGACAACTTCGCTTGTAGCATTGCTTGGAGCTGTAGATTTGCTTAAAGTCGGGCAGCAAATTATAGAACTCAACAAATCCAATCCAAATGCGAGTTTTTGGGTATATGGAGGGATTTTCTGCACATATTTTATCCTGTGCTATCCTCTTTCATATTTAAGTAAAATTTTGGAGAAAAAATATCAATGAAATCAACACTAGACACGCCACTTTTGAGCATATCTCATCTCAAAAAAACTTATGATGGCACACATTTTGTGCTTAATGATATTTCTATGCAAGTGCAAAAGGGTGAAGTCATTGTAATTTTAGGACCTAGTGGCTGTGGCAAAAGCACATTTTTACGCTGTATCAATGGATTAGAATCCACACAAGGCGGAGAAATCAGTTTGAGCAATGAAATAATTAATCACCCAAAGGCAAAATGGAGTAAAATCCGCCAACGCATTGGTATGGTGTTCCAAAGTTATGATTTATTCCCCCATATGAGTGTAATGGAGAATGTTTTGCTCGGTCCCACAAAAGTGCAAAAACGCAATAAAAACGAAGTAATAGCGCAAGCACAAACCCTTTTAGAACGCGTAGGGCTTGGACACAAAATACAAGCCTCACCCAAAGAGCTAAGCGGAGGACAAAAACAACGTGTAGCAATCGTGCGCGCACTCTGTATGAATCCAGAAATTATGCTTTTTGATGAAGTAACTGCTTCACTTGACCCTGAAATGGTAAAAGAAGTGCTAGAAGTGATACTAGAGCTTGCAAATGAAGGTATGACGATGCTTATCGTAACACACGAAATGCGCTTTGCTCAAAAAGTTGCAGATAGAATCTGCTTTTTTGATGAGGGTAAACTTATTGAGGAATCTACACCACAAGAGTTTTTTAGCGCACCCAAAAGTCAAAGAGCGCAAAAATTCCTTAATGTATTTGAACTTTAAGATAAATCTAGCATACCACCAAAGTCATTACTCACTCCAAGTATATCAAGTGCGCCTGCAATCTGTCCTCTGTGGTGTAAAGCGTGATTTAATAAAGCTAAGATTAAGTGCGCTCTGCTCTTTACAATTGTAAAGTTTTCACCCAATGTCAAAGTTTCGCTTTTATCAAAATTACTCATATTATTAATAAGCTCAATCATCGCTTCATCTACACGCTCTTGGAGTGCAGAAAAGCTTTGAATATCTTGAAATATTTTTTCATCAAGACTAAAATCTGCTTTCAAATATCCAAGAATTTCTTGTAAATGAGTGGGTTTGCTTTCCACAAAAGCACTCAGTTTGCCCAAAAATAATCCCATACTTCCACACAAGCTATGTGCAGCAGTCTGCATAATGCTCCCATAATATAAACCACAATCCTTATACAAATCCTCTGTTGCCATATTTTTTAACACTGCAAACATCTGCGTATCAGCCATTTTGTTGTATCTTGCTTGGAGTAATAGAACATCTTTCATACTTGTCTCCTTAGTAAATAAATTCTAAGATTCTATATTAACTTCTTATAGAAGTCAATGAGTTTTTATCTGCATTTGCTCATTCATTTTTTAACTCCCTCTTACCAATCAACTTAGAATCTAAACATTGCGCTTAGGCTATTTTGCCAATTTAGCTCATAATATGAAAGCATATAGGAAAAATTTGATTTTGCTAATAAATGAAAGTTCTTATGTTCTAAGATACCAATACTTATCTCGCTAAAGATACCATTGCTCATACCCAACCTATCATAGACTATCGCACCATTTGCCAACACACCAACACCAGAACTTGATAAATTTAAATCACTCAACGCACCAAAACTCAACGCAGCCTCAAAATAGCGCGTATCCCAAATATTTTTTATCCCTACAAGCATATTAAATCCCCCATCAATAAAATCACGATTTTTTGCCATTTCTTTGGTTGGGAAAAACGCATAACTCTCTAAGCGCAAAAAAGGCAGCAAGGCATACTTACCAAAGTTAAAACTATATCCATAATCAACATTTAAAAGCATACTTTGCTCATCAAACTCTATGCCCTCAACACCTCCTGCAAGATGTGCAGGTAAAGCAAAGGAGTATCCAAACTCAAAACCTAACCAATGATAGCCTCTTTCACTTTGTGCAAACAAAACATCAAGTTGTGCTAATATGCCAATTTGAAAACTTGCATCAGGTGCAATAGAGATAGAATCTTGTGTGTTATTAGAATAGAAAGATTCTGTCTTAAGTGAGGCTTTTGTAAAATTTGTCTGCACAGAAAAAAGTACATCACTTTGCTCATTATTAGCTAAGATTCTATGATACTCTACACCCACTCCATTTACACTTATTGCAAAGGAGTGATGACGCATATACGCGTTAAGATAATGTAATGAGAGGCTTTGAGTAATGGGACTTTGCTTATTTTGCATATATTCTAAGGCATTAGATGCTAAAGAAGAATCCTTTTGGAAGCTTTGAATCTTAAAATCATTTTTAAATACCTCATCTTGTAAGGGAATGAGAATATCCGCACCAAAGGCACAAACAAAAAACACGCTAGAAAGAGTCAATCTTAAAAACATTGTTATTTTTTGATAATAATTGAATGTAAAAATTCTTCTAAATTAAATTTTTTGCGATGATTAGGTGTGAAAATATGAATCATAATATCTCCCAAATCGGCAATTACCCAATCTTCACTCTCTTCTTCGGTAGCATAAAATACTTCCCCTTGAGGCTTTAGCTCACTTTTAAGATAATCAAGTAAAGCAAAAGAATGCTTCCCTATCATCGCACTCACAATGATGACTTTATCTACAATATAATCCTTATCACATAAATCAAATACTTCAATATCCTCACCTTTCTTATCTGCTAAAAGTGTGGTAATACGCTCAATCCTTTCATTTATATGTTTTTCTTGCAAGCAATCTCCTTGTATAAAATAAAGGCTTATTATAGCCTAAAGTTTGCCTTGATAAAAGTATGTAAGCATACAGGAACAAGGTTTAAAGCTTCATCTATTTGCCCTTTTTGAAGCAAAGAGCGCACAGAGCTTGAGGAAAAATGCGCTACACTAGGAGGTAAATCTAAACATTTAATAACGTGCGCATAAGGCACAATATGTGGTGATATTTGAGAATCTTTTTGGGAAATTTCGCGCTTTATAAGCACAAAATCTACCATTTTGCATAATTTTTCTACATCTTTCCACTGCTTAAGATTATTAAAACTATCTTCTCCTAACACAAAAACAAGTTGGGCATTGGTATCTTGCTTTGTTATTTGTTCTTTAATAAAAGCTGCGCTCTGCACGCTAAATACACTCCGATTTTGGCACACTTCATAATCACTGACTGATATATATGGAATCTTTTGATTGCAAGACTTAGCATTATTCATCTCATCAGCGAGGATTTTGCACATTTGCAATCGTTGCAATGGTGTAAAAAAAGAGGAGTTTTTGAGCGGATTACGATAATTTGGCATAAGGATAATCCGCTTATATAGAAGATTTTCACGCAAGAGGCGAATAATCTCCATATGAGCATAATGAAGTGGGTCAAAACTGCCACCATAAAGTGCTATAATATTACTCAAATCGGCTTGCACGCGTCAATTTAGAAAATTTTACACCTTTAAGTCCGCCAATTTCAATACTTAAATCCTCAATATGCACTCCATTACCACGTAAGATAATTGTTTCAAGGCAATTATGTTGGTCTAAATGCACGTGCGTATTGCAGAGAATCTCAACATTGCCCTTATGTGTGCTTGTATGCTGAATATCAATCATACGCTGATTAAGCTCACGCTGATGGTGATCATAAATAATCGTCAAAACTGCTACACCTTGCGTATTTTCAGCACCACTACTCCATATTTCCTCATTAAGCTTTTCGCGTATCATATCTCGCACAATTTCAGAACGTGAAGAATATCCCTTATGAGTAAGACGCTCATCAAGAGTTTCAAGGAGATTCTGCGGGAGAGATACACTAAATCGGATAATACTAGACTTCATTATGTCTCCTTTTAATAAACTTAAAAAATTGTAGCGTAAAAAGGCTGAAGTATGAATTTAAGTAAAATTAAAAGGAAGTATAATCTTATCTTAAGAATGATTTTTATAATATGCAGCAATTAAATACCTTAACCTCTTTTGGAGTATATTTATGGAATTTCTCAAAGATTATATTGATTATATTATTTTTGCAATTCTTGGTTTTATGAGTTTTTTAAGCGTGTGGTTTAGCTGTGAGAGGCTCATTTTTTATATGCGTATAAATCTTAATGATTATCAAAATGAGGAAATATTAGAAGAAGTATTAAGTAAAAATCTTACTGCTCTTTATATCATCTATTCTAATGCACCCTATGTGGGGCTTTTAGGCACAGTTATTGGGATTATGATTACCTTTTATGATATGGGTATGAGCGGTGGTATGGACGCCCAAAGCATTATGATTGGCTTATCTACTGCTCTTAAAGCTACTGCTCTTGGCTTGGTGGTAGCTATCCCTACTTTAATTGTATATAATTGCTTTGTGCGTAAAATGGACGTGCAACTTAATCGCTATAAACTCAGTAAAAAAGACATCAACGAGAGATAAATATGAGAATCCCAAAAAAAGATGGCTTGAATATTGTCCCTTTCATTGATGTAATGCTTGTCCTTTTGGCTATTGTACTAAGTGTATCTACTTTTATAGCTCAAGGGCAAATTAAAGTAGAACTTCCCTATGCGAGCCAAAATCAACAAGAAAAACACGAGAAACCAAGTATAATTACTATTGATGAGCAGAATATTATTTATTTCAATGATAAAGCTACCGATATGGAATCTCTTAAGGCTGAGATTGCCAATGTTGATAACAAAACACTTATTCAACTCAAAAGTGATAAAAATGCAAAATTTGAAACTTTTATTCAAATCATAGATATTTTAAAGGAGAAAGGGCATGAAAACTTCGGAATTTCAACAAAAACCAAGTAATCTATGTCATATGCAAAGGCTAAGCATAAATCACACAGCTCATCAAAAAAATAATCAGCATACTTTCTTTACACCCAGCAAAGTAGGATTTGTGCTCAGTTTTGTATTACATTTTGCATTTGCAATAAGCCTATACGAGCATTTTCACAATGTTGATTTTCAACAAAACGGAGACAATATCACAACCCTTACTCTAGCAACTTTTCAAACTCCTTCTCAAGAAGAAGTAGAAAATCCTAAGCCCAAACCTTTAGTACATAAAACAAAACATCAGCATAAAGAAATTATTAAAGAACAAGGCAAACTTGCAAAAAAAGAGGAAGAATCTCCCATAAATAAAGCCCCTAAAGCTAAGCCTAACGAAAAGACAGAAGAAGGCGAGATAATACAAACGCTTTCATATAAAAATGGGAGCGAGGATGATTTGTTCTCAAAAATTAAAAGTGCTATTGACCGAAAAAGTAAATATCCTACTATGGCAAGAAAAAGAGGATTGGAAGGAGAGGTAATCGTAGAATTTATTATTCATAAAGATGGCAAAGTATCAAATATACGCGTTATCAAAGCAAATCAATATGAATTATTTAATACAGCTGCAGTCAATGCCATAAAAAAAGCTCAAAGCGATTTTCCTACTCTAAGCTCAACTACCAAAATTGAATTACCGATTAAATATGAGCTTGATAGAATCTAATAAAATTCTATCATTTAGATTCTAAAACGCATCAATATAATTTGCTAATGCCTCAATATCTTCATCGCTTAGGTTCTTTGTCTGCATATACATAATAATAGAATTGCCACCCTTGCTCAATGTCTGCTCACGGAATCCTTTCAGAGATTCTCTTACCTGTGCCTTATTAAGTGAAGCAATAAGGACATTACCTACACTTCCCGGTGCAACACTCTTACCATCTTTGCCGTGGCACGCAGCACATTTACCATAAAGCACTTGAGCATCAGGTAAAGAAGCATTACTTTTTACATTTTCTAAAGCATTCTTATTTGGAGACATATCAGATTGTTTTACTTGAGATACAGGAGTGTGTTTAGAATCTCGTTTTTTATCATCAAAACAAGCGATAAATAACAAAGGGAATATACAAAAAAGAAGAAATCTATTCATAATTTTTCCTTATCTATTGCCTCTCTTAAGGAGAGGCTAGCGGAAGAGACTTCTTTTATTGAGCTGCACTCTCTTCTTTTGCAGCATCATCTTGAGGTTGCGAATCAGCAGATTCTGTAGTAATCTCAGATTCTGGAGCTACTTGTGTTTGAGAATCATCTTCATTTTTCATTTCATCTGCTTGAGATTCTACTGCTGGTGCAGTTTCATTTGCAGGAGATTCAATTGCTTCTGTTGTATCTGTTGTATGCGTAGGAGTTTCTGCGCTTTCATTATCTTTTACATTATCTCCACAAGCTACAAACACTAAACCTAAACCTAACACAAAAATTAACTTTTTCATGGATTACCCCTTTCGTTTTTCCATAATTTCTTTGGCAACATTACTTGGCACTTCACCATAGTGGTCAAATTCCATTGTATATGTGCCTCTACCCTGTGTAGCTGAGCGCAAGTCAGTAGAATAACCAAACATTTCAGCTAGAGGAACAAAAGCATTTACAATCTTTAATCCCATACGATCGTCCATTGAGTTGATTTGCCCTCGCCTTCTGTTTAAATCTCCTATGACATCACCCATATACTCTTCAGGGACCTCCACCTCAACCTTCATCATAGGTTCCAATAGCACTGCGTTTGCCTTGCGACAAGCGTCTTTAAATGCCATAGAACCGGCGATTTTAAACGCCATTTCAGATGAATCCACATCATGATAACTTCCATCATAAAGTGTTATTTTAAAATCTACTACGGGATATCCTGCAAGCACACCATTTTGCATTGCTTCTTGAATGCCCTTATCAACAGCTGGAATATATTCTTTTGGAATAACTCCACCACTAATGTTATTAACAAATTCATAACCTGTGCCTGCTTCTTTTGGTTCAAGTCTAATATGCACGTGTCCATACTGCCCACGCCCACCTGATTGTTTAGCATATTTACATTCTTGTTCAACCGCAGTTCGGATAGTTTCTCTAAAAGCAACTTGCGGCTCACCCACTTCTGCTTCTACCTTAAACTCACGTTTTAGTCTATCAACAATAATTTCTAAATGAAGTTCACCCATACCACCAATAAGAGTCTGCCCTGTCTCCTCGTGCGTACTCACTCTAAAGCTTGGATCTTCTTCAGCAAGCTTGCTAAGTGCAATAGACATTTTTTCTTGGTCGGCTTTTGTTTTTGGTTCTACTGCAATTTGAATCACAGGCTCTGGGAAATCCATACGTTCTAAAATCACAGGCACTTTTTCATCACAAAGCGTATCACCCGTAACCGTATCTTTCAAGCCCACAAATGCACAAATCTCGCCCGCATAAATTTCTTTAATATCCTCACGCTTATTGGAGTGCATTTTTAAAAGTCGTCCTACACGCTCTTTTTTACCTTTTGTTGAATTAAGTACATAGCTTCCAGATTCTAATTTACCACGATATGCACGCACAAAAGTAAGTTGCCCTACAAATGGGTCAGTCATAATCTTAAAAGCTAATCCTGCAAATGCACCATTATCGCTAGATTCTACACTTAATTCAGATTCATTTTTAGGATCAATACCTTTAATTTCAGCCACTTCTGTAGGAGCAGGGAGATAATCCACCACTGCATCAAGAAGTGTTTGCACTCCTTTATTTTTAAAGCTTGAACCACAAAGCATAGGGATAAGACTCATATTTAAACAACCAATTTTTATGCCTTTTTTAATATCCTCAATACTCAATTCTTCACCACCAAGATATTTCTCCATTAAGGCTTCATCTTGTTCTGCTGCAGCTTCAAGAAGCTTTTCTCGGTATTCATTAGCTTTCTCAACCAATTCTGATGGAATCTCCTCTACATCATATTTAGCGCCCATTGACTCATCATTCCAAACAATTGCTTTCATTTGCACTAAATCAATAACGCCTTTAAAATTTTCCTCTGCCCCAATAGGGATATTAATAGGCACAGGATTAGCTTTCAAACGCTGTTTAATTTGACTTTCAACACTATAAAAATTGGCACCGATTCTATCCATTTTATTGACAAAAACCATACGAGGCACACCATATTTATTGGCTTGTCTCCATACGGTTTCACTTTGGGGTTGCACGCCTCCTACAGAACAAAATACAGCAATAGCTCCATCAAGCACACGCATAGAACGCTCTACTTCAATGGTAAAATCAACGTGTCCGGGTGTGTCAATAAGATTGATTTGATAATCTCTCCAAAAACAAGTTGTAGTGGCAGAGGTAATCGTAATCCCACGCTCTTTTTCTTGCTCCATCCAATCCATAGTTGCTGCACCATCATGGACTTCACCAATCTTGTGGCTCACGCCCGTATAAAATAAAATTCTCTCTGAAGTTGTCGTTTTTCCTGCATCAATATGTGCAGCAATACCGATATTTCTAATCCTTACTAAAGGGGTCTTTCTTGCCATTATACTTCCTTTGTGCTACCAACGATAGTGTGCAAAAGCTTTATTTGCTTCAGCCATTTTATGCACATCTTCTTTTTTCTTAAAAGCTGCTCCTCTTTCATTTGCAGCATCTACAAGCTCACTTGCTAAACGTTCAATCATTGTACGCTCATTTCTCTTGCGCGTAGCCTCAAGTAACCAACGAATAGAGAGGGATTGCTGACGAGCTGGACGCACTTCAACAGGAACTTGATATGTTGCTCCACCTACACGGCGACTTCTTACTTCCACAAGAGGCTTAACACGTTCAAGTGCTTTCTCAAATACTTCTATACCTTTTTCACCACTTTTTTCTTCAATTTTATCAAATGCAGCATAAATTATCTTTTCACTCACACTTTTTTTACCATCAAGCATCATTTTATTAATGAATTTTGTTACTACCTTGTTATTATAAATCGGGTCGCCCAAAACTTCTCTTACAGGAGCTTTTCTTCTTCTCATTCTCTTATCCTTAAATTATTTTTTATCGCCACCGGCTTTGGCTTTTTTAGCACCATACTTACTGCGCGAAACATTTCTTTTTGCAACACCTGCAGTATCTAATGCACCACGGATAATATGATATTTCACCCCGGGCAAATCTTTTACACGTCCGCCTCTTACAAGCACAATGGAGTGCTCTTGGAGATTATGTCCTTCACCCGGAATATAGCTAATAACCTCTACCTTAGAAGTGAGTTTCACTTTGGCAACTTTTCTTAATGCCGAATTTGGTTTCTTAGGTGTCGTAGTATAAACACGTGTGCATACTCCTCTCCTTTGTGGGCATTCCAATAATGCAGGAGACTTTGTCTTGCGGATAACTTTCTTTCTTTCTTTTCTAATAAGCTGATTTATGGTTGGCACTGATGCTTCCTTTATGCAAAATTAAAAATAAAAAATGCAGGGATTTTACCCAACAAAAACTTTTATTTCTCTTAGAGATGAAGAAATTTATCTATTCTTCCTCATCTTCCTCGTATTCTTCTTGTTTTTCACACCTATAATGGAACTTCTTATTTTTGTATAAGCCCGTTCCCACAGGTATCATACGCCCAAGCACAACATTTTCCTTGAGATCATCAAGCGTATCTTTTTTAGCTGCAATACTTGCTTCGGTAAGCACTTTTGTAGTCTCTTGGAATGACGCAGCTGAAATAATAGAATCACTTCCAATAGCTGCACGAGTGATACCTAATAATACAGGCTCAGCCACTGCAGGCTCTCCACCGATACTTAAGATTCTTTCATTTTCTTCCTTAAAATGTCGCTTGCTTGCTAAATCACCTTCAATAAACTTCGTGTTACCACTATCAACAATTTTTACTTGACGCAACATCTGAGAAACAATGATTTCAATATGTTTATCGGCAATGCTCACACCTTGCCGTCGATATACTTGCTGCACTTCACTCACAATATATTTATGAAGCTCTTTTTCACCACTAATACGCAAAATATCGTGGCTTGATATTACACCATCAGTCATTGCCTCACCTGCGTGGATAAATTCTTGTTCATGCACGAGAATCTTCTTATTTTTATCTACTGCATATTCTGCAACCCTACCATCAGCTGCAGTAATAATAATGCGCTCTTTACCGCGTATAGGTTTACCAAAGCTTACTGTTCCATCAAGTTCTGAAAGAATAGCGGTGTCTTTTGGTTTTCTTGCTTCAAAAAGTTCTGTAACACGTGGGAGACCACCCGTAATATCCTTAGACTTTGCCAATGCTTTTGGCACTTTAGCGATAATATCAGCTATTTCAACTTTATCGCCATCATTTACAGCAATAGAAGTGCGGGATTCTAAGCGATAACTTATTTCCTTACCATCTTTAGTAGTAACAACAAGCATTGGTTTATAGCCTGCAGGAACATACTCATTAATGACAAAATTTTTCTGATGTGTATTTTCATCTTCTTGCTCACTCACAGTAAGCCCAGCAATAATATCCCTAAAAGATACAATTCCCGCTTGGTCAGCAATAATTGGTTCACTATAAGCGTCCCATTCTGCAACAACAATCTGTTCTGTGGAAGTTGGTTCAGAAATAAGTGTATTTATATCTACTTCACTATTATCATCAACAAGAATCTTAGATGTCCGAGCAATATAATGGCGGATAGCTTCTCTATCGTTTTGATCCGCAATCACTGCAAACATACCCTTTTCAGATACAACCATACCTGCTTTTACATTATGATTACGTTCTAATGTATCTGCACGAAGCGTATAAAACTTCACAATACCCTTTTCTTTGGCAGTAATTTTTTGAGAAATAGGCGCATTATCCTCAACCTTTAATTCACTTCCATATGGAATCCGCGTTGGTATATTCCAGCTATCCATAATTGTATCAACGATACTTCCACCAGCTTTCACTTTATAACCACTCTCGTGTGGCACAAGCAACTTACCTTCAATTTTGCCCGCTACACCTGCAAGTTCATTTTGTTTTGCTACGTCATCTTTTCTTAAGCGATATGTTTCAGAACGTTTCTTATCACCCACAATCGTAATATGCACTTCATCATGGACATTCTCTACTTCTAGTTCTCCATCAAACTCTGCTTTAATACGTGGTTCAACAACTAAAATTGCAGCGTTTCTACGATTTGCTACAATTTTTTGTCCCTTACTATTAGTGTAAGTGCGAATATTATAATAACGAATAAAGCCCTCTTTCTTTGCCACAATCTGCTTTTCTTCAGTGCTTCTACTTGCCGTCCCACCTACGTGGAATGTTCTAAGTGTAAGCTGTGTCCCAGGTTCACCAATACTTTGGGCAGCAAGCACTCCTACTGCTTCACCCGGTTTGACCATTTTAGATTCACCAAGATTTAACCCATAACACTTTGCACACACACCTTTTTGTGCTTTGCAAGTTACGGGTGTGCGTATCATTACGGATTTGACGTTTGCCTCTTTAATACGTCTTGCCATTGTGCTATCAATCAATACACCTTCACTTAAGAGAATCTCATTAGCAATAGGGTCAATAACATCTCGTGCTAATACACGTCCAACTACACGTTCTTCAAGCGGTTCAATCATATCACTTCCAACCGTGATGTCTGTAATCTCTACACCCTCGTGTGTGCCACAATCTTCAATCGTAACTTTCATATTTTGACTCACATCGATAAGTTTTCTTGTAAGATACCCAGCATTCGCTGTTTTAAGGGCAGTATCAGCCAAACCTTTTCGTGCGCCGTGAGTAGAATTAAAATACTCTAATACATTCAAACCTTCTTTAAAGTTTGAAGTAATAGGCGTTTCAATAATCGTGCCATCAGGTTTTGCCATAAGTCCTCTCATAGCAGAAAGTTGTCGAATCTGTGCCTCGCTTCCTCTCGCTCCAGAATCTGCCATCATATAGATAGAATTAAAGCCTTCTTTGTCATTTTTGACTTTTTCCATCATCAATTTACCCATTTTTTCACTTGTCTCTGTCCAAATATCAATACTCTTATTGTATCGCTCTTGCGCAGTAAGGAGTCCTTGTTCAAATTCACCTTGGATTCTCTTAATTTCTTTTTTCGCCTCATCAATCATAGTAGCTTTATTATGGGGGATAATAATATCCGCTGCTGAAATAGAAATACCGGCTTTTGTCGCATATTTAAAGCCAAGATTCTTAAGGTTATCAAGGAAAGTAGCTGTAATACCTAACCCACCCTCTTTATATACATAATCAATTAATGTCCCGATATCCTTTTTCTTCATAGTCTGATTCCACAAATTTAATGGCACAAAATCAGGCAAAATAGAGCTTAAAATCATACGTCCAGCTGTTGTATCTATCACGCGGCGATTATGCACAGTCTTAATACGTGCGTTAATATCAAGTTCACCCATTTCAATTGCCATAACAATTTCATCAATACTTGCGAGAATCTTATGTTCGCCTTTTACACCCTTTTTCTCAAGTGAGAGATAATACAAGCCTAAAACCATATCTTGGCTTGGCACTGCTACAGCCTTTCCACTTGCTGGGAGTAAGATATTCATTGAACTAAGCATAAGAATCTTGCATTCTGCAATCGCTTCTTGTGAAAGAGGCACATGCACTGCCATTTGGTCACCATCAAAGTCTGCATTAAATGCTGAACACACAAGCGGATGGAGTTGAATAGCCTTGCCATCAATGAGTTTTGGGTGGAAAGCTTGGATAGATTGTTTATGCAGAGTTGGCGCACGATTAAGCAACACAGGGTATCCATTAACAATCTCTTGCAAACATTCCCATACTTCATTTGTCTTTTGATTTACCATTTTTACTGCTTGTTTAAGCGTAGTGGCATAACCTTTTTCTTCAAGTTTAGCAAATAAATGTGGCTTAAAGAGCTCAAGAGCCATATTTTTAGGCAATCCACATTGGTCCATTTTAAGATTTGGTCCCACAACAATAACACTTCGTCCAGAAAAATCCACACGCTTACCAAGGAGATTCTGTCGGAATCTCCCCTGTTTCCCTTTAATAATCTCTGATAAAGATTTAAGCGGTCGTTTATTTGCACCTTTAACAGCATTTGCATTTCTTCCATTATCAAAGAGTGCATCAACAGCTTCTTGCAACATTCTTTTTTCATTACGCACAATAATTTCTGGAGAATCAAGTTCAATGAGCCGTTTTAAACGTTGATTACGATTAATGACGCGGCGATATAAGTCATTTACATCGCTCACAGCAAACTTCCCTCCATCAAGAGCCACCAAAGGACGTAAATCTGGTGGTAATACAGGAAGAATCGTAAGCATCATCCATTCTGGACGATTACCTGAATTAATAAAACTTTCTACAACTTTAAGACGCTTTACAATAGTTTTTTTCTTTGCTTCTGAATTAGTAGAGCGAATCTCTTCGCGCAAAGTATTTAAAAGCAATATCAAATCAAGCTCTTCAAGTAACTCTTTAATTGCTTCTCCACCCATTTGGGCAACAAATCCTGTATGTTCAAAACGTTGATTAATGCTTTGGAATTGTTCCTCATTAAGCACATCATATTTCAAAATTGGCTTTGAACCCTCATTATCATAAAATGCTTCACCGGGTGATTTAACAATATATGCTTCATAATATAACACGCGTTCTAAATCTTTCATCTTCACGCCTAACAACGTCCCGATACGGCTAGGCAATGAACTTACATACCAAATATGCGCTACAGGTGCAACAAGCTCAATATGCCCCATTCTTGAGCGGCGCACTTTTGCTTTTGTAACTTCAACACCACACTTTTCACATACAATACCTTTATAACGCATTTTTTTATACTTACCGCATAAACATTCATAATCACGCACTGGACCAAAGATTTTAGTGCAGAATAATCCATCGCGTTCAGGTTTCAAAGTGCGATAATTAATTGTTTCAGGTTTTTTTACTTCACCATTACTCCAAGAGAGAATCTTCTCTGGACTTGCTAATACAAGCTGAAAAGAGCTAAAGTCTTTTGGACGCTCATCTTCTTTAATAGCAATAGGCACAGGCATACCATTTTCATCTTGCTCATCGCCATAAATATTAACATCAAGAGCAAGAGATTGAAGCTCTTTAGTTAAAACATAAAAAGTTTCTGGAATTTCAGATTCTCCAACGTGCTCACCTTTTGTTATTGCTTTATATGCACCCCTGCGCCCTTCAGTATCATCAGATTTAATCGTAAGCATTTCTTTAAGCGTATGAGCTGCACCATAAGCCTCAAGCGCCCATACTTCCATTTCTCCAAATCGCTGTCCGCCAAAAAGTGCCTTTCCACCCACAGGTTGCTGTGTAACCAAAGAATAAGGTCCTGTGCTTCTTGCATGGACTTTTTCATCAACTAAATGATGGAGTTTAAGCATATACATATAGCCTACATTGACACGCTCACGCATTTTTTCACCTGTTTTCCCATCATAAAGCTCTGTTTTGCCGTCCATATCAACTTTTACCAAAGAAAAAAGTTTATCAAATTTTTCCTGCTCTATGCCCTCAAACACAGGAATGGCAAATTTTACCCCATTGCTCCAATCTCGTGCATATGCAAGCAATGCTTCATTATCAAGATTCTTAAGGAATTCTATCATTGACTTATCATCAGAATTTACTACTTGAGCAATTTCAATCATTTTTGTGCGTAATGTATCAAGCCATTGCTTTGATTGAGAAGATAAAATTTCCTGAATCTGTTGCCCAAGACGCTTACCTACAAGTCCCAAATGCACTTCAAGAATCTGCCCAATATTCATACGACTAGGAACACCCAGAGGATTGAGCACAATATCTACAGGCTCTCCATCTGCAGTATAAGGCATATCTACCATAGGCACTATATTAGAAACAATGCCTTTATTTCCGTGTCGTCCTGCCATTTTATCACCTACTTTAAGTTTGCGTTTTGTGGCAATATAAATTTTGACAAGCTTGACAACTCCACTTGGTAAAATATCATCTTTTTCTAGGATTGAAAGCTTTTCTTCGTGTTCTTCACCAAGCGTTTTTTTCTGCTCTAAGAAATTTGTTTTAATTTGTTCATAACGAGTTTGAATCTCTTTAGGATAATGCTTAATTAGAGTGCTTAAAATAAATGGATTAAGCACACTTAACTCCTCTTTTGGAATCTGTGCACCTTTTTTAAACACTTTATCAGCAACTTTTACCTCACTTAAGAGTTTTTCTTTTGAAAGCATTAATGAAATGCGCAAAGTCTCTTCTTGCTGAATCATCGTTAAGCGATCGTGATGTTCTATGTCAAGCACGCGTTTTTCTTCCTCATACGCACTTATTGCACGTGCATCTTTTTCATAGCCTTTTTTCGTAAAAATCTTGACATCTACCACCGTTCCTTCAAGTGAAGGTGGACAATAAAGCGATTTATTTACTACGTGCCCAGCTTTTTCACCAAAAATTGCACGTAAAAGACGCTCTTCTGGTGTAGGTTTTACCTCTCCCTTAGGAGAGACTTTTCCCACAAGTATCATACCTGCACTTACATAAGTCCCTATTCGCACGATACCACTTTCATCAAGATGTGCAGTCTCCGCTTCTTTTGTGCCTGGAATATCGGCTGTAATCTCTTCAAGTCCGTGTTTAAGTTCACGCGCTTCTATTTCTTTTTCATAAATATGAATTGAGGTAAAAGCATCTTCTTTAATAAGTCTCTCACTGACCACAATTGCATCTTCAAAGTTATAACCATTCCACGGCATAAAAGCAACACGAATGTTTTTACCCAATGCCAATTCACCATTGTCCATACTTGGACCATCAGCAATAATTTGTCCTTGCTCTACCCTATCACCCTGTCGCACAATAGGTTGTTGAGAGAAGCAAGTATTTTGATTTGTACGAAGATTTTTACCAAGATGATAGTGGTCAATATATGCACCATTATCATCTTCGCCAAGAATATAAATATTTTTAGCATCTACTCTCTCTACCACACCACTGCGAGTAGCTTTTGTTGCTTCCCAAGAATCACGAGCAATAATTTGCTCTATTCCTGTTCCAACTACAGGTGCATCAGGTTTAAGTAAAGGCACAGCTTGACGTTGCATATTTGAACCCATAAGAGCCCGGTTAGCATCATCGTGCTCAAGGAATGGAATAAGTGAAGCTGCTACACCAACAAGCATACGAGGGCTCAAATCAATGAGTTGAACTCGCGACTTTTCACTTAAAATAATTTCGCCATCTTTACGTGTTTCAATCAAATCTTCAATAATATGCCCATTTTTATCTACTGCTGTGCTTGCAGGAGCAATAACGATACCCTCTTCTTGCGCAGCCGTAAGATAAACTATCTCTTGAGAAACTATGCCATTTTCAACTTTTCTATAAGGTGCTTCAATAAATCCTAAATCATTCACGCGCGTATAGGTTGAGAGTGTATTAATCAAACCAATATTTTGTCCTTCTGGTGTTTCAATCGGACAGATTCTACCATAATGTGTAGGATGCACATCACGAGCCTCAAAACCTACTCTATCTTTCACGAGTCCACCCTCACCAAGTGCTGAAAGTCGTCGTTTATGTGTAACTTCAGAAAGCGGATTAGTTTGGTCCATAAATTGAGAAAGTTGCCCACCAGTAAAAAATTCCATAATTGTGCTTGTAATCATTTTACCATTAATAAGGTCGTGAGGCATTATCGTATCAAATGCACCACTTAAAGAAGTAAGCTTATCACGGATAGCTTTTTGCATTTTCACAAGCCCAGTATGAAGTTCATTTGCCAAAAGCTCGCCTATGGATCGGATTCTACGATTCCCAAGATGGTCTCTATCATCAATTTTGCCTAAACCATTTTTCACTTTAAGTAAATATTGAATCGTCCTAATAATATCCTCGTGGGTAAGCACGGTAACATAATCAGGAACATTAATTTGAAGTTTATGATTCATTTTCATACGACCAACACGTGTTAAATCATATCGCTCTGGATCAAAAAATAATTGTCTTACAAAACTCTTTGCGACCTCTTTTGTTACAGGTTCACCCGGACGCATAACTTTATAGATTCTAATCGCAGCAAGTTCATTTTCATCATCAATCTTTTCACTTTGACGAAGCATTTTAAGCGATTCTGCATCTGCCATAAATGAATTAATAATAGAATTATCCACACCAGCTGCACTCGCATTAGCGATAACAAATTCATTGATTTTAAGCTCAAGCAATTTTTTGAGTTTGCTTTCATCAAGCTGAGTAAGTGTATCAAAAAGCACTTCACCTTGTGCGTTGATTATAGGTTCAGCAAGAAACTTGTTTGTTAAGTTTTCAAGCGGATACTCAATTAAATCAATTTTTGCCTCTTTAAGCTCTTTAATTTTTTTCGTAGAAAGCCTCTTGCCTGATGATACCAAAAGATTACCTTTAGCATCTTTAATATCAAATTCAGCGCGATTACCTATGCTATCTACATCGAATGGGATAAGATATTTACCTTTTTTGTATTTGACTCTTTGTAAAGGATAAAAAATCTTAAGAATATCTTGTTTGCTATATCCCATAGCGCGTAAAATAATCGTTACTGGAACTTTGCGTCTCTTATTAATTCGTGCATAAAGCACATCTTTAGAATCATATTCAAAATATAACCAAGAGCCTCTATCGGGGATAATTTGCCCTGTATAAATAAGCTTATTTGATGAAGCACTTGATTCTTCTTCTTTAAAAATGACACCTGGACTACGATGAAGCTGATTAACCACTACGCGTTCAACACCATTAATAATAAAACTTGTTCTATCCGTCATAAGGGGAATATCACGCACAAAAATGTTTTGCTCTTTAGCATCTTTTATGCCTAGTCTCTCTCCTGTTTTCTCATCTTTTTCCCAAAGCACGAGACGAATCTTAATTTGCAATGATACTGCATATGTTACACCACGCACCATTGCCTCATTCGTGGTATATTTAGGCTTACCAAATTTACAACTTACATATTCAAGCGTAATACGATTTTGGCTATCTTGAATAGGGAAAACAGACTTAAACACTCGCTCAATACCAGATTCTTTATCGCTATCAACACAAAGAAAATCATCATAACTATTCCTTTGAAGCAATAAAAGGTTAGGAACATCAATGCTTTGAGGATTTTTTGTAAAGTCAGCGCGGAGTCTATTCTTAAGTTTTGTGAAGTTTGCCATGTGTTATATCCTTCTTATTCTTAAATGGATTAAAAGAGCTAAATACTCTAAAAAACCTACAATCGTTATAGGGCATTTTACAATATTCTAATAGTAGCCAAACCTTAGTTTAAGATTTGGCATTAAAATAAACTGAAAGCCTGAAATTATTTAATTTCTACTTTTGCTCCCGCTTCCTCAAGTTTTTTCTTAAAGTTCTCAGCATCTTCTTTGCTTACACCTTCTTTGAGTGTGCTCGGGGTTTGCTCTGTAGCATCTTTTGCCTCTTTTAAACCTAAGCCTGTAATTTCACGCACTGCTTTAATTACATTGATTTTATTTGCACCTGCATCAACAAGCACTACATTGAAATCGGTTTTCTCTTCTGCCGCTGCACCACCGCCAGCTCCACCTGCAACTGCACCTGCTACAACCGTTGGTGCAGCACTTACGCCAAATTTTTCTTCAAAAGCTTTTACAAGTTCTGAAAGCTCCAATACTGAAAGATTCCCAATGTAATCTAATACTTCTTCTTTAGAGATTGCCATTTTACACTCCTTTTATTGTGTTAATTTTCTTCTTTTTGTTTTCGTAAATTATCAAGTCCAGTAACAAAGTATCGTGCTGGAGCCGTCCATACAGACAGCAACATACCGATAAGCTCTTCTTTGCTTGGTAACTTAGAAACAGACACTATATGCTTAATATCAACCACTTGTTTATCAAACAAACCAACTTTCAAACTAAAATGCTCATTATAAGAATCCGCAAACTTGCAAACAACCTTAGACAGCGCGATTTGATCATCTGCCCAAAGAAAAATATTTGTATCTTTGAGTTCTAAGTTAGGACATTGTGCATTTTTAATGGCAATGTTTGCAAGGGTATTTTTAATAACTTGAACCTTAATATTAGCACTTCTTGAAGTACCTCTTAGCTCTTCAAGTTGGCTTACTCGTAAACCCTTGTAATCGCATACAATCAAGGCAGAAGCATTCTTAAATTCAGCACTTAAATATTCTACAATCTGAATCTTCTCTTGCTTAGTCATTTCTCCTCCTTTCAGACCTCAACCTCACATAGGGAAATTTAAGCCTAAGCCCCTATGCTCTTTGGTCTAAGATAAAACCTCATTTCAAAAACTATTTCATATCCATAAGCTCTTGAGAATCAAGCTTAATTGCTGGACTCATTGTGAGCGATAAACTACTGCTGCGAATATATTTGCCTTTTGCGGAAGTAGGCTTAAGCCTATTGATAGCACGCACAAGTTCAAGCATATTATCTAAAATCTTCTCTTCATTAAAAGAAGCTTTACCAATAGGTGCGTGGATAATACCCTTTTTATCAACTCTAAAATTTACTTGTCCGCTTTTTGCGTTAGCTACAGCTTTAGCAACATCTATTGTAACTGTGCCTGTTTTTGGATTTGGCATTAAACCCTTTGGTCCCAAAATACGCCCCACTTTACCTACAAGAGCCATCATATCAGGAGTAGCAATAACCATATCAAAGTTAATATTGCCATTTTTAATCTCTTCTGCCAAATCATCAGCACCCACTACATCAGCTCCTGCATTTTTTGCTTCATCAGCCTTAATACCCTTTGCAAACACAGCAACACGCACTTTTTTACCTGTTCCGTGTGGCAAAACTACTGCTCCACGTATCATTTGGTCAGCGTGTCTAGGATCTACTCCTAAACGTAATGCTACTTCTACCGTTTCATCAAATTTTGCAGAAGCCAAAGACTTCACTGCGCTCACACCACTTTGAATGCTATAAACCTTTTGAGGCTCAACTTTTGCCTGTAAAGTTTGCAATCTTTTTGCTATTTTCTTACCCATAAACAAACTCCATCAATTAATCTTGAATTTCAATACCCATACTTCTTGCACTTCCTGCCACAATCTTTTTTGCAGCCTCAATATCCGAAGCATTAAGGTCTTCCATTTTAGTTTGAGCAATTTCTTCAAGCTGCTTACTTGTTAATTTCCCAACTTTGTTTTTAAGTGGATTATCTGAGCCTTTTGTAATTTTGGCTGCCTTTTTGATAAGGTCTGTTACTGGAGGCTTTTTGGTGATAAAAGTAAAACTTTTATCTTGATAAATAGTGATAATAACAGGAATGTTAAAATCACCCATATCTTTAGTCCTCTCGTTAAATGCTTTACAAAATTCCATAATATTGACCGACCTCTGCCCTAATGCTGGACCTACAGGAGGCGATGGATTTGCCTTTCCTGCTGGAATCTGCAATTTTAACTCACCAACAACTTTCTTACCCATTTGTGCATTCCTTCCTTTTCTACCAAAATTTAAATAATTTTCTCTACTTGTGAATACAAGATTTCAACAGGGGTGCTTCGCCCAAAGATTGAAACATTAAGCTTAAGCTTTTTATGTTCTAAATCATATTCTTCAACCGTTCCTGTAAAATTCACAAATGGACCATCAATAATGCGCACAACTTCACCTTGTTCAAATGAAATCTTAGGTTTTGGCGCACTTGGATTTCTAACTTTTTCGAGAATCTTAGCAATATCAGCTTCGCTTAGTGGCGTTGGCTTCTTGCTCTCGCCGATAAAACGCCCTACTTTTGGCAAAGATTGAATCATATGCCAAAGTTTTGTGTCTAAATCAACTTGAATAAATACATAACCCGGATATAAGCTTCTATCCACAATTTTCTTTTTTGTCTCAATAATGGATTCTGTAGGAACAACAACATCACCAAATCTATCCTGCATCTGATTTTGGACAATAAGATTACGGATTGCTTCGCCAACTACTTTTTCACTACCGGAATATGTTTGTATTGCATACCACTCCAAAGCTTCACCTTTCCATAATTTTACAAAATGCTTGATACAGAATGAAATAAAATCCAATCAACTAATGCTAAAAATAAAGTAATTACACTTACTACAATTAGCACAGACACTGAAGCATTCCGAATCTGCTCTTTTGTAGGAAATATAACTTTCAATCGTTCTTCATTTGCATTTTGAAAATAGGTTTTTATCTTTTTAAACATCTGCATCTCTTTTAATTAGTAATTTACAGCTCTATGGCAGGTCAGGAGGGACTCGAACCCCCAACACTCGGTTTTGGAGACCGACGCTCTACCATTGGAGCTACTGACCTATAAGCTAGGTTTCTACCTAGCTTTTAAGTTTTACTTCCTTATGAATCGTATGTTTATTCAAACGAGGAGAAAACTTCTTGAGCTCCAGTTTTTCTGTATTTGTCTTTGCATTTTTAGTGGTGCTATAATTAATATCACCACACTCCGAACACTTAAGTCCTATCTTAATAGTGCTTCCCTTTGCCATTTATAGAGCCTTTATTACTCAATAATTTTTGTTACAACACCTGAACCAACTGTTCTACCACCTTCACGAATCGCAAAACGTGTTCCATCTTCAAGTGCCACAGGAGCAATAAGTTCCACTGTGATTTTTACATTATCACCGGGCATAACCATTTCTACGCCACTTGGAAGCTCAATAGAACCGGTAACATCGGTAGTTCGCACATAAAATTGTGGGCGATAGCCATTGAAAAATGGTGTATGTCTTCCGCCTTCATCTTTTGAAAGGACATAAATTTCACCTTCAAATTTCTTATGTGGAGTAATTGAGCCGGGCTTACAAAGAACCATACCTCTTTCTACTTCTTCTTTTTTTGTTCCTCGCAACAAAATACCGACATTATCTCCTGCCTCACCTTTATCAAGCTCTTTTCTAAACATTTCAACGCCTGTAACTGTTGTTTTTTGAGTGTCGCGGATTCCTACGATTTCTACTTCATCGCCTACTTGCACAACACCTCTTTCTACTCTTCCTGTTACAACCGTTCCACGACCAGCGATTGAGAATACATCTTCTACAGGCATAAGGAATGTTTTTTCAGTATCACGTTGTGGAGTTGGAATATATTTATCAACTTCTTCCATTAATTTTAATACTTTTTCACCCCATTCACCTACATTACCTGCTTTTGCTTCTTCAAGCGCTTTGAGAGCAGAACCTGCAATGATAGGAGTATCATCTCCGGGAAAATCATATTGACTAAGCAATTCACGCACTTCCATTTCCACAAGCTCAAGTAATTCAGCATCATCAACCATATCTTGTTTATTTAAAAATACAACGATGTAATGCACACCTACTTGGCGAGACAACAAGATATGCTCACGTGTTTGTGGCATAGGACCATCTGCGGCAGAAACAACAAGAATTGCTCCGTCCATTTGAGCTGCACCTGTAATCATATTTTTAACATAGTCAGCGTGTCCGGGGCAATCCACGTGCGCGTAGTGGCGATTTTCTGTCTCATATTCAATATGAGAAGTCGCGATAGTAATACCTCTTTCCTTTTCCTCTGGCGCGTTATCAATGTTATCATAGTCTTTCAATTCTGCAAGACCTTTAGTTGCCAACACAGCAGAAATAGCTGCACTCAAAGTTGTTTTACCATGATCAACATGCCCGATTGTTCCCACATTTACGTGAGGTTTGTTTTTCACAAACTTTTCTTTTGCCATTTTGTATCTCCTAACTTTAAGATTTAATTTTAGAATCTTTCAAAATCCATAGAAAACTAAAAAGATTCTACATAGAAAACTGGAGCCCATAAGCGGGATTGAACCGCCGACCTCTTCCTTACCAAGGAAGTGCTCTGCCGCTGAGCTATATGGGCAAACTATTTTATGGAGAAAATCTTAACTTAAAATTAAAGAGAAGATTCAGCTCCCAGTATGGAGCGGGAAACGGGGCTCGAACCCGCGACCCTCAGCTTGGAAGGCTGATGCTCTAGCCAACTGAGCTATTCCCGCGACTTACAACTAACTATTTTGACTACCACCAAATATTTTAAAGGATTCTTATATTTTTAGGTGGTGGTGAGTCGTGGATTCGAACCACGGAAGTCGGAGACAGCAGATTTACAGTCTGCCCTCGTTGGCCACTTGAGTAACTCACCAAAAATAATCTAAAACTGGTCAAACACTGAAAGCGACAACGCTAGAGTGTAAAATGGAGCTGGTTAAGGGACTTGAACCCCCGACCCTCTGCTTACAAGGCAGATGCTCTACCAACTGAGCTAAACCAGCATTCTATCACAAATATGTAATAAAAAGGTTGCAATTATATAGATTTCATCTTGCTTTGTCAAGAGTAGAACCCTCTAAAACTTGCCTTTGTCATTTTATTTTACATTATATAATTATATATCAGTCAGTATTTAATATTTGCTTTTAAAATAAATAATCTGCACAATTTATTGCAATCCTTACTATTTCTTTTAATTTCCCATCATTTATTGTAAATGCTTTATTGTTGCTTATTCCACATTTTAGAAATTATATTAACTCATCTTTTCTTTATGGCGGATTTATTGGCATAGTGTTGGGTGGCATAATTGGTTTAGTTTCTTTATCAGGCTTATCTAGACTTGATCTTGAGTTTTTAATAAATAATATATACAATAGGCTTAGTATTCTCCCTATACATTCTTATTCCGCATATTCTAATTTATTATTTAAATAAAAAAAGCAAAAATATAAATAACACACCTTTATTTTCAGCTGGGTGCTTATTATATACCATTGAAACTTTGGCTGCATTTGCACTCTTAAATAAATTTTTCCATTAAGTGAATATTTGGCTATAATTACGCAAATTATAAACAAGAGGGGGGATTAATGGGAATTTGGGCTTTTTTAGCCTATATGATGATTTTTATTTTTTTAAGTATTGTAGGCATAATTAATATAATAGCAATGTGCATTACATTTTTTTATGCACATAGAATCAAAAAATATATAAATAAATATTTTTTTACTTTTGCTTATGCTAGTTTAACAGGGTGTATGATAGGTAGCGTAATTGGAGTAGGTATAGTGAGCGGATTGGAAATGATTGATGTGCTAATGCTTAGAAAAGGTGCTATGGCAATATTAGAAGATTTTAGATTCTCTATTCCTTTTATATCTTTGGTAAGCATTATTTGTGCTAGTCCAACCTTTATTATCTTATCTCTTATTATCTATCGTAAAAATACTCATTCTGCTATAATGCCCTCCTCTAAAAAACAAGTCTTCACTTTTGGGTTTTTATCTTTTAGTATTTTGAGTTTTCTAATGTGGTTTGCTTCAATACTAACAATGGATGTTATCTTTCAAATACATTGATTTTTAATTTTGTAGAAATAATGGCCGGGAGAGAGGGATTCGAACCCCCGGAGGTGTTACCCTCAACGGTTTTCAAGACCGCCGCTTTCAACCGCTCAGCCATCTCCCGCTATACCTTAAATTTTAACTCTCAAAATGTGTATTGGAGGCGACACCCAGATTCGAACTGGGGAATCAAGGCTTTGCAGGCCCGTGCCTTACCACTTGGCTATGTCGCCATTACTAGAATCTAAAAGAGAATCTTAAGCAATGTATGCGTTTGTTTATTGAAAGCCCTTATATTGAGGTGGTGCCCGAGACCGGACTTGAACCGGTACAGACGCAATGTCCGAGGGATTTTAAGTCCCTTGTGTCTACCAATTTCACCACCCGGGCATCTGCATAGTCTCTTTAATAAACGCAGATAAACATTCAAAAGCACATCAAACACAATTTTTTGCATCTAGCAATAATGGAGCGGGAGACGGGGATCGAACCCGCGGCCCCAACCTTGGCAAGGTTGTGCTCTACCACTGAGCTACTCCCGCATACTTTAATATTGTGCGTATGACTTTTGAGGGTATGATTTTATCAATGCTTGATAAAAAAATCAAGGGCAAAAAGCAAAATATAATCAAAAAGTTATCATTTTACTATATAATCGCACGGATTTAATACACATATTTTAAATGGCAACTCGCCTTATTTATAATCAAGCAGATTCTCTAAATAATGCTTTCATTATATAAAGAATCTTTAACAATGTAAGGAGCTATTTTGCTACATCAATTTGAAAGCTATCCTTTTGAAAAACTCCGCACTCTACTTGCTCATAGCTCTCCTCCGAGCGGTGGAGAGGTTTTTTCACTCACTATCGGCGAACCCCAATTTCCTACACCTACTAATATTATACAATCGTGGCAAAGCAATGCCTCTTTGCTCAATAAATACCCAAAATCAAGCGGTGAAGACGAGCTTAAAGACGCACAGCTTCACTTCATAAGCAAACGTTACAATCTCACGCTTACAAAAAACCAAATTATTCCTACTTTTGGCACACGCGAAGTGCTTTTTAATTTTCCGCAATTTTATCTTTTTGACTTGCCACAGCCTACTATTGCCTATCCTAATCCTTTTTATCAAATCTATGAGGGTGCGGCTATTGCCTCAAAAGCGCAGGTTTTACTAATGAATCTTACAAGCGAAAATGACTTCACTCCCTCACTCACGCCCAAAGAGCTAAAAAAAGTCCATTTAGTTATTCTTAATTCTCCTAATAACCCCACAGGTAGAATACTAGATATGCAAGCACTTACAGAATGGGTAAAAAAAGCACTTGAATATGATTTTGTGATTATAAATGATGAATGTTATAGTGAAATTTATGAGTCTTCCTCTCCACCAAGCATTCTCCAAGCTTCAATTCAAGCAGGTAATACAAGTTTTAAAAATATCATTGCTCTCAATTCTATTTCCAAACGCTCCTCTGCTCCGGGTTTGCGTAGCGGTTTTATCGCCGGAGATGCTGAAATTTTAAAAGCCTACAACCTCTATCGCACTTATTTAGGCTGTGCACTGCCATTACCTTTGCAAAAAGCTGCTGCCATAGCGTGGAAAGATATGCAAACTCCTGAATCTATCCGACACATTTATGCCAAAAATCTCGCCTTAGCGAGGGAGATTTTAGAACTAAGCACAGAGCAAATTAGCCCTTATACCTTTTATGTATGGCTTAAAGTTGATAACGATGAGGCATTTTGCAAATTCGCCTATGAGAAAAAAGGAGTGCTTACTCTGCCGGGTAGTTATTTAGGCAGAGAGAATCAAGGTAAAGGCTATGTAAGAATCGCCCTTGTGTATGATAATAATACAACAAAAAAAGCACTTCTTGCCCTTAAAGAAGCAATCAAACTTTATAAACAGGAGTGTCAATGAAAATACATTTCATAGGTATTGGTGGCATTGGTATTTCAGGCTTAGCAAAATACCTCCGCGCACAAGGCATAGAAGTGAGTGGATCTGATATTGCAGAGGGAAATGCCACAAAATACCTCCGCGCACAAGGTGTGCCTATTCATATTCCTCATAGTGCTGCTGCTATTACCAATCAAGATGTAGTGATTCATTCAGCTATCATTAAGCCTGATAATATTGAAGTGCAAGAGGCAATAAAAAAAGGTATTAAAGTCCTTTCACGCAAAGAAGCCATTGCTTCTATTCTTAAAGAAAAACGCGTCTTTAGCGTATGTGGTGCGCACGGCAAATCCACCACAAGTGCGATTTTAAGTGCGATTTTTCCACAATTTGGTGCAATTATTGGTGCAGATTCTAAAGAGTTTGGCTCAAATGTGCGTGAAACGAAAAGTGAAAGCATTGTTTTTGAAGCTGATGAATCTGATAAAAGCTTTTTAAACTCAAATCCTTATTGTGCGATTATCCCAAATGCCGAGCCAGAGCATATGGAGAGCTATAATCACGACTTAAAGGAATTTTATGGTGCGTATTATGAATTCATTTGTAAAGCAAAAAAACGCATTTTAAACCTAAGCGACCCTTATTTACAAAGCCTTACAGATATAGAATCTATCACGCTTTGCCCTGATAAAGACATTAAAGACATACGCTTTAATCTCCATAATGATGAACCTCAAACAACTTTTAGCCTCAAAAACTATGGGGAGTTTAGTGTATGGGGCTTTGGAGAGCATATGGCACAAAATGCGAGTTTAGCTATTTTATGTGCGCTTGATGAGCTCGGTATTGATGCTTTGACAACAATAAAAGAAAATCTCACACATTTTAAGGGCATTAAAAAACGTTTTGATATTCTTACTAAAGGCACAACAACGATTATTGACGATTATGCCCACCACCCCACAGAAATTCTCGCTACACTCAAAAGCGTAGCGATTTATAACTCGCTTAAACCCCATAATAAAGTCATTGCCATTTGGCAGCCTCATAAATACTCGCGTGTGCTTGATAATTTACAAGCTTTCATAGATTGTTTTAGCAATGCGTGCGATGAGCTTGTAATTTTGCCTGTGTGGAAAGCTGGAGAGGAACATATAGATATTGATTTTGCCACACTTTTTGCACATTATAATCCCACTTTTGCTACACATCTTAAGCGAGAAGATTCTCAAATCCACCTCTATGATGGAGACAATCTCATTAAAACCTTGCAAGATGCTCTTATTATCGGACTTGGTGCAGGAGATATTACTTATCAATTACGAGGAGAAAAATAATGGGCTATATTATTTTCATACTTCTATTGGTGTTCTTTGTGGTAGTTGGAGTTATATTAGCGCAAAACAAAGACAAAATACCGCGCAAAACAAAAATTGTTTTAGGCTTGTGCTTACTTCTTATTGCCCTGCTTATTGGGATTTATAATATTTTACAAGAAAAAGAGAGTGAGGAATTTTCACGTCTAAAAAGTGCTTTTATGCACAATAAGATTCTTACTTGCGCTTTTCAATCGCGCACTCTCACGATTAGCGCAGAGCATTTTATCCTAAGCAATGGCACAATGAGCTTTCAAGGCAAATCAAATACGCCTTATAATGGCATTATCATACCTTTGCAAGATTGTAAAATAAATGATATAGATGATGCAGATAAAGATTCTATACAAAAAGCTACACAAGATAAAAACAAAGATGACACTCTAGCGGATATGCCTAGTGCAAAACCATAATGAAAGGCTCATTGCCAAGCTTGACTTATCTGATTTTCTCGCAGATTTTTTAACATATTTTGCACGTGAAAAATCCTTTATTTTTGAAGGAGATAGGCATTTTTATGCCATACTTTTGCAAGAGCTTGATAACCACCCATTGAATCCACCTCCGCCACTTGAAAATCTCAATGAACCCTTAAGGCTTTTGCAAAAATATGGCACTCTAAAATTGTATGAAATCTTTGCATTTATCAAGCTGATGCGATATTTTGCTTATCTCAAAAAAAATATATCCGAATCTACTCCTCGCACCAAAGAATGGCTTGATAAGATTCTTATCCCTGATGGATTACAAGAGATTGATAATGTATTTGATGATAAAGGAGAGATTAAAGAGGGCGTGTATAACGAAATTGACACGCTTAAATCTCACATTTCACGCACTAAAATGCACATTGATGAGCATATATCGCGTATTTTGCACTCTTCTAGCCTTGCTCCTTATCTTATAGATTCTTCTGTGCATTATATCAATCAAAACGAATGTCTTTTGCTTAAGGCGGGATATAATCATATCATCAAGGGTATGGTGCTTGAACGCTCTCATAGCGGATTTTTCTATCTTGTGCCAGAGAGTATTATAACACTTAAAGAAAAGCAAAATGAGCTCAAAGATAGTCTTGAACAAAGTCTCTATAATATTTGCAAATCTCTTTCAAACACACTTCATAAACACGAGCGATTTTTGCATTTTCTTAACAAAGCCTTTGATACTTTTGACCATATCTATGCGCGATTGAGTTTTGCCAAAGCTCACAATCTCTCTTTTATATATGAAATGACACGCGAAAAAAACATTATCTTATCTGAATTTTCCCACCCTGCCTTGCAATCCCCAAAACCTATAAATTTTGCATATAAAGGCGATGTTTTGATGATTACAGGTGTAAATGCTGGAGGAAAAACAATGCTTTTAAAATCACTTCTTAGCGCGTGTTTTTTAAGTAAATTTCTTATCCCGCTTAAAATCAACGCTTACCACTCAAAGATTCCATATTTTAAGCATATTAAAGCTATTATCTCTGACCCTCAAAATAGCAAAAATGATATTTCCACTTTTGCAGGACGTATGCTTGAGTTTAAGCAGATTCTTAATACCTCTGATTTGTTGCTTGGCATTGATGAAATTGAGCTAGGCACAGACGCAGATGAGGCAGCCAGCCTTTATAAAGTATTACTTGAATATTTGCTCCAACATCACGCTAAAATCCTCCTTACCACGCATCATAAACATCTTGCCGCACTTATGGCACATAATCCCAAAGTCCAACTCTGTGCGGCAATGTATGACATTCAAGCTCAAGTGCCACTCTTTGAGTTTCTTGATGGAAGCATTGGGAAAAGCTACGCATTTGAAAGTGCGCAAAGATATGGAATCCCCGCTTCCCTTATTTCTCAAGCCAAAGCTGTGTATGGCAAAGATAAAGAGCGATTAAATGAGCTTATTGAACGCTCAAGTGAATTAGAAATCACGCTTGAACAAAAGCGACTTGAATTAGAATCACTTATTGCAGAATATGAGCGCAAGATTCTCTCCCTCAATGAACTCTCCAATGCGCAAAAAGAAGAATTTGAGCTGCTCAAACACAATTTACAATCTACCTATAACCAAGCCACACAAACGCTCAAATCTGCCCTCAAATCGCAAGAAAGCAAGGAAATGCACAAAGCTTTTAATCAATCTCATAAGATTCTTCATACTGCACCCTCTCTCCAAAAAACCACACAAAATCCTCATACATTTAAAGTTGGTGATAAAATAAAATATAAAAATGCAAAAGGACATATTTTAAGTATAAAGGGTGAAATGTGTGTAATAGAACTTGAAGGCGGATTTAAGTTTAAAGAAAAGCTAGAGAATCTTAAGCCTTCTTTCGCACCTTCTCCCACACCAAAATCTCATATTACATTTGAGCAAAGCAAAAGTGTAAGTGTAAGCCTAGATTTACACGGAATGCGTGGAGAAGAGGCAATAGAGAAACTTGATGAGTTTTTATCAAATGCACTCATTGCTGGATATGATGAAGTGCTTGTATATCACGGCATTGGCAGCGGAATCTTAAGTAAACTTGTGCGAGACTATCTGCTTACTCACCCTAAGATTCTCTCTTTTAGTGATGCACCTGCAAATATGGGTGGCTTTGGAGCAAAAATCATAAAGCTATAAATTCAAATAAAATTTAAATTAATGTGATAGAATGCACACTTTTAAAATTAAAAAAGGAGAAGAGAAATGGCTTTGTTTGAAGTTAATATGCCGCCAATCCCTGATAATATCCCAATCCATACTATTGAACATACACCACTCCTTAAACGCGCTAAATTATTGTGGATTGGCGCTCTGATTCTTGCTGTGATTAATGTATATATCGTTGTATCCTCAATGAATATGCTCACAGGTGAAATACCTGCAATGAGCAACACACTTAGCACTATTATCGGATTCTGCGGGACTATTTGTATTCTCTTTTGTTTTTTTTATCTCTGCAAACTTGCAAGAAGAAAACGACTTTTAAAACTCTATGCTATTCAGCTCGTTATCGGTATTATAGCTGGTATTTTTCAATTATTTATTCCCGAGTTCAACAATTCTTCTACATCAACCGACATAATTGCCATAACTTCAAGCTTTTCTGCCTATATGATATTTTGCTCTATCGCTGCTCCTATTGTCGTTTATATTTTATGGGAGCTCGGCAAAGAGCTAAGTTTTATCACCAATGAAAAAACTTTTTTTAAAGCAACCAAAATTATGGTTGTAGGACTCCTTGTCTTTCTTATTTCATCAATTGGCTTTCTAGTTACAGCAAGGCTTCAAAATGAGAATGTTGCACTTTTTTTTGGAATCCTCTTTATGGGCTTTGGAGTGATGGTTGTGTATGGAATCATACTTTATCTTATAGGTATCTTTAAAATTCGTGTCATTGTCCAATATGGTGAAGACGCACAAAATACAATCTCTCAAAAAGAAAACTAATGCAAAATCAAACATTAAGCATTGATATTTATTTTAAGGATACGCTCAAAGATGCGATTGTAGATATGCTCTTAGAAGATGGATATGATGATTTTTTCTATATTCCTTGCGCTAAATATGCTTCTAATTTCCTTTTACAAAGTGCTTCAGAACAAGTAAGCGGCAGGCAAGAATATGGGCTTTTTAGAATGTTTATTGATGAACAAAAAGCGCAATTTATTATTAATAAACTCCTCCAAGCTTTTGGTAAAGAAGATATGAGAATCTACACTCATTGCACCACACAAATATAAAACTAAGTATATTGTTTATAGAATCTTATAAGATTGACATTGACGCACTCCCTCATAAAGAGCTGCTCCAACACTTGTAGCGAGATTGATACTCCGCACACCCGCTTTCATTGGTAATTTATACACTTGCTTTTGATATGTGTGCAAAATATCTTCATTCAATCCCGCATCTTCCCTGCCAAAGTATAAAAACCCACCTTGAGAAAAATCTGCATCATAATAGAGCTGCTGTGCTTTAGTGCTAAAGAAAAAGTGTCTCTTACTTGGGGGATAAGAATGCCAAAATGTATTCAAATCTGCCCATTCATATACCTGTAAATGTTGCCAATAATCAAGCCCGGCACGCTTAAGCTCCTTTTGGGTTGTGCTAAATCCAAGCGGATGTATCAAATGTAATACAGAATCTGTCGCCACACAAAGCCGCCCTATATTGCCTGTATTTTGTGGAATCTGTGGCTGCACAAGCACAATTTGAAAAGCTGCCATTTATTTTGTTTCCTTTGGAAAAATGTAAATATGCCTCACTTTAACACACTCACGCCATAAAAAAACTTAAATATTATCTATTTAAGTCAGATGTAACATTCTTTTAGAAATAATGCTCCGAATTTTTCTTATACTCAAGGAGGACTTATGGAATTTTTTACAAGTTTAAATGAAGGGTGGCAATTTAGTATTCAGCTCCTTGTCGTGCTTATTTGCCTTTTTTATGGTGCAAGAAAAGGCGGTATTGCTTTGGGATTACTTGGGGGCATTGGTATTTTAATGCTCGTATTTGTCTTTCATATCAAGCCGGGCAAACCTGCTATTGATGTTATGCTTACCATTCTTGCTGTGGTTGTAGCAAGTGCAACACTACAAGCAAGCGGAGGCTTAGATGTGATGCTCCAAATTGCAGAGCGTATTCTAAGACGCAATCCAAAATTCCTCACAATCCTCGCTCCTTTTGTAACTTGCTTTTTGACGATTCTTTGTGGCACCGGACACGTAGTTTATACAATTATGCCTATTATTTATGATATTGCAATTAAAAACAATATCCGCCCTGAACGACCTATGGCAGCTGCTTCTATTTCTTCACAAATGGGGATTATTGCATCTCCTGTATCTGTGGCAGTTGTGAGCCTAACAGCCTTGCTTTTAAATACAGAGCATAAACTTGCAGGATTTGATGGCTATATCAATTTGCTTCAAATTACTATTCCTAGCACACTTTTTGGCGTGCTTTGCATCGGTATTTTTTCTTGGTTTAGAGGCAAAGACTTGGATAAAGACTTGGAATTTCAAGAAAAGTTAAAAGACCCCGAATTTCACAAATATGTTTATGGGGATTCTAAAACACTTTTGGGAGTCAAACTTCCCACAAAAGATTGGGTGGCTATGTGGATATTTTTAGGTGCAATCGCACTTGTAGCCTTAGTAGGAGCTTTTGAATCTATCAAGCCAAACTGGGGACAAAAAATGGCTTATGAAGCTCATCTGCAAGAAACAACTATCAAATGGACACCAAATGGTGAGAATAAAGGTATAGTGGATTTAAAGGCTCTAGGCTTTGACCAAAAGGCACAAGGGGGGGGGCAGAGTGCATTTAAATCCGCTTTAGAATCTGGAGAAATTGTAGCTATTGCACAAAAAGACAAGCTTGGTAATCCATCTATGGATTATATTTCAATGGTAAATGTCATTCAAGCTTTTATGCTCCTCGCAGGCGCACTCATTATTATTTTTACGAATGTTGATGCGAAAAAAATTGGGAATAATGAAATTTTTAAATCTGGTATGATTGCGCTCGTAGCAGTATTTGGAATCTCGTGGATGGCAGATACAATGTTTGCAGTGCATACACCGATGATGAAAGATGCACTTGGTGATATTGTCAAAGCTCACCCTTGGACTTATGCGATTATGCTCTTGCTGATTTCTAAATTTGTTAATTCTCAAGCAGCAGCTATTGCAGCATTTGTGCCTTTGGCTTTGGGTATTGGTGTAGAGCCGGGTATTATTGTAGCTTTTGCGGCAGCTTGTTATGGATATTATATTTTGCCTACTTATCCTAGTGATTTGGCAACGATTCAATTTGATAGAAGTGGCACAACGCATATTGGCAGATTTGTTATTAATCACAGCTTTATCCTACCCGGGCTTATTGGGGTATTTAGCTCTTGTGTAGCAGGATATTTGCTTGCAAAGGTTGCAGGATATATTTAGCTTAACTTGATAGAATCTAAATGCGGATTCTATCAAGTTTAAGGAGCATATATGCCTTATCTTTTGCTTACAGGTGCGAGTGGCTACATCGGTTCTCATACTGCTTATTGTCTTTTGAAAAATACAAATTATCATATTCTTATCGTTGATGATTTAAGCACAGGCTTTAAAGAAAACATTGCTTATCTCCAAGAATGCTTTGAGGAGCGAGTGAGTTTTGTGCAAAGCAATATCAACGATATATCCAAAATGCGCACTTTGCTCTTGCACTATAAATTTGAGGCAGTGATTCACTTTGCGGCTTCGCTTATTGTCGGAGAATCTGTCCTCAAACCCCTTGAATACTATACAAACAACACCCTTAATACTACAAATCTTATTGCCTTGTGCATAGAATGCGGCATAACAAAATTTATCTTTAGCTCTACAGCAGCAGTATATGGAGAGCCACATACTTCACTTATCCCTATTGATGAGAATGCCCCACTTTTACCTATTAATCCTTATGGAAGCTCAAAAATGATGAGCGAGCGAATCTTATACGATACTTCACTTGCATTCAAAAACTTTAATTATGTAGCATTGCGATATTTTAATGTCGCAGGAGCGAGTATGGATAACACGCCACAGATTCTCTCAAACCATAAAGGCTTGGGGCAAAGGAGCAAAAATGCTACTCATCTTATCAAAGTCGCTTGTGAGTGTGCTTGTGGCAAAAGAGAATCTATGAGTATCTTTGGCACAGATTATCCCACAAAGGACGGCACTTGTATCCGCGATTATATTCATATTGATGATTTAGCAAGTGCGCATCTTGAAGCTCTTACATTTTTACAGCATACACAAACTTCCAATATTTTTAATGTAGGCTATTGCAAAGGATATAGTGTAAAAGAAGTAATTGATGTTGTCAAAGAAATCAGCGGAATGGATTTTAAAGTTATAGAATCTGCTCGTAGAGAGGGCGACCCTATTGAGCTAAGTGCCAAAAATGAAAAGATTCTCTCCCTTACGCAATGGAAACCAAAATATAATGATTTAAGAGTGATTGTCAAAAGTGCTTATGAATGGGAGTGTTCATTGAAATAAAGGAGGGAAGCAATGAATGAAATATAATGTCTTAGCAATCATTGGAATCTTAATAGTATTTTTTATGATGAAAGGTTGTTCTTATCCTACAAGTTATCGTGCCTTTATCCCTAAGGCTTTAGATTCTGAATATAAGGAATATGAGAGATTATGCGAAATTTCCCAAAAAGGCATTGTTTATTCTCGCCCTTTACCGCAATATATACAAGATTATTATACTCTGCAAGAAAAAAAGACCTTAAGGCAAGATGTTCGTGTTAAATCGTTTTGGCATAGTATCACTCAAGATATGGTAACTGATACTTTTGTTGAAGGTAATAGTAGCCAAATAGCATTAGCTGTTGAAAAAATAAATAAAAAAGATAATTTAAGTATCAAAAAAGATTTTATATTACTAAAGCCTTATATTTATCAATTATCATTCACCATACAACTTGGCAATACTTATGCTCTCATATCTTCTCTTGTGGATTCTCAAAATGGAACAATATATGCCTATAAGATAAGTGAAGTATTTTATTATACAAATTGGAGGCAAAACCCATTAACAACTTGGGGTTATCCAAGTAAGTATAATATTTATTGTCAAGCAGGTGAGGAGGAAACTATTTTATCCTATAATAATCCTATACAATATCTACATACACTTAAAACAAAAGGTAATGAGCAAGACATATTGTTTATTGAAAAAATTAAAAAGCACTTTGAGGCAAAAAAGATAAAATTGCAAGATTTGCTTGTCCAAGACAAATTAAATAAAGAAATCAACTCATAAAAGGATACTTATGCAAAAAAATAACTCTAAAAACACAAACACAAACATATTGTCAAATGCTCACATAGATTCTAAAAGACGCAAAGCTATTAAAGATTTAAGAGACTTAAGCTTACTTGGTGCAGGTAGCATACTAGGATTGCAAATATATAAAGATTTTAAAAGCCATAGCATAGATTCTCTATCCTCTAGTCTTGATACTTCTTTACAATCTCACACATTAGATTCTGCTTCTATTTTAGAATCTAATGCCCTAGATTCTTTGCATTCTCTCTCTCATTCTAATATCTCTAGTGAAATCCTCTCACTCCCTCTCAAATACTTTAATGTGCCACAAACATACACTATGCTTTTAGAATCTAAACTTCCAAGAAATCAAAGAGAAAATCTACTCTATATCGTGCCATTACTTACAAGTAAAGACTTTAACCATACAATGCCTAGTCTCTATCATCACTATAATGCAGAAAATAATACACATAGCATAATCTATAATGAGACAAGCCAATTCTTACAATATCACTATGACACTTTAGGCTCTTTACTCAAAGACTTGCAATCTCATCATTTTATAGCAAGAGATTATAGAGCATTGAGCCAAGATTCTAACAACCTTTTAGAAAATCTTTTGCAAGAGATGATACAAAATCTCATCATACATAACACAACAACCCATATATCCCTCAATGATATACGCAAATACCAAGTGCCAGAGGAGAGTGGCAACACATCATATTATATAGATGATTTTACATTCTTTGCCAATGGATTTAATAAGGCAAATGTAGATATTCTCAAAACAAAAAAAGAACTCTACAAACTCTTAGATTCTAATAAATCAGAATCATATAGAAAACTTGATAGTCGCACGGGTAAAAAAGCCATAGATGCTTATAATACCTGCATAGATATATTAAGTGATATAGCCAATGATATTACCAACACTAATACACAAACAAATACCTATGAAGCAAAGAT
>NZ_JRMS02000011.1:0-82680 GCF_000762925.2 Helicobacter sp. MIT 03-1614
CAAAGGTGAGTTAAAAAATCTTGCCTAAACTTTAAAGCTTAGAATTTATCATTGAAGTTTTCAGAAAATTCTGCTGAGAGTGAGAAATTGTGCTTTGCAATGGACGGGAGAAAAGGAAATGATAATTTTATGTTATAATCTAAAGCTAAAGACCTCTTAAGGAAAGCAATGCGGCGCAAAGATTTTGATTGTAAAGATTCTAAGTTGATTGCGGAATTTTTAAACCAAATAGAGTTTGGCACACTCGTAATACCTGATAGTATCCCTTATGCTGTGCCACTTAGCTTTTGCTATGAGGATTCTAAAATTTATCTGCACGGAGCAAAGGCTGGACGCAAATACGCACTTTTAAAGCAAAATCCCAAAGTTGCCTTTAGTGCAGCAAAGCCTTATGCTTATATCCCCTCATACTTTTTACATCACACGATGATTCCCACGCAATTTTTCTTTTCTATCTTTTTAGAAGGACAATTTTGCGTGGTAGAAGACTTGGTAGAGAAAAAGCATATTTTAACGCGCCTTGTTCAAAAATATGAGCCAAATAATCAAACAATGGATATGGAGAAAGGGCAATTTATCGGTCAAGAAAAAGGTGTATTTGTAGGAAAAATCCTTGTGAAATCTTTAACTGCAAAAGCGAAATTTGGACAGAATCTTAAGCAAGAGGATTGGGAGGAAATTGTGCAGGATTTAAGCAATCGTGGGGATAGACTAGATACACAAACGATAGAGCAAATGAAGAGATTTTCACCTCAAAGGCTTATTAATCCCTAAGCTTTGCCTGATGCCAAAATCCTTTGTCGTACAGAGTTTGACAATTAAATCCGCGATGCTTTTGCGAGAGATTCTCCCACTTGGATTTTTAAAGGCTTCGCCCTTTTGCGTCAGCTCATAGTCTATCTCATCGGCGTTGCTAAACCACTGCGCTCGGATAATCGTGTAATCAAGCGGGGAAGATTCTATAATCTTTACTTCCTCTCTGTGTAGCGCGATATAGTTTGCAATGCGCCTTAGCTCACTCTCTGGAATCTCTTGGTATTGCCCATTATACACGCCAAAGGAAGTTATCCACACAAGCCTTTTAAGCCCCACTTGCTGCATAGAATCTATAATTACTCTTGCCATTTGCGGCGTGTCTGTGCCATAAAGATTCGCATAGACGACATTGACATCACTCATTGCCTTTTTGAGCGCATTTTCATCAAGTGCATTACCCTCCACTACTTCCACACGCGCACTTTTGAGGTGGGAAAGTCGCTTTGAGTTTCGTAAATAAAGTTTCAAATCTACATTGGTATTTTGTAAAAACATCGTAGTAGCTACCCTTGCGACACTCCCATTCGCACCGATAATCAGCACTTTGAGCCTTTCACCTTTGCCTTGTGTGCTTTGGGATTTCACATTTTGTGCGAAAAGTGGATAAGACGCATAAGCCGTGAATGCCACTGCTCCTGCAAGTTGTGCTAGATTCTTTAAAAAGTCCCTACGATTTGTCATTATTGCTCCTTTATTAGAATCTAAAACGCGCAACTTTGCGCTTACTAAAGCTCTATTTGTCAAAAACCTTTTTCAAATGCGCCTCATAGTCTTTGATATATTGTTCCACTTGCGGATTTTTGACGACATCATTACAGATAAAGCTCGGCAAAGCCTGCATTCCCATAAACTCGTGTGCTTTGTGTAAATGCAAATACACGCCATCTACCCCCACTCCCTCAAAAAATCCATTTTTTTCTGTGAAAGCCTCAATCGGAGCATTCCAGGTAAGAGAAAACATATATTTTTTGTCTTTCAAAAGTCCGCCTGTGCCATAGCCTTGAGTTGGATTATTACTATGCCGCCCATCACTTGTAAAAAACTTCCCAGCCCCAGCAATACCTATCTCATCAATATATTTTTTCACAATCCACGGCTCACCCATCCACCAACCGGGCATTTGATAGATGATTGCATCACTTTGAAGCCATTTTTGCACCTCTACTTGCTCCTCATAACCCTTATCAATATGCGTTTGCAAAATCTCAAAGCCAAGATTCTCTAAAGTCTGTTTTGCGACATCGTGCAAAGTTTGGCTAAGCCTCCCACCAGAGCCTCCAAAGACTTTGCCACCATTTAAAAGTAAAATTCTTTTCATTTGTTCTCCTTAAAATAGATTTTGAAATTATACAGCCTGATACTAAGTGTTTGTCAAGGGGTTGGAGAGGGAAAATCTATAAAGGTTACTTACCAAAAAATAAAAATGCTAGATTCTAAAGCTAGAGTAAATCAAAAACTTTTACAACCACGCATAAAATTTGCAAGGCAAGGACAATTTCCCAAGCACATTGCTTAATGCGTTATTGCAAAACACATCTCCCACTTGCACATTGATTGATAAAACGACTAAGGGGCATATTGCGAGTTCCTCTCCTATCTTCCCCCTCACCGCTACAATTATTATTAGATACAAATGCATTAATGGGATTAGGATAAATCTCACGCAAACGCAAGGAATAAAGCATATATAAGTTGAGTGTGCCATTGCGCGTAACGACATTGTATGCCTCTCTTAAATTATGTGCAAAAGAATTGGATAATGCCCGCTCATATCCCTCATAGTTCATATTTGTTAAGTTAGTTGGGATAAATTGGATTCCATCACCTGTCCTTAGCACAGGCATTCCGTGTCCATTGAAGCTACCATCTCGGGCGACATAATACATCTGCACCACCCATAAAGTCCCAGCAGGTTGTTGAAACAAATCTCTCAACGCACTTCTTATTGTAACATCACTTGTGGCAAACTCTGAAGAGAGCCAAAAATGTCCGGGAAAAAGGCTTAAGGCAATGGCTCTATACATCTGTGCTGCATATGCAAACACAGCAGAGCGAGATAAGCCCGGTGGAGTATTAGAGGCACGATATTGTTCAAGCGAAGCAGCAAGCATTGGATAACGCGCACGAAAAGAAGTAAAAGGATTACGTCCAAAAGCTGTATCAAAGAAAAAGCCTCCAGATTCTAGCGGAGTAGCAGTATATTCATTCATTTCAGCAATCATTTGATAGCTATGCAATAAACACACGCCACAATCTCCAGCTCTTTCTAAAACTCCATCGGTTGTCGTTGCAATCTGCCATAATCGCTTTTTCCACTCTTGCGTTAAGACAAAGCTAGGGGGTAATTTTACACTCGCTTTTAGATTCTTTGCATAAGAGCCATTTGCAGGGCAAGTGGGGAGAGAATCTGAAAGATTTGCATTTTTAAATCTTTCCAATTTGAGCCATATTTGGTAACGCGTAAAAAATTGCCTAAATAATCCTTAAGCATTGCGCTATCATTATCCGCAAACATAAAAAGTTTCCAATTTTGCGCGTTTAATTTAGATGGTGCTGCTTTATTTTCTCGCAAATTTTGCTGCAAACATTCTTCCCAACTCACCCAATTCCAATCTTGCTTTGCATTCTGCTTAGAAGTAAGACAAAACATCTTTGCACTTGCTGAATCATATTGTGCGATAATGCCATTTTCAAGGTTGAAATAAAGCTCTTGCGGGTCATTTTTAATCGATTCATTATTGCGCAAATAATATACATCAAAACCTTGAGGGCTAATGAATTTCCAGGCGATAAAGCCCTTTTGCATTAAGGGTGCAGGAGTGGCTATTGTATCAAGCCATTCTTGCATATTATGGAGGATAAGATTAGATTGCACACCTTTAGATTGGCTTTTTTGCAGAGTAAGGAATCCATTGGCAATACGAACCACAAAGCGCAAATCAGGAGTATATAGCATATTGTCTTTGATTGTGAAACTTTGCGTTTTATCATCAATAACGCAAGGTCTTAAGATGAGTCGCTTACCTTGATTATACTTTTCATTTTCTGCACTTAAACATACCCAACCATCGCGAAGTTTCCACGCTATGCGGCTAAAGACATCATAACGCGCATCTATTGCTTCTTCGCAATCACTTACACCCACATAACCCTCAGAGTTTGTAAAGACTGGCGTGAGACACTGCGTCAGCGAATCAGGCTTACTTACAAAGGCAATGGGTCTGTCTTTGGGCTTATTGGCAAGTTTTTGGGAGACTTGCTTAGGATTTTCAAGCGCAAGAGCAGTATAAAAGGGCACACAAAGGCTAAAAAAGAAGAAAACAAAGGCATATAAGCGTGAAACTAAGCTTTTCATATATATATCCTTTTGGGGTATCTAACTTGTGTTTATTATAGCAGTTTTGGCTGAATATAAAATTTCTACCTGCCTATAAATGCCCTTAAGATGTAGAAACTTGTTATTGCTTTATGTGGCTATTTCTCATACCCCTCAATGCTTTTTAGCACCCTTGCAGGGTTGCCTCCAACAATCACATTTGGAGGAACATCTTTAGTTACCACACTTCCAGCAGCAATCACAGAATTTTGCCCAATGGTTACTCCCGGACAAATGGTTGCATTAATCCCTATCCATACCCTATCTTTTATCACAATGGGTTTGCAAAAAGTCGCTTGGCGATTGTAGGGATTAAAATCGTGATTAATCGTTGTGAGGCAGACTTTTGGTGCGATAAACACATCATCACCGATTGTGATGCCGCCCCTATCCATAAAGGTGCAAGCTTGATTCATAAAGAAATTTTTGCCCACCTTAATATTTTTGCCAAAATCCACATAAAAAGGCGGGATAATCCAAGTGCTGCAATCCACCTCTTTGCCAATGATTTGCGAAAATAGCTCCCGCACACGTTCAGTGCTATGATGTACGCTATTTAGCTCACTTGTAAGCCTAATCGTCTCTAAAATAATCTCTTTAATCCTCTCAAACTCTGGGTCATTCATATCTATAAGCTCCCCACCCAAATCCCGCGTGAAAATATCGCGATTTGTGCTAGGTGTGGGTGTGCTACGAAGCGAAAAAGTTGGTTTCATAGTTTCTCCTTAAAAACTTTTTTAGCTACAAACACCGCATTAAGTACCTTTGGAAATCCTGTGTAAGGAATGCACTGCATCAAGCATTCAATAATTTTTTCCTTGCTTATGCCAACATTTAAAGCCGCATTGATATGCACTTCAAGCTGTGCTTCGCAGCCTCCTGCTGTGAGCAAACTAGAAAGCGTAATCATCTCTCGCTCTTGCAGATTAAGCTCACCTCGCGTATAAATATCACCAAAGGCAAATTCTATAATAAAGCGTCCCAAATCAGGTGCAATATCCTCTAAGGAGCTAATGACTTTGTCCCCCGCCTCTCCATCAATGCTTTGAAGTTGTTTTAAACCTTTTTCAAATCGTGTTTGCATTCTCTCTCCTTGTTTGATTTGTATTTGTTGATGATGTGTTTTAGCAAATGCTTGCGTGCCAAGCACTCCTAATCCTCCTGCAATAATGAGTGAATCTTTTAGCACCTTACGCCTTTTAAAATCTTGATTTTTCATTTTTGCTCCTTCACCTGTTCTTTCAAAACCCTTTTGCACTCGCTAAAGCTAGAATGCCGATAATCCACTCCATTTTCAATCAAATCTGTATAAAGCTGCTCTTTGTATTCAAGCATTGCGATATTTTCCTTAGCTTTTGCAAGTTGGGCGAGATTCTTTTTCTTTTGCGCTTGAATGATTTTTAATCGCTCTTTTAATGTTTCATCGCCCTTATCACACAAATCTTTGTAATATTTAAGCTCTTTAATACTCATTCCAAGCTCACGATAAAGGTTAATCCAACAGAGCCAATCAATATCTTTTGGATTAAAAAGCCGTGTGCCGTTTTTGTCCTTATAAATGCGTGGAAAAAGTCCCTTATCTAGCCAAAAGCGAATCTTGCGTGAGGGAATGCCGCTTTTATGCTCCGCTTCTAAAATGGTGAAATTCATCTCATCTCCTTTTAAAGTTTTTAACCAAGTTTTTGAGGCTTATAAAATGACATTATAAATCCTAACACTTAGTGTTTGTCAAGGGGTTGGAGAGAAATTGTAGAAAAATATTTGCTTTTATGAGGTGAGATTAGCCTTTTTCCTCTAAGCGACAGATATTGCCAAATCCAGCGACAGGCACACCAAGAGCGCGGATAAGCCTTGACCAATAATTCACCTGCGCAATGGTTGAGGTAATAATCACAATACCACGTTCAGAAAAATGCTCCTTAAGACTACAAACAATCTCTTTTGAAATAAAAACAGGCGTATTTGTCGCCATTTCTACGTATTGTAAGATAATCCTTTCTTTTTCACTAAAAGTATGATAAGTGTAATTTTTATCAGCTATTGCATTGATTTCATCGAGTTTTAATCCAAATTTTTCATACTCAAAGGCATTCATATCAATACAAAATGGACAAGCCACCAGCATAGAAACCTGCACACGAATGATTTTTAGAATCCGCTTATTAATCTCTGCATCATCGTGAGCTACGAGGCTTTCTAAAACTGCAGAACTCACCGCTGCCTTAGGATACCAAGTCAAAAGTTTAGCGATGAGCACTTCTTTCTTGACGCTTTTTTGCGCTAAATAAACGGCTATTTTTAGCAAAAATGGCATTTTTTTGGGTGGCTCTATATAAGCCTTATCTTTGTCTTTGAAAAAGTTATTCTCATCATTGATTGTAAAGCGCATACTTCCTCCTTAACACAAAATATATGTGATATTATAGAATCTTACACTTAGTATTTATTAAGGGGATTTGGTAAAATGTAGAGTGAGAAAAACAGCAAATCTTGCTTAAGATAATAAGAGTAATTGAGATTTTTCAAAGTGCTTAATGCAGTTTAAGCACTCTATTTTACCCTCCCAAGCAATCTCCAAACACCTAAGCTTAAAGCAAGGCTTATAAGCCCCAATATTCCCAAAGTGTAAGAAAAAGATTGCAGATAAATAGAGGGTGCATTTGCTGAAATCAGCGGATTCTCAACCGCACTAAGATTTCCACTTGCGATACTTTCCACAATGGGATACACAGAATCTTCACTATCCAAAAGATAGGAGAGATTTGCGGTAATAAACACCACCATAAGTGCGCCATAGAGGCTTACTCCCACCGCTTCAGAGCCTAAACGCAAGGAATTAAGCACTCCTGCGCCTAAGCCACTTTTAGCAGATTCTACACTCCCAAGAGCCAATCCATCAATCGCCCCTGCGTGTAATCCCATACCACAGCCAATAACAAAAAGCACTAAAAGCGTCATTAGCTGAAGCGTAACACCGCTTAGAGTATGCAAGATGATTAAAAGTGCAAAGATTCCTAAGCTCATCATCAAAGACATTGCAAGGGCAAGAGCTTTAGAATCTACCCCTTTGTTTAGCATTTTTCCTGCAAGAATTGGACAAAATAGCATAGGCGTAGTGAGGGAGAGCATAAAAAGCCCAGAAAAAGAGGCAGAGAATCCAAAGTTTATGGAGAGAAAAGTAGGAAAATAAGTGAGTAATACGACAAAGCTAAATCCAGCAATCACTGCTACAAGGCTAAATCCAAAAAACGAAGCATTTTTAAGCACTTCAAAGTCTAAAAGCGGTTGAGGAATGTGCAGGGTAGGATTTGGTGTAATATTTTTATAGTGCAAACTTCTCTGATGCACCCCAAAAACTATCCCTACAATGAGACAAAAGGCTAATATTCCAAGTGTTTGAGGCTCTTTGAAAGCGTGGATTTTGGTGATAAAAAGCATAAAGCTTGACATAAAAGCGATAAAGAGAAGTGCACCCATTTTATCAAACTTAAAGGCTTTTTGTTGTTTTTGTGGGTCTTTTGGCAACATAGGTGAAAGGAGCAAAACAACCCCAAGTGTGAGAAAATGAAAGACAAAAATCGCCCTCCACGCAAAAAGATCAATGAGGAATCCACTTAATGTGGGTCCTAAGGTAATGCCAAGCCCTGCGGTTGTGCCAAAAAATGCAAAGGCTTTCACTCGTTCCTTGTCTTCAAAAGTGCGGATTAAAATAGCACTTCCACACGCAAAAACACTTGCCCCACCAATCCCCGCTAAGGCTCTACCCACATCAAGCCAAAGTAGGCTAGGAGCGAGAAATGAGAGTATTGAGCCTAAAAGATAGGTTGCCACCCCAGCAATAAGACAAGTTTTTGCACCTAATCTATCACTTATAGTACCCCAAATGAGCGTAAAACACGCAAAAAATAGATTAAAGCTATTCACAACCCATTGTAAGAGCGTGGTATCACTTCCAATATCCTCTGCGATATAGGGTAAGGCAATAGCTGTGCCAGAAATAGAGCTAGGCACAACAAATACAGCAAGCAGAATAGTAAAAAGAATGGGATTCATTGAGTCTCCTTAGATTTTAGCCTTTTTAATGTAATAAATAATATTACAACTAGGAATAGAGGAAGTATAAAACAGTTTTGTTATAATGTCAAGTATTACAATACAATCTTGTGCTACAATACCACAAATCAATCAAAGGAATCTTATGCAAATCCCCTCACGCTTTAGTATTGCTATCCATATGTGTTTGTGTTTGGAGTTTTTCAATGAGGATTCAGGGTTCAATGCAAATACTAACAAAACACATTGCAAAAAGATGACAAGCAAGGCTTTAGCGGATTCTGTGGGAGTGAATAGCGTGATTATCCGCAATATCCTTGCTCAACTTAAATCTGCGGGGTTAATAAATGTAGCAAGAGGCAGTGGCGGGAGTGTATTGAGTAAAAAACCACAAGAAATAAGCCTTTTAGATATTTTTAACGCAGTGCAGTCTATGGGTGGCAAAGAGACTAATAGCAAAAATCGGCTTTTTAAGTTTCACGCTAATCCTAATGAGCTTTGCCCTTTGGGTAAAAACATTCATCTTATTTTAGATTCATCTTTTGAAAAAGCACAAATTACTTTAGAATCTTATCTTTCAAAAGTAAAATTAAGCGATTTATTGAAAAAATTGCAAAACTTGCCATTGTGATAAGGTTTGCAAAAGTTTTGATGAAGCACTCTACACATTTTTCGTGTGAATTTTGTATATTTGCCCCTTTCAAGATAAAATAATAGTATAAATCCTAACACTTAGTATTTGTCAAGGGGCAAATAAGATTTTAAAATCTACAGCCCCACGCTCTTTGCCGCATCGCTATTGGGTGCGTATCTATCACCTACAATCACAAGCTTACTTAACTCCTTGTTCATTTCTTCTAACTCACTTGGGCTAAAGGTTAATAAACTTGCGTTAAGATTCTCCTCTAGTCTATGAATCTTGGTCGTCTCTGGGATTGGAATCACAAAGCTTTTATTAGAGAGAATCCACGCTAAAGAAACTTGTGCAATGGTGGCAGGTTTGCCATTAATGCTTTTACTCTGCGCTACCTTTTTGATAAACTCAATCACACTTTGATTTGCTTCTAGGGCTTCTTTGGTATAACGTGGCATAGACGCTCGGAAGTCAAGCGTTTTGTGAAAAGTCGTGTTTTTATTAAAGTTTCCACCTAAAAATCCTCTATCAAGTGGAGAATAAGCAACAATCGTGATTCCTAGCTTTTGGCAAGTGTCCATTATGCCATTTTGCTCTAATTCACGGAATGCCATAGAGTATTGACTCTGCATTGCCACAGGGGCAAAGACTTTGTGCGCCCTCTCTATTGTCTTAATCCCTGCTTCGCCTAACGCCCACGCCTTGATTTTGCCCATTTTGACTAAATCTTTCATCGTCCCTGCCACTTCCTCAATAGGCGTGTCAATATCCACTCTATGCTGCGTGTAGAGGTCAATACAATCCCTTTTTAAGCGTTTCAAGCTCCCATCAACTGCGCGCATAATAGACTTGCGACTAGAATCTAGCTGTTGTTTGCCAAAGGGATAGTAAAAGCCAAATTTGGTATTGATGACGATTTTGTCTTTATAACCTTTCAAAGCCTCGCCGAGTAGCTCCTCATTGGTATGTGGTCCATACACTTCAGCGGTATCAAAGAATGTATATCCCAAATCCACCGCTTTATGCAGCAGCTTTATCATTTCTTTTTTATCCCTTGCCGGTCCGTGATTGGCACTCATTCCCATACAACCTAAGCCAATCGCGGAGACTTTGAAATCGCCAATTTTTCTTTGTGGAATCGCTGTTTTTGTCATTTTTGCCTCCTTAGCATTTACGAAAGTTTGTGCGCTTAAAAATGCCATTGTAGCAAGTGCTGCACTTGTTTTTAAAAACTTTCGTCTTGAATCTTTTGCTGATTTTTCTTTCATCGTATTTCCTTGTATGTTTGTTATCATTTATTTCCCTATTACTACAACGGCGCAATCTCATCAAGCGCACTTAGGGCGTTTAAGCTTCTAGGGTAGCCGATGTAAGGCACAAGTGCGGTGATGACAGAGATGAGCTTGCCTCTATCATTTCCTACTCTTATATTTCCTGCGATATGCGCCCTCACTTGAGAATCTGCCCCGCCCATTGAGAGAATATACACAAGGGTTAAAAGCTCCCTAAACTTTAGAGGAAGCCCACCGCGCGTGTAATAATCCCCAAAGCAATTCGCACTTAAAAAGGTGCGGATATGTTGGTAATCCTTTGGTGCTGCGGCATTGCCTTTGTCAATCGCCTCACCAAAAAGTGCGCGTTGGGTTTCTAGCCCTTTTTCTCTCCTTTGAGCGTATTCTACCCTGCCTTGAGATTCCAAAGGAAGCGCAATTCCAAGTTGTGCAAAGATTTCATTGGTGGCGTTAATAAAATCTAGCACTTTCCCCATACCCACATAAGGCGTGGCTTGATAGAGAATCTCCTTAATTGCCACAGGTTCAACGCCATTTTTCAAAGCCGCATTGAGAATTGCCTTAAACTCACTCAAAGCAGGAATAGCTACAAGTGAGGCAAGAGTAATCATCAAGCCCTCTTTTAGCTCAAGCTTAGATTCTGTGGGGACTTCATCAAAGGCAAAATTCACATAATTACTAAAAAACTCGGGGTCGCTTTTGCTTAGTGGCACATCGGTGCTGCCAAAAAGCTTTTCAAAGGTTTGCTTGGCTTTTGGGGTTAGATTAGTTTTCATTATGTCTCCTTGAATGTGTTGTGTTTGCGTGTTTGAAGTCTTAGAATCACACGCACTTAAGGCAAATCCGCTAAGGCTCACTAGACTTGCTCCTATGCCTAATTTTGCAGAGGTTTTGAGAAACTCCCTGCGCTCTAATAACTCTTTGTGCTCTTGCATTCTTTCTCCTAAATAATAAACTTAATATTTGAAAATCTCATTTTCTCATCTTGCCCTCTGCCTCCTTGATATAGCCCTCATATTCTGTATCGCTTAAAAGCTCTAGCCAAGTAACATTCTTGCCATTTTTCTCGTGCGTAAGGGCGATATGCACGCCCTTTTCTTTCAAGCCTGCTCCGTGCCAATGCTCTACATCAGGCGGACAAAGCACCACATCACCAACCTTTGCGATTTGTGTAATACCTGCTTTTGTGCCCGTATAAATCGTGCCTTGTGTAACTATAAGCGTCTGTCCTGCGGGGTGAGTGTGCCACGCTGTCCTAGCCTTTGGGCTAAAGGTAACCTCCCCACCTCCATAAGGGCGATAATCTCCGCTTTTAAAAAGTGTTTTGACACTCACTTCACCGCTAAAGATTTTAGAATCTCCTTTAAATCCTCCAAGACTGCCACTTTTAACCACTTCTTGTGTTTTTTGCATTTTTGCCTCCTTTGTATAAGCGATATTCACGCAACCTAAAGCTGTAACCAAAGCAATAGCAATGAGTTTTTGCATTTTTTCTCCTTATGATTTTAAAATACATTTGAAATTATAAAGCCTGATACTTGGTGTTTGTCAAGGGGAATATTAAAATTTATCATAAAAGATTTTGTTATAATCACAGCATAAGGATTGATAATCGCAGAGGAAACAAGGGGTGCAATGTCGGCTTGGAATAAATCACTACAACCACACAAAGATGAAATCATTTATGAGTTTAAGTATAGTTTTCCAAAGGGAAAATTTAATCGTTTTGAGCGGATAGTAGATAGAATAGCGACAATAATAGTTTTATTTGTCTCACTTGGATTGATTTTAGATTTTTATAATTATAGTGCAATCTATGATACGATGATTCTAATCTTTAGTTATCCTACATATTTGAGCTTAGAAAATTGGCTTGTTTTGGGGTTATATAGTATTTGCTTTCCTGCACCTTTTTTATTGGTTTTATGGAGCTTTAATGGGCTCTTGTTTCGTCAAAGAAATGCTATTTGGCTTACTAATGAGGGAATGTATATACGCTCTAGTGGTTTTTTAAAGCTATGGTATCAGCATAGATTCTATAAATATGGGGAATTTGGGTTTTATGTAAATTGGGTATCAAGTGCTATCTATACGGGTTCGTGGGTAATAAGAATAAATGATATAAACACACAATATCGCCACTACTTTCATAATCTTTCAAACAAAGAATCTAAAGTTTATGTGATAGTTGATAATGATGAACAAGATATGAAAAAGCTCCTTGAAATCCTAAGAGAAAAAACACAAGAAGCCTTAGAGAAACAAGGCAAAGCAAATCAATATGATTTGCGTGAGAAAATTAAACCTATAAAAAAAAGAAGAGGCTTGCAAGAGGAGGAGCAAAAATGAATGGCAATTGGAGTAAATCACCACAACCACACAAAGATGAAATCATTTATGAGTTTAAGTATAGTTTTCCTAAGGGGTGGTTTTATCGTGTAGAGAGATTAATGATAAAATTAGTTTTTTGGGTCGGTTGTTTGTTTGCTCTTTTGATGTTGCAATACCAAATAGAATCTACACTCAACTTTATAACCTCTAATTTAATAATGCTACAAAATATTGAGATATTAGACTATATTATTCTTGCTTGTTTGTGTTTTATTATTTATATCATTCCTTGTCTTTTACTCTTTCTTTTTATTTGTGCTTGTATTAATATCCTTTTCTTATGTCCTTATCATTCTATCACCTTAACACACAAAGGTGTATATATCAAATATGCTCCCCTCTTTTTTCCATATTATCAATACAAATTTTATGCTTATGGGAATTTTTCATTTCATAGTTATTTTGGTGGAAAGATTTTTTGGGCAGTAAGAGTTTGTGATGATATAAGCAAAAATTATAAATTCTTTGATTTTAAGCACTCACATACAATACCCTTTTTAGAATATGTGGGAATGCAGTATGAACAAGAAATCATTAGAATCTTGCGCGAAAAAACGCAAGAAGCCCTAAAGAAACAAGGCAAGGCAGAAATATATAATGTGAATGATAGAATTAAAAATATCCAAAAGGGGTAAAAATGAATGGTAATTGGGAATATTTTCCACCTTTAAATCCAAATAATATACCACACTATATCAATGAACTTGATAAATATGAACGCGAACAAGATGAATTAATCTATTCCGATAAATATATTCTTATATCTAAAATTAAAAACATAATAAAAATCACTTTACAAAACTTATCTTTTGAGGGCAATGGCTCGGATATTGGTATGGCGACTATTAGCGCAATTCTATCCTCTATTGGTGAAGGCATTAATAGGCTTACGAAACTAGGATATATAGCCCCAAAAGTAGGTCCTTTGCAATATGTATTTTTTGTTTTTGATGTATCTATTGTTTTTACCTATAATCAGGGAACTAAAGATTGGTATAGAGGTATTGCTGCAACAACTTTCAGCCTTTTTACTTTAATAATTACAATACTTGTAGGATTTTTTATCTCAACTTGGTGGCTTGCCCTCATCATTGCGGCACTCATTGCCTTTATTGCTGCTCTTTTTGCAACCTCAAAATGGGGTAAAAGCGCATTAGAGTGGAGTGCAGAGAAAATACAGGAGCTTGCAGAAACCATTAAAACCAACCTAGAAAAAGCAAAGGCATTTTTTGAGGCAAACGAGCAAGACTACTACAAGCCCTTTAGAAATAAAGATTTTATGAAAAATCTCTGTGAGGATTTGACTTGCAAGGATTTCAGTGAGCAGAGTTTGCGCGATTTACTCGCATATAGTGGCTATAAGAGAGATAATAATGAGTGGCAAACCTTTGTCTATTATCATACTCGCTTAAGTCTGCAAGATATATTTGATAGAGAAAATGGCACATTCAAAGCAAGCTATAAAGCAATGCGTGATACTGCTTTTGAAAAAGGAGTTGAATCTCAAAAAGAAGCACGACTTACCTACAATGCAAGCAAGCCAAAAATAACTTCTGTGTAGCAAAGATTTCATCTTGCTTAGAATCTCCTCTCCTCAAAAACTTTTTATTTCTTTTTATCCTTGTCTTTCACTTTGTCTCCTTGCTTTTTATGAGAATCTGCCCTCTAAGCATTAAAAATATAATGCTTAAAACCACCAAGCACACTGCCGCTAAAACTGCAAAGCGTGAGCCATTGAGTGAGATAAACAGCCCACAAAGCGAAGTGCCAAGCGTGATACCGATATTTGCAGCACTGATGAAAAGTCCATTTGCGAGTTCCTTTGCCTCTGGGATAGGCGAGGTTACGACAAATTGTGCCATATTATTACCAATCCCCGCAAAGATGCCAAGAATGATGAGAATCACACTCGCTCCCCAAACATTGCCACCACCAAAAAAGAGTGCGTTATATAACACAATGAGGCTTAAAGGCACGATTCTTAAAGTCGCATTGGGCGCACTCACAAGGCTTTTACCCGCAATGAAATTGCCGATGACATTGCTTAGCCCATAGATAAGCAAAAGCACGCTAATGAGATTAAAAGAAACCTGCGTGAAATTGAGTAAAAACTCACTCATATAGCTATAAAAGCCAAACATTGCGCCATTTAGGAGCATTACAACAATGACAGAAGCCCACAATATGGGCTTTGATAATACCTTGAATTGCTCGTTTTGTGGAGCTTTTTGCTCTTGCTTTTGATTTGGGATAAATAAAAGTGTGGCAAGGAGGCTTAGGGCATTAAGCGCACCAAAAAAGATAAAAGACATTTCAAGGCTTGTATTGCTTGCGATAAAGCTAGTAAGCGGCACCCCAAGCGTCATACCTGCAGAGACAGCGATAAAAATCTTTGCGATTGCCTTTGGGGATTCGTTGTGTGGGACAGAATCCGCTGCCATACTAAAGGCAAAGGCGCAAAAGATAGGGTGAAAAAATGCTGGAATTGCGCGCAAGATAAGCAACACAATAAAATTTGTGCAAAAGGCTGCCAAAAACGAGCTAACGCTAAAGACAAGTAGGCAAAATAGCAAAACTTTTTTCGCGTCATACTTCGTCAAAAGCGGGGGTAAAATCGGTGCGACAAGCGCAACAATGAGTGCAAAAATACTCACAACCCACCCCGCGTCTGCGACACTCACATTATAGACTTCCGCCACGATAGGCAGCACACCCATCATTCCAAGCTCCATACTCAAAAGCGCAAATACACCAAGCATTAGCGTAGGAAGCAAAAGAGGATTTGTTTTTATCATTTAGATTCCTTTGTTTGAAATAATAAAATTGACATTATAAAGCCTGATACTTGGTATTTGTCAAGGGGTTGGAGAAAAAATATATTAAAATTATGAAGCAAATATTGCGCTACTAATCTAGCAAAAGCCAAGTAAATATAAACCTCGTAGTTCTTTAGCCCCAAGAGAAGCTAAAGATTCTAAGCTAACTAAAATTTATGATAGTGCCTTTAATCCCACGACAGAGATAATAATAAGTGCGATGAAAAAGAGTTTTTTTGCACTTTTGCTTTCTTTAAAAAACACCACGCCCACAAGCACGCCTCCAGCTGCGCCGATGCCTGTCCATATCGCATAGGCTGTCGCCATTGCAATGCCCTGCATAGCCATTGATAGCAGAGCAAAGCTTAGCATAAACTGCACCAAAAGCCCGAGTAAAAAGATTTTTCGCCCACTTAGGGAGTATTTTTTCATCGTAATTACGCCTATGATTTCCATACAACCAGCCATTATGAGATACACCCAGCTCATTTTGCCTCCTTGATAGAATCTTGCACGATTTCATCAATTCCCAAATCGTGTGAGAGCGTTTCTGCGAGTTTTTCTCCTTGAGTTTCCTCTGTCTTATCTGCTGAAAGCTTTAGCCCCACCACGCCAAGAAGTAAGGTCGCAATAAAGAGGATTTTAAGAAGTGAGAAAGGCTCACCAAAGATAAAGATTTCAGCAAGTGTAATGCCCGCTGTGCCAATGCCCACAAACACGCTATAAGCAATACCAATCTCTAAGACTTTTATCGCTAGAATCATACTTACAGAGGATATGAGAATCCCGATTCCTGTGAGTGTGTAAAAAAAGAGATTATCGGAATATTTTAACCCACTCGCCCAAAAGCATTCTACAATGCCACCAAAAAGCACCAATCCCCACGCGAGATTGTGGGTAAGTTTGATATTTTTCATTTGTTTCCTTTGTTTTATTTTATACATTTTATGGGTTCAAAAAGCCAAAGCCCATAAATGTAATTAGAATTTATGTAATGATGTGATGTGTAAAGGTGAGAAGCAGAGCTTAAAGTGAGGAGATAGAGAAAAAAATAGATGAGAAACGCAAACGATTGATAGCCTTGGTCCCAAAACATTGCCTATCCCTCCATTTTAAGAATCTTAAATTTGCGACATTATAGCATAAAAGCTATATCTCTTACACTGCCAAGCACAACACTTGTGTATTTAATGGTTTGCAAAAAAGTTTAAGAAACTTATCTTTATCTACCCTAACATTCCATTAAAGTCATTTTCAATTTTGAGTATATCTAGCGCGGCGGCAATTTGTCCGCGATGATGTGTAGCGTGGTTTAAAAGTGCGAGGATAAAAAATCCACGAGATTTTTTAAACTCTACACCCGGAAAGCTAAGTGTGGCAATGCTTTCAAAATCCTCAATGGATTCTATCAACGCGATGATTTTGCTATCTACTTTGGCGCGCAACGCTTCAAATGCACCCATATCCTCATAGAATGCGCTTTTTAGCCTGTGCATACCCTCATAAATCGCACTTTGCAACTTACCCTCTTCTAGGTTAAGAGTTTGCAAAATCTCCTCCATACCCTCTAAGGGTTTGGAAGCAAAGGCACTAAACCTCCCCAAAACAAGCTCTATATCTTCGCAAAGAATATGCTCTGCTGTTTGCATCACACTCCCAAAATACAACCCACAATCCTTATACAACTCTTCCTTTGAGCATTTCTTAAAAGTCGCAAACATATTTGCATTGGCAAGTTGATTGTATTGCGCCTGAAGCAATAAAGTCTCTTTCATTCTATTTCCTTTTGCATAAAATCTGTGCCATTATATCATTAGAATCTATAATTCAATGAGGCTTATTCTTTGGCGCATTTTAATCTCTCCACTAGAAAGCAGTTTGATAAGTGCAGTCGCATAAGTGCTATAAGACACTCTACTTTCACCTTTTGCATTGACTTTAAATTCCTCGCCTATTAACTCATAATTTTGCGATTTACCCTCATAAAAAAGTGCTGCAGGGCTGATATAGAGCCAATTGAGATTGCTTTTGCGCACAAACTCAATCTTTCTTTTATGCAAACTTTTAAGGATTAATAGTTTTTGCCTCAACTAAAGGAGGGAGAATGAGCATAAGTTTATACAAATTTATGGTTAATATTTTATCTACACTACAAGGAGTAATGCCAATGCCCCTTCCTGAAGGTAAGCGAGGGTTAAAAAACACCGAAATACATTCTGTTTTATCCAAAACAAAAGAACGAATTTGCACCGCAGAACTTGTTGTAGGAATAATTGTAAATACGGTTTCAAAATTTTTACTTTTTAAATCCTCTTCACAATTTTTAAGCGCAAAAAATCCGCTTTCATCAATCCCTAGGCACGACTTTGGATCATCTGCATTAACAAATTGCATAGCCCCTAAATTAAACTTATCAAAAGGATCACTTTTGCGGATTTGCTCATCAAGATCAACTTGCTTGAGATTCCAATTTGGTTTTCTATAATCTGGAGCAAGCAAATCTCCTGTTGCAAGACTTCTTAGAGAAAATGGTGCGGTAAAATCTGGTAAATCTTCAGGATCACCTCCATATACAAAGCTTGAGATTAAAATGAATAATAAAGTAAATTTTTTCATTGATGCCTCCTAAAATCGTCCAAAATGCACAGGTGAATGGTCAGATGAGAGGTGTGCGCGTATATTTGCTGCCATAAGTATTGCTGCAATTTGCGGCAATACTATAGTGGAACGAGAAGGGCTTGATCTACCTACTACCGCATAATCAAGTGTTCTATTTGTTCCTCTAGAGCTAAAATGTGTAGCAGAGTTTGGAGCAGTAATACGGATATGATTGGCGATTCTCGTATCTAGCCCCGATTGCAAGAGCGCTGGATCGCGATTGAAATCTCCAGCGATAAGCCAATTTATTTGTGGCATATTAATAAAATTATCGTGTACAGCTGTAACTAAAGCAGGCGCATCACCACCTCCACTTGCTAAAGCGTGAATATTAAAAAACACATCATTGCCGATACGAATACCAATAGCTGGACGCGATGCCTCTGTAGCAACAACATTTTGATGCACTACAAGAACTTCATCGGCTCTTCTATCAGAAACTATGGCGAGATTCACCCTTCTTGCTCCCACATCTAGAGGAGCATAATAGATATAAACTGTATTTGGTCTAGAATAAGTTCCAAGTTCCCATGTAAACTCCTCTACAGGTGTTCCACCGGGCTGAACCATTCTGCCTGTTCTTCTCGCTGAAGCAGGTATAGCGCCAGCCTCTTGCACCATAAGGACATTAGCGGGATTGTCTCCTGTGATGAGTTGTCTCACACTTATATTCCATTTACTCTCAGTATTTGCTGAAGAACCTTGCAGATTCCAAGTACTTACCCTATAATCTTCAAGATTGGCTAAAACAAAGGTAAAACTCATTAAAAAGCATAATAGTATTCTCATTTTTACTCCTTAATATTGATTATTTAATGAAAAAAATAGGCTCTGGTTCTAGTGCCACAGGGGTAATATACCATTGTTGGTCAAGGTTAGAACTCGTCGCACATTTTGTTAAATAAATACTATAGTATGTCGTTGTTCGCACAGTTGGTGTTTGCAAACAAGTTTTTGCACTCACACTTTGAATTTGTATGGCTTGATTGTCAAAAAAGTTGAGATTCCATAATTGTGCTTGATTTTTACTATCGCATATATCGTGAATTACACCATTTCCGTAAGCCTGAAGACAAGTATCTTCTTGCATATTTTTAATTATCACTTGCCCATTTGAAAAACTTATAATACGCCAAAATTTTGCTCTGCCAAACTCAAAACTATCAATAGGCGTATATCCCCATACCCAATTTCTTGGCTTAAGCGCCCAAAGTGTTAAAAGACCTCCCGATGAAGACATAATTGATATAGGATTAGAAACATTTTTATCTATTTTTGATGCATTTGCATCAGGAATCCTAACAGGAATTTCACGCCCTTCCATTTCCATCAGCATTGCTCTTGATTTTTCACCCGGTATTCGTTCATTAGGTGGAGGCGTTGGACTTAATCCTATACCCAAATCTTTTTCAGTCTTAGACGAATGCTTAGGCTGATGAACCTTTGGTGTTGAAGAACACGCTGCAAACAAAAGAGTTATTAAGAGAAAAAATAAAAGTCTCATTGTTATATCCTTTGTAAAATAAATTGATTAAATACACTCAATAGCAGTCTATAACCAAAAGTTAAATACTTAAACATTTTAAACATTAATGTAAATAAGAATCTAAATTTATATATTAAAATTAAATAAAAAAGTTTATTTAATTTATTCTATAAGATAGAGCTAAATACTTTAATTTTGCTATTTATTTTCATAAAGAGCCTGATATATTTAATATTTGGCAAAACTGCTTTATTCAAATGTATTTATATCATATATTAAAATGATTAATAATGCAAAAATTTTTATTTTTTTTTAAAATTTATCATTTTAATCCTTTTTTTAATTGCTCCTTAACTATTTACGCTCATTTGTTTTAAACGGATAACCACTTATTTAGCAGTGGGTGCGTGAAGCGGTATAATCGTATAAAAGCTTTTTATCTTGCTTTTTAAATCGTTTATGCACATCAGTTAGTGTCCCACCTTATCATCAATGTGTAAAGACAGACTCCCTTTTTCACTCATTAATTCTTTGATTAAAATTAGACGATAGTAGAGAAATTCCAAATAAGATTCCAAATTAAATTTGTCTTTATATGCAATTTTTGAATCTAAACTTGCGCTCATCGTGCTTCCTAGTCTAAAGATATTATTTGTGGCAAAAGGAGGGTCAATATAGATTAAATCAATGCTATTTTTGAAGCTTTTAGCTTGATTTTGCAAGAGATTTTGCATAGCATTGAGGTTATCATCAAAAATAAGTAAATTTTTTTGATTGTAACTCCCTTGTAATTCTCTACTCAATGGGAGTTTTAGAAAATCTTGCGATAAAATCTAAGCCTTTTAGGCGAGTATAGCTTAATATTCCTTTGCAAATTTTTGCATAGCTGTATCTGAAACATTTATGATACAATCACACATAAAAATTCATTTTACCAAGTGAGGAAAAATCTTTATGCAAAGGACTGTAAATCTTTTAGAAATTTGCAATCTTTTTAAAGAAGAAGAATTACTATCGGACAAACATATTAAAGAATTTCTACAAATTCAAAATGTTAAAAAACACGAGATTCAAAGTTTATGTCTTTTATGTCAAGAGTTTAGAAAATTAAAAGATGAAAATTTTAATGTTTTTGAGGGCTATTACATTAACTACACTATTCCACAAATCGGAAAAGAATTTGATTTAGTTAGATTTGAAAAGAATAAAATTATTAATATTGAGTTAAAATTTGAGGAGATTGCAACCGATAAAATTCTTAAACAACTTCAGTGTAATTACCACTATTTTTCTCCTCTTAACAAAGAGATTCATTGTTATACCTTTGTGGCTACTCAAAAGAAACTCTATAAATATTTCAAGGGAGAATTGAAAGAAATTGAAACACCTAACTTACTCCAAGAACTTAGAGAGTTTGAAAGCGAACAAAGACATCCAGATACTTTATTTGCCCCAATTAATTATTTAATCTCTCCTTTTAACAATACACAATCTTTTATTAATGAACAATATTTTTTAACTAACTATCAAGAACAAATCTGTAAGGAGATATTAGAAAAGATTCATCAAAAAAGTCATTATATATTTTCAATATCTGGTCAAGCTGGAACAGGAAAAACTCTGCTAACATATCACATTGCAAAAAAATTAATGAAACAAAGCTATAAAGTTGTAATTGTGCATTGTGCAAGTCTTAATGAAGGAATATATAAACTTAGAGATTTGAAGTGGAATATTTACCCAATCAAAGATTTTAATCATATTAAACAAATTCAAGCCGATATTATTATTGTTGATGAATCTCAAAGAATAAGCGTTAAACAGCTAAAAGAAATACTGCAAATAAGAGAAAATGGAATATTAATTTTTTCTCACGATGTTCATCAAAGACTTAACAGAGCTAACGAAGCAAAGGAAGTAACGCAGACGATTCAAGAAGCTGCAAAAGAAACTGATTATAAATTAAATAATAAAATTAGACACAATAAAGAAATTGCTTATTTCATTAAAAAAATATTTAATCCAAAAAATAAAGAATCTCAAGATTCAAAACCAAAGGAATTTAAGAATATATCCTTATACTACGCAAATAACTTACAAGATACGCAAGAATATGTTAATTTTTTAATTAAAGAAAAATGGAAATATATTTATCTCTCCACTAGTTTGCATACACAAGAAAAATTAAGCCAAGTTAAACTTTCTTCAGACACAAGCTCTCATCAAGCTATTGGACAAGAATGGGATAATATTGTTATAATAATTACTGAAGATTTCTACTATACAGAAGAAGGTAGATTAAACTATAAAGCTAGAGCTTATTATAATCCCTTAGAAACACTATTTCAAGCCCTAACAAGAGTAAGAAAACGACTTAAGTTGATTATTATTAATAATCCCGATATTTATAAAAAGTGTGTGGAAATTCTATGTGAAAACTAACTTTGATTTTGCTTAATAAAGTTTGAAAGTGATACTACTATGCTACACGCGGTTAATGCCATCTACTTCGTTAATGATTCTATCATTTGCAAATTCCAAAAAGCTAGAATCTAGCACTGCATTTTCTAAGCTTCGTTGTGAAAACAAAAATCGCCCATCGCACACAAATCCAAGTTCCTCCCAATCCACATTATTAAGCCTCTCACATAATATCCCCAATCTTATAGAATCCACCTTAAATTTTGGAAAAACTGCTAAAACAGAACCATCATAAACATTGCAAGGATGCAAGAAAAAAGGGGTTTTGTTTCGTGTTTTAGTATTAACATAGATTCTAGGATTCTCACTTTTATAATAGTCTCTACCCCATTCCCACCAATTCAATTCATTAAATTTTTTAATCCTCCTCCTCAAGAGCTGTTCTTTAAAATCTTGCAAATATGCACAATCTTTGCCATAGATTCCATAAATCATTTTTCTCGTTTTGCCACTTTTAGCACTTTGTGAGCAAACAAAATCCATATTACCCCATTTTTCATTCGCAAAGATAGAATCTGCCCCACTCACTGCTCCAACTTTGACAAAAAATAAATCTTTAAAAGGAATCGTGTAGGCTTTTTTAGTAAAAAGTAGCTGTCCATTGATACAAGAAAACTCTCTTAAACACTGCGTCTTACGCGTAAAATTATCCTTTTCAAATCTCCAAATCGCACAATTTGGCTGGGCGTTATCAAAAATCTTTTTATCGCCCAAATCAATAAAATGCGTGATACTGCCTTGATGAAACAAAAACTCATTTAAGCGCACACTTGAGGTTGATTTTAAAAAATCTCGAGGGGTAATAAAAATCAACTCTCCTCCCTCTTTCAAGTGCAAAATACACTTATAGATGAAAAAAAGATAGAGATTTGAGCGAGAATCAAAAAGCTTGGAATAAGACTTAAGAAGATCTTTTGTAGATATAGCAATGTCTTGATAACGCACATAGGGTGGATTCCCAATAATGCAATCAAATTTTTCGTTTGTAGAATAAGCAAAAAAATCTTCTTGCAAAATCGCCTTATCACAAACTACACCAGAATCTATTTCAATGCCTACTTTATTTTTAGGTAGATTTTGAAAAAATGCTCCATTGCCACAACTTGGCTCTAGAAATCTAGGATTAGAAAGCTTCTTTGTGCTTTGAATAAGGGCTAACATATCACTCACAATATGTGGTGGGGTAAAAACCTGTCCAAGATTTACTACATTAAGATTCATAAAAATATGTCCTAAAATGCAAATAAGCATCAGCTCGAAGTTTTAAAGATTCCTCAAAAGTTCCAAGTAAAAAGGCTTTTGCACTTTCAAAATCTCTATGAATAAGTTGGCGATTATTATCCCACTTAGCTTGAAAGGGGAGATTATTACCATTTGGCAAGATAAATTCTAAACTTTTTAACGAAGTAACAAACACATCACTAGGGTTATCTTTATTTATAATTAAAAAATAATAATCTTTGCTATTTGCTTCTAGGTTCTCACTTAAAGTTTTAAAATATATTTCCCAGCTTACACCATTATTAAAAGGTGGAATTTTACCTGTTAAAGCATAATAAATTCCAAGTTTGCAATTAAGATTATCAGTTGTTTTTGTCGTGCTAACTTTAATATTTACAGGATAGAATACATTATTTTCATAAAAGCTAAAATCCACCCAGTCACGCATATTTGGGTGATTTATTGCAAATTTTGATTCTAAAAGTCTAAAGATTTCATCTTCATTAAAAGCTGAATTTATCCGCCCATCACGACTTTGATTACTTAGTTGTAGATTTTGTTTTTTAAGAAAATCTACTATATCATTTAATAGATTGGGCAATGTGGTTTTTTCACTCATTTCCTACTCCCACTCAATCGTGCCCGGGGGTTTGCTTGTAATATCATACACCACGCGGTTAATGCCCTCTACTTCATTAATAATGCGATTACTCACAGATTCTAAAAAATCGTGGGGCAAATGCGCAAAAGTCGCTGTCATTCCATCAATCGCTTCCACTGCACGCACACAAATCGTATTATCATAAGTGCGATTATCGCCCATTACACCCACGCTCCGCACATTGAGCAGCACACAAAACGCTTGCCATACTTTATCATAATAGCCTTGCTTGTGCAGTTCATCTATAAAAATAGAATCCGCCTCGCGCAACAAATCTAAATCCGCCTTATTCACCTCGCCCATAATGCGAATCGCAAGTCCGGGTCCCGGGAATGGGTGGCGCATTAGCATAGATTCAGGCATTCCAAGCTCTCGCCCTAACGCCCTCACTTCATCTTTAAAAAGCTCCCGCAAAGGCTCAATGAGTTCAAACTTCATCCACTCCGGCAATCCACCCACATTATGGTGGCTTTTTATCGTCTTAGAGGGACCCTTCACACTCACAGATTCTATCACATCAGGATAAAGTGTGCCTTGTGCTAGGAATTTTATCTCGCCTTTGGTATTATGCTTTTTCGCCTCTTTTTCAAATACTTCAATAAAAGTCTCACCGATAATTTTACGCTTAATCTCTGGCTCAAGCACACCCTTAAGGCGGCTTAAAAATAACTCACTTGCGTCCGCAGTAATCAGTGGCACTTTGAGATTCTCTCTAAACATTTTCTCTACCGCCTCTCTCTCGCCTTTGCGCAAAAGTCCGGTATCCACAAACACCGGAATAAGATTCTCCCCAATGGCACGATAAAGCAACGCTGCAACCACACTGGAATCTACCCCGCCACTCACCGCACACAACACTTTGCTTGTCGTTGGCTTTTGGGCTAAAATATGTTTAAAATCTTGGCATTCCACAATTCTAGTATTTGCGGTGTGGCTGTGTAAATTTTTTGGATTTTTTGTAAGGTTAGCGGACTTAGCGTCCGTGCCTTGCGAAAAATCAAAAATCTTATCGCATTGCATACCCAAAGATGAATTGCACTTAAAGCACGAGGTAAGATGGTCATTCACCATTCCAATACTCTGCATCATCGCATACATAGTCGTAGTGCCGACAAACTTAAACCCGCGCTTTTTCAAATCCTTAGCGATTTTATCCGATAGCGGCGTGGAAGCGGGTAAATCCGCAATGCTTTCAAAGGCATTGATAATCGGCTTACCTCCCACAAAGCCCCAAATATATTTATCAAAGCTCCCAAACTCCCTTTGCACCGCCATAAATGCCTTAGCATTGATAATCGCTGCTTCTATTTTGGCACGATTCCTAATAATCCCCTCATTTCGCATTAGCTCTTTGATTTTGTCCTCATCATAGTTGGCTACAATGTGAGGGTCAAAGTCATCAAATGCCACCCTAAAAGCCTCGCGTTTTTTAAGAATTGTAATCCAAGAAAGTCCCGCTTGAAAGCCCTCTAGCACAAGATGTTCAAAGAGCTTTTTATCCTCGTGCAGTGGTTCGCCCCACTCTGTGTCGTGATAGTCCTCATAGAGCTTACGCGCCGCCTCGTCCTTATCGGTAGCCCAAGCGCAACGCACCTTTTCACGCACACCCTCATTTGAATCTTGCGCCTCAAGCCCCAAAGACTTTTGCAAACTCTCACGCGCAATGCTTAGAGGGATAAGTTCGGGTGAAAATGCACCAGCACTCCCCGCAGGGATAGGCTTTTTTCCTGTTTTTGCAAACCCCAAAGCCTGATAGAATCCTAAAGCCCACTCAAGACTATTAACCTTTATCACTTCAAATGCACCTAAATACCGCATAAATGCCTCTTTGAGCAGTGCCTTGCCCAAACCCTTTCTAAAGGCTTTTGGAGCGACAAAAAGCATTGCAATTTCATTTTTTTCTATCTCAATAAAACCTAACCATTCTTCATTTTTTTGCGCTATAAGTAAATTTTTAGATTTTAATATAGCCTCCCGTATTTCCTCTCTCATACCCGCAATTTCATTTTCGCTTAAATCTTTGTGTGTAGCCCTTGCACCTTCCTCCCAGATTTCAACAAGTCTTTGTATGGTTTGTGCTTTGCCAATGTGCTTAAAGGCTTCTTGAATCTGCATAAAACTCATAGGATTTTCACAATGTGCCTTGCCTCCATAGACGATACGGCGCAATTTTTCAATCTCATTTTGCGCGAAATGACGCATATTCCAGCAAGTATTTGCACCGCAAATCCCTACTGCAAAGTTTTGCAACATTTGCCCACCACATTCACTATGCACAACTTCAGGGTGAAACTGCAGGGCATAAATCTTGCGTTTAGAATCCGCAATCGCGCAATAATGCGTATTTCCAGACTTTGCAAGCTCTCTAAATCCTTGCGGGATAGATTCTACCTTGTCCGCGTGGCTCATCCACACGATAGAATCTTGCTTCACGCCTTTAAAAAGTGAGCAAGATTTAAAACCTTGCGTGGCGCTATTTCCTAATTCTTGCCATACTTTTTTTTCAAGCCTAAAGACACAATGGGGTAATTCCTTGCCCTTATAGTTTTTGATGTGTTTCCCTATAAGCTCCATTTCAAGCATTTTTGCTACCTTGATTGAAGCTTTATTATCCTCTTTGATGAGGCAATACACTTCCTCTAATCCTAGAGTTTCAAACCCATATTTTACACACATTCTAGCCACTTCGCTTCCATAGCCTTTGCCCCAAAAATTGCGGTGCAAAAGATAGCCGATTTCTACAATTTTTTGAGTTTTTCCCTTTAGACTTATCTCCGTATGATTTAGCCCCGCATTGCCGATAATTGCGCCGCTTTGCTTCTCTATAATCGCCCAGATTCCAAAGCCATATTGTTGATAATGCGCTAATTGCTTATCCAGCCATTCTTGGCTCTGCTTTTTGCTAAAGCCCTGCCCCCACGCATACATTGTTTCCTTATCGCTCACAGTTTTATGCAATGCCGCAAAATCTGCCTGCGTGTAAGGGCGCAAAAAGACGCGCTCACTCTCGCACACAAAAGCATTTGCCACAGAATCGCTAGTTTCTCTTTCAAGTGCTTTTTTTAATATCGCTTTGCTCACCTTTAAATGCACGATGGGGAAGTCTCTCCCTGCGGAATCTTTTTCGCTCATTCCTACTTTTTCAAAGCCTAAAGACTTATAAAATGCCAAACCTTGCGTATTTTGCTCATTGCAATCTACTAAAATGCAAGGATAGTCTTTCAAATATCGCTCTAATGCTTCTTTGAGTAGTGCTTTGCCTATACCTTTTCTAAAAGCACTTGATGCGACAAAAAGCATTTCAATCTTATTCTTTTCCACACCAACAAAGCCCAAAAAGTCCTTTTTATCTGTCGCAGTGATGATGTTTTGGGAGCTTTGCAATGCCGCTTTGACTTCTGGTCTAATCTCTGCAATGTGTTGCTTAGTTAAAAAAATATGGCTTGCTTGCACAGAATCTTCCCATAAATCAAGCAGGGCTGTGAGCATTTGAGGAAACTTGCGATGAGAAAAAATATCAAAAGAGAGCGTCATCGGTGCTTGTATGCCTTGAGAAGCACCTTGAAATGCGAAACAAGATGAATCTTTAGAATCTTGAGAAGATTCCATAATCTCTAGCACCGCCTTGCCAAATTCTTGCGCGTCCGCCTTGATGACGCGTCCGCCAAAATGTTGGGCAATGAGCTGCATACCATAGCAGATGCCAAGAATGGGAATCCCAAGCGTGAAAATCGCACTATCAGGCTTATAAGCGTCTTTTTCATACACGCTTGCAGGTCCTCCACTTAGGATAATGCCTTTAGGATTTTTGCTCTTAATAGAATCTAGCTTTTCAAAGTAAGGGACAATCTCGGTATAAACGCCATATTCACGCAGTCGCCTTGCGATAAGCTGTGTGTATTGAGAGCCAAAATCTAGCACTAAAATTTGGACATTATTTATATTCATAAAGAATCCTTGATAAAGTAGAGTTGCATTTGTTAATTTTCGGCGCAATCTTAGCTAAAAGTTGCTTTAAGAAACATTATAAGTAACATAAATAAGAGTAATACGCTCATTTAAAATACAACAATCAAGAGAATTTAGATTATTTACATTCCTTGCAGTATTTTTTGACTATGCGTTCAACCTTGAAATCGTAATCTGAACCATATCCAGTGCCATAATAAAACATTTTCATACAACCCTTAAATTTTTTATAACTTAATTTTATATTTTCATTGCTAATGCCATAAAATTCTTTTTCTTCATCAATATATTGTTTTAATTCATTAAAAGCTGCTTTTGAATCCATTATTTTTACTTTATCTCTAGTGGGGTCAAGTGATAAGTGATAAAGTTCTTTTTCAATTTCACTCTTATCATCTATGCCTATACAATATGATAATCCTAACCAACCAAGCTCTGTGGCTTTTCTGTAAGAATCCAAGAATCTTTCTTGCTCCCCTGCATTTGAAATATAAAAAGAAAGAACTAATAAAACAAACAATCTATTTATTTTTTTCATTATATCCTCCTTTTTATTTTAGTTTCCAAAACTGAAAATCAACTACAAAGATAATCCATTATTAACATAAAAGGATTACCCTTTCTTCCAAGAGATGCCCAATTTGCATTAACATAAATACCAAGAGAGTATTTATAGGAGTGGGTCATTGGAATTCCTTCAAATCAATGTAGTGGGAGCTTTTTGCATTAATAGCTTCTTTAAAGACTTGTGAGATATATTTTTGAGAAGAAGCATAATCCATATGATATATTCTATGCCTTTCTTTGATAATCATTTCATCTCCTATATATTCTTTATTTTCAAGAGCTATTTTCTCTATTATATCATATTCTTCTTTCAAATCTTTAAAAGGTCTGCATCGGATACGTTGTTTATGGTCGCTGTGCATTGAAAAGCTTTTTTTTGTCCAGCTTGTATAATATTCAAAAGCTTGTGTGTATATATATATAATTTTTTTTCCATCTGAAACGCTCACTATGTTTAATCTAATAGAATCACTCACAAGAGAATTAGGAAAAGAAAAATGTATATCCTCCACTCTAGCCCCCTCTCCTACAGGTCTTGCATACACTACCTTGCCTATCTCTTCTTTACAAAGTCTTTGATATTCCTTATATTCAGAATCTAAAGCCTTAGGGATAAAGGCACGATAACTTGTAGGATAAGCACAACCTTTTATCATAAAAAATACTATTAAGATTCCAAATATGCCTGAAATAATATATATCATTTTATACCCTCTATGCTGCATTCTTTCTCCAATGATAATTAACAGAGACTTGTGTGCAAGGAGTAGGAATCCCTGCAATGTTATTAGTGCAGCCTATGATAGGAGAATGAAGTAAATCAGATTTGGTAATCACTCCTACACCTTCTACTTCAAGCAAATCTCCACAGAGACTTTTTAATTGAACGATTCCTTTATGAGGACAAGTGAGTATATCAGATTCTAAAAGAGGATTTGTCTCATTCATAAAAAATCCTTAACAAAGTAGAGTTGCAAGTTGCATTTGTTAAATTGTGGTGGAATCTTAGCTAAAAGTTGCTTATAAATGCTTTTATTCAAGCTTTGTGATTGAGGTTTGTAATAGAGCATTTTATTGGCTTGTAGTAGAATTTGTTTTCTTTTGATAAAATACATTTATCAATCCACAAAAAGGCAAGAGATGAGCATAGGTATTAAGATTTATAATCAAGGCATTCGGATACTATCAGGCTTCATACCACTAAAATCGCTTCGCAAGAAGTTTAGAAACCACTTTTTTAAGCGCATTCCGCTTTATTTTGTTACGCACTCTCTGTATGGCAAAATCTATATGCCCCATTATGAACTTCACCATCCCATTTTATGCCAAGAGCCCGAAATCTATAACGCGCAAGGAGAGAGAATGCGGACATTTTTTGTGCGAAGTTATTTGGACGCTCATTATCCCAATAGTGATTCAAAGTATTTTTTATGGGATAGATTCAATGTCTCCTTGCCTGTGCATTTTTACAAAGAAAGGGCGATATTAGAAACAATGAATAATAACGGGGGGGGGGGGCAAAATACGCTTATTTTAGCGAGAGTGAATCCATAATCCCAAAAGATTATGAAATATTCCAAACCCACAAGGGAATCCACAAAGATTTTCAAGCTGTTTTTACATTCTCTGAAAAACTACTCAATACATTAGAAAATGCGAAGTTTGTCCCTGCCACAGGCTTATGGTATGGATTTGAGCGCAGTTGTGATATAACCCTTGATGATAAGGTGTATCAGATTAAAGATAAAAATATTTCAATGATGTGCTCTGATAAAATCCTCTGCGAAATGCACAAAATCCGCCATTGTATCGCTAAAAAAGCCTTGCAAACCCAAAAAATAGATGTATTTGGGAAATTTAATGGAGGCACATATCTACCTCATAAGGCGGATTCTTTGCAAAAATATCGCTTCCAAATTGTCGTAGAAAACGACCTCACTGCATATTATTTTACAGAAAAAATTTTGGACTGCTTCGCAGCGCAATGCATTCCTATTTATTTGGGAGCAAGAGAAATTCATCAATTCTTTAATCCAAATGGCATTATCACCTTTACTCCCGATACACCACTAGAGGAAATCTTAAAAATGTGTAATGAAAAGGAATATCTCGCGCGATTAAAGGCGGTGCTGGATAACTATCATAGGGTGTTGCCCTATCAAAATATGAATGATATATTTTATGAGGAATATTTTACCAATAAACCTAAAAGATTCACTGGGATTAGGTAGTGTAAGGAAATCTCAAGCGTATGGAGAAGCCAAAATGTCTTTATAAATCGCCCCTCCCACTTGCGACTTTGCAAAAGCTAGAAAATAGGGATTCCTGACACTTGGCTTATTATACTGCAAAGGTTTCTTACTCTCACAATCTAATATCACACCGCCTGCTTCTTCTAGCACAATGTCCGATGCTGCGCTATCCCATTCGCTCGTGCCATTCAAACGCGGATAAATATCTGCTTTACCCTCTGCAAGTGCGCAGACTTTAAGCGATGAGCCATACTTTTGCACTTTTAAGTGATATTTTGCGATAAAATCTTGCGTTTCTTTCGTGCTATGAAAAAGCGAATCGCAAGCGATAATCTGCTCCTCTTTTGCGATTCTCTCTCCGCTTAACCTTTGTTTGTTTTGCTCTAGCCAAGCAGGATTTAGAGTTTTAGAATCTAGTGCGTCTTTTAGCGTTTGAGGTGTATAAGTAAAGCTACCAAAGCCTTTCAATGCAGAATAAAGCTGATAAAATGCAGGAGCATACACGACCCCCAAAATCGGGCGATTCTTGTGGATTAGGGCAATATTAATCGTGAAACCGCCGTTTTTTGCCAAAAAATCCTTTGTTCCATCAAGCGGGTCAATCAGCCAATAATATTCTAAATCTTTGCGCTCTTCATACTCTAATACCGCTTCTTCAGAGCATACCTTATAAGGAGAATTTTCTTGCAATTCTTGCGTAATAAACGCATTAGATTCTAAATCCGCCTTTGTAAGTGGCGAAGAATCCGACTTTAACGCAAACTCCTCCAAACCATAATATTTTAATACCAACTCTCCTGCTTTGATTGCAATAATGGCACTTTGATAGAGTAAAATATTCAAATCATAATCTCCAAATCACTCTTAAAATCAATCTCGCACCAACCGCCATTAATCTCCACCGCTTGTGCGCCACCGAATCTATCAATCAAGCCCTGCAAAAAGCTTGTCATATACATATTATCAAAATCTTTGCCATCATACATCGCACCTCTATCCAAGCTATCATAAAACTCTAAAACTTGTGGCAAAAAGCAATGCGAAAATTTAAAAAGCCCAATATACTGCCCCTCTATCTCCTCATAACTCTTAGGCTTTTTGCCAAGCTCTATAACTTTGCCCTCTCTTATTTTTAATGTCTCTGCGTCCAAAAGCGGATTTTCAAATCGCTTCTCCCACAATGTGCGCCAATTTTTATCCACCACAATACTTAAAGGCTCTTGCGATTCTATCAATGCGCGCACAATCTCTGCGCTATACACAATATCCGCATACGAAATAATCAAATCTTGCTTGTGTGTGATACAAGATTCTATAAACTCCCTTGCACAAAAGAGCGTTTGCACCATATTTGTTTTATTAAATTCAAGATTTTGATAAATATTTTTTATGTTAAATTGCGATTCCACATAGTTTTTTAAAACTGCAAATAAATATCCGCCCACCACTGCAATTTCCTTAATCCCAGCGTCTTTTAAAGCCCCGATTTCATAATCAATGAGCTTTTTGCCGCGATATTCCACCATACACTTTGGATTCTCTTGCGTAAGAGGCATTAGCCTTGAACCAAATCCCGCCGCTAGAATAATTGCTTTCATTATTTTGCTCCTTTTTGTATTAAAAACTTTTCTACCGCGTTATAAAGTTCCTTCACTTTAGAATCTAACTTATCGGCGGTGTTGTTTTGAAGCACATAATGCGCTTTAGGCGTATCATAGGTTAAATCTATGCCTATAACATCTTTTATATTTCCCTTGAGAGCTTGAGAATACAAGGCTTTTTTATCTCGTCTTAATAGCTCCTCCATAGAACACTCTACAAAAACTTCAAAATAACGCGCGATATGCGAGCGATTGAAAGCATAAATCTCATCAAAAAGCGAAATGGTTGCGCACACTACGATTAAACCACTCTTTGAGAGAAAAACACATAATTTTGCAATCAATCTTGCGACTTCTAAGCGCTCCTCTTTGCTAAAGCCACTGCGTCCAAAAATCTCTCTAAACTCATCGCCATCTAAAAATATTACATTAGAGTATTTTTGCTCTAAAAGCGTAAAAATTTCTTTGGCAATAGTCGTTTTCCCTGCTCCTGCCAATCCACAAATCCAAATAACTGCGCCTTGTTGCTTTGAACACATTGTGCTTGTTTGTTGATTATCTTGTTGTGAAGTTTGTTTTGATTGTATGGATTGATTTTGCATAGCTACTCCTTTGATTGAGATTCTACCCCAATTTTCCATTGATTAAATAATATATTTTCTCCCATTTTTGGAGCACGTTCAATATGCCACATCAGCGCAAAAATAGGCTTATGTTTATGCTTGAAAGCCTCTATGCTCCTATCTTCTGCCCTCACCAAAGGCTCTAAGCAGTCCCCTAAAGCCCTAATACCATAGTTATGAAAAGAATTGACTTCAAATTTCTCACCACTGCTTGTATCTACAACTTGATGATTGCCAATATGCCCCTCTAAAAGCTCCAATTTCGCACCAAAATATTCTGCTATCCTCTGCGCACCACGACAGATTCCAAGCAAAGGCACATTATACTGCAAACAATGCGTGAGTATTTGCGCCTCATATTCATCACGCATAGAGGAAAGTGGATTAGGATTTAAAGAGTTTAAATCATTCCCACCACTTAGAATCACGCCACCTAAACTCCCCCCTAGAGATTGCGCATAAGTGCTAAAAGGCATCGCATAGCTTAAAGGCAGAGGCAAAAAGCCCTGCAAATGCTCCTTAAAAAAATCGCCCCACTCTACGCTTAAAGCCTCACGCACCTCGTAATAACTCGTATTTTCTAGCAATCTTTGCGTAATACCAATAAACTTCATAAGACTACGATTTGCCCACTTTCACAATCTAGCTTAATGCGCTTTGCGCTTAGAAATTTGCTAAAGTTTTCCTCGCCTACACCAATCGCAGCAGGCAATCCAAGCTCACTTGCGCGAATTGCCATATGCGAGTTTGCCCCACCATAGCAAGTAATCAATCCCACGATATTTTTCGTAAATAAATAATCAAATCCGGGGTCAGCGGATTTAATCAGCACAATTTTGCCCTCTAAATTCGTATCACTTAAATCGCTAATGAGCGCACTCACCGACTTTTGCGTGATGAAGTTTGGCACAATCTCCGCGCTTAAAAAGCTCACAACCTGCTCTGCATTGGTAAGTAGCACAGGAAGCTTCACGCTCAAAGTCAAGGCGTATTCCTCCTTGTGCCTTTTAATTTCCTCTAAAAATCTTTCCTTTGGATTTTTAGAATACAGCGAGGCATAAAGGTTTAAAATATTTTGAATATCCAAATGCGCCATTTCCTCTTTTGGGATTCCATAATAAACGCCTAGCTCACCAATGAGGCTTAAAGCACGAGAGAGTAGTTTGGTAAATTCAAACTTCGCATATTCTCTCCCCTCAATCGCTCTTTTCAAAAACTCTAAAAACTCTTTTGCGCTAATCTTTAGCCCGTGTTCGCTTAAAAGCGTATCAAGAGATTGCAGCTTTTTAGTATTAAGCACAAAATTACTTTCATTTGATGTCAAGCCCTCTTTTGCACCCAAATCAAAGTAAGCTCTAAAATCCTCATCATAGCGCGGACTTAAGATATTATAAGTGCTAGGGCGCAAATGCCCAAATTTGCTTAAAAACTCCTCTTTTGTTTCCTCTGTAAGCGTAGCAACACTTGAGGCTAGCTCCTTGCTTACCGTATTGAGAGAATTTAAAAATGCCTGTTTTTCCGCCAAGCTAAAAAATCCAATTTCTACAAGAGAATTAAGCATAGAAACCGCCACAAACCCAGCCCTTGCAATCCCTGCAAAAGGCAAAGTCCCGTATCTCTTACAAGATTCCAAAAGCCAATAAATCTTATCCAAAGTCGGCAAGTGCGAATCCTCTAAATCTTTGTAAATTTGCTCTAACTTTGCAATCTTTTTTAAATCCTTGATATACAAGCCTTTTTTAGGATTGATGATAGAATTTGTAAGCTCCAAAAGTGCAAATTCTAGCCTTTTAATCTCATTTTCATTAAAGCCTTTTGAAAGCAGACTTTTTAATTTATGAGGGATATTTAAATCATAGCAAGAAAAGACAATGTTAAACTCTATCTTATCGTGGAAATGCGGGTTTGCCTCCAAAGTATCCAAATAATAATCCACTAATTTACTTGCGATTTTTTTATCCAAAGATTTGGGGATAAAGGAGTTAAAAGAAAGACGCACATCAATATAAGGAATGCCCAAAAAGCAGTGCATTAGCGGGTGAGAGCGTAAATTAAGATAACCATAATTATCCCGTTGATACGCCCAAATATTATCCGTGATGATTTCTTTATAAAGGCTTAGGGCTAATCGCTTAGGCTTCAACCCCAAAATCTCGGCAGGATTCCAATCAGGCATTACACCAAAAATTGCGCGTTTGCCATAAATATCTGGCGTTTGCTTTTGCAAAGAAACAATGCGCTTTTGTAATCTCTCTAGCGCGCTAAATGGCAGGGATTCATAGAGATTGAGTTTATCTTTGACTACAAGCGGACGCACTTGCAGACAATACAAATCCCCGCTAGAATCTATCGCAAATTCCACATCTAAGAATTTATAGTCAAAAAGAGATTCTAACTCCCTTAGCATTACAATAATAGCTTTTAAAGTGCTATCTTTTGGCAATTCCGCTTCTTTATGAGCAAAAAAGCTTAAGCCTTTGGCGCTTCCATCGGTAATCGCACTATTTGAACCGCTTTTATCCCACTCAATGCAATAATAAGGCGCAAGCGTATCTTTATCCGCACTCATCGCCACACCGCACATCGCGATATGCTCTAGCATTGGCTGAATGAGAATCTCATCATCAAGCTTTGGCATAGACGCCCCAACTTTGCGCAACGCCTCTAAAATCGCTTGGGATTCCACATTTACATTAGAAAGACTTAAAAATGCTCCTGCATTAGAAGTTTGCGCACTATCTTCACTTTTGGAACTGCTACGAACGATAAGCTTTTCACACGCATTTTCACCGCTGAAGCATTTTTGAATCTCCTCTAATACCCCCGCCTCATTCGCTTCCAACTCTTTAAGAGAAGTGAGCATTAAGGGCAAGACTTTTGCACTCTTTAATATGCCCTGCAAAGCTAATAAATTACGCGCTTTGGTTTGAAAAGATAATTGCATAATAAACCTTAGATGCTACAAAATAAAGGCGATATTATAGTTTAAACTTACTTCAAGATTCTTTATTTTGCGCTTCTGTTGCTCCTATACCTCTTTAAAGCTATTTGCCTTACTCGCATTCCTTGCAGTATTTTTTAACTATGCGTTCTACTTCGGCTTGGTATTCTTCTAGTCTATATATAATCATACAATGCGCAAAACGAAAGGTATTCATTGCATTAGGCAAATAGTTATAGTTGTCATCAAAATATTTTTGCAAATCTAACCTGCCTTGAGCTACATCTTTGCGTAGCCCAAAAATTTTATCTTTCTCTATAGGTTTAAACAAATTTTCTTTATCATATTGTAAGCAATATTGTAATCCCCATTCGGCTAGAATAGAGGATTGTGTAGCATTTGTTACTGCAAGAGCTTCACCAAATGGAGGTCCTGCATATACTATTGTATATGCCATAATCAAATATTGCAAAACAAACTTTTTCATACAACCCCTTTAATCAATTAAATCCCAAAAGTATAAATCTCGTATTATATATTGATATTCATTAAGATAATTAGGGCTTACTTTCAAGTCTGTATCTACAAAATCATTCCCATTCCACAAAGTAGTATGTCGTAGCCCATCTGTGCCAATCATTGCGATAATGCTTTTTCTTTGAATGAGAGCAATCATTTACTCGCATTCCTTGCAGTATTTTTTGACAATGCGTTTGACTTCTGCTTGGTATTCTTTGGAATCGTAGAGGTCAAGGCAAATGGCTAATAAATTCCTTTCTTTTGTGTATCTGTCAATAAAATGTTTCAGCTCATTATCAGCTTCTTTGCTCACAAATTTGGACATATTTTGCTTTTCCCCTATCCATTGTTTCTTGTGGGATTCAAAGGGTATTTTTTCCGTATAACCAGAACAATACTCAAATCCCCATACCTTATGTAAATATATTGCATTTTGTTTATAATATTTTTCATAATTGATATGAACTTCAAGTCCTCCTGCAAGGATATTACAAAACATTATTTTTACAAATAAACATATTTTTAATGTATTCTTTATCATTTTAATCCTTTAATTCCCAAAAATAAAACTCTGAAACAAATGGATAACTATTATTTGAGTCATTAAGATAATCATAACCAAAAAGATATAAAGGTATATCAACCTCCTTATTCATTTCCACATCTACAAAATTATTCCCATTCCATAAAGTGGTATGCCTCACTCTATTGCCTTGTAATCTCATTGCCACAATGCCTTTTCTTTGAATAGATTGTAATTCTTTGAAAAATTGTTGATTTTCATCTTTTGAAGTCATATTATGATAAAAATCTTCAGAACAACCACACGCTATAGATTGTTTAATTACATTATCAAGCTTTTTTGGTTTCTTCCAAGCCACGCTCAATGCATTAATAATGCCATCAACTGATAAATAATAATATTTACCTCCAATATCCCAAAGCCCACTAGGCAAATCTGTTTTGTTAGCTATTTCATTCAAGGGTATTGTGCTATTATTGAGTGCATAGCTTACTCTTGTGGCGCAGGTATTATATCTATTCTCTCTATTATCATTATAAAAATTTAACAAAACTTGACTTACTTTTTTATATCTTGCCTCCGACATAGTATAAGATAGCCGATTAAGTTCATCTCGTGTTTGTGGTTGTTTTGTTTTATAAGTTTTTATAAATTCATCAGCACCCTCTTTTGTTATCTCCCTATATCCCTTTTCCACGCTCTTAAAGCTCGGTCTTTGAATCTTAATTGTTGCCTCTTTGTCTCCACATTTTACTTTGCATACATTCATTATGACTCCCCTATATTCCATTAAAGATATTTAGAATCGTAGCTTGATTATTTCTTATGGTTGCTGAAATTTGAAAGGTTTTTTCTTGAAATTCTAATGTCAAATCCAATCTCTCCCCCTCATTATATCCTTGTGTTCTTATATGGTGGATTTGTCTCATTCATAAAGAATCCTTGACAAAATAGAGTTGCAAGAATTGCATTTGTTAAATTGTGGTGGAATCTTAGCTCATCTCCTCGCACATTGCTAAAAACTCCTGATAATACTTCCAAGATTCTATTATGTCGGGACGCACAGAAGCTAGAAATGCTAGATGTTTTTCAAAGACTGCTTTAGCTTCAAGACATAAATCTTTGTGAGATTTGAGATATTCTAAAATGTCTTTTTCGGTAAGTTTTTTAGCATTCTTCATCTCTTTTTGCTTTTCTAAGAGTGGGATAATCTCTAACAATCTCTTTTTAACCAACCCTAAGAGATTTTCATTCTCAAAAAGAATTGCCCAATCTTTTGAATGAATGCAAAGAATAATCCTGTCATAAAAGCAAGTTTGCCCAAGAAGAGAAAAAGTAATGTCTTTATAATTTGCATTCTCCTCCAAAGCCTGTTTATGATAGCTCGAGCATCTTTGAGAATTATAATCAAAGATATATTTTCTCTTATCCATACAAAATACCCTATCCATTAGAGTAATGGCAATCACTTGATTGTGGCTTTTAAACTCCAAAGTAAGGGGCAAAATCGTTTGATACTCCGATATACCCATTGCAAATATCTCTTTATCTTCGGGCTTTGGCGGAGGGAAATGAAGCTGCTTAGCTAGAGTGTGGATTGTCTCAAATGCCCTATCACCTACTATTTCAGCCATATCAAGTATTATACTCTCCTTAAAATTGATTAGAAAATCCCAAAGCTGCGTATCGTGGAAACAATAATAAATGTCTTTAATAAAATACTCCATTAAATGCGCAAAAGTATCTGTCTCTGCGATTCTTAAATCCTCTTTATCTCCCTTGCCTCTATTTTGCAAAAAATGCAATAAATCCTCTGGATTGACAAGCTTTTTCATCTCTACATACACTTCTCTGCAAGGAGTTAAAGAACAAGCACTCTTTAATGCACTAATTGGGTCTCGGACAAGGTAAATAGAGGGAGTATTGGGAATAAGTGCGCAGAGTTTTTCTCCATTTTCTTTTTTATTATGCGGTATATAGTTTCTTAATGCAATGTAGCTAAAATAATCTTGCAAATCTGTATGCTCCATAATTAAAGTAAATAATGTAATATACGCTGCTTTTGCCCTATCCTCTACATCTACATCGCCTTGATAATAAGATAAGCCCCCGCATCTTTGGATAAGATTCTCTAATCCTGTGTTACCTGTGGCGTGGCTACCAAAATAGAGGAACTGATAATAAGGCGGCAAAGGAATATTTAACTTCCACGCAAATTCGGGGGGAATGTCTGTGTAATCTATTTCTTTAGGATTAAGCAGCGGAGGATAAGTATATAATGGGGGGGGGGGCAGAATATAAGTCTCTTTAAATTCCTTAGATTCTAACCACTGCTTTACATTGTCGTATTCTTTAGCAAAATACGAAAGAAATGAAAAATCAGCAACACAAATATTATATCTCCTTAAAGCTCGGTAAATCTCATACGCGCGGGGTTTATCAAGGCAATAGAGGGTAAGAAGCATTAGTAGTTTTTGAAGCAGTGCGTAAATTCCGCCTTTATGTGCCTTTTTATCTGCCACATATCTTAAGGCATTTAATACGCCACTTTTCTTTAAAATCTCAAATGTTTTGCTTTTACCCATTTTACTTCCTTAATTTTACCCTACTTTTCTTGCACTCCAGCAACGCGTAGTGTATTTGATGTCAAATTCTTGAGGGAGAACTTCTCGCATTTTTGCAGTGATTTTATCAAAAATCTCTTGCCCTTCTTTGGTCTCTAAATCCCAATAAGGATTTTTCACACTCTGCCACGCTAAGATATAGTTTTCCAAACTTTGGTGAAAGTAAAAATCCTCTTCAATGTAGATAATATTATCAAAAAGCTCTTTGTGTGCTTCAATAATTGGGCGTTGGTCTTCGCGTCTCACACCTCTTGTGTAATCTGGCACGATGGAGAGAATCGCATTCTCTGCCTTTTGCTGAATGGGGTCGTTTAAGTCTCTATGATTCCACATACACGAAAAGTATCCATTGCCTTTAAGCAGTCTATGGGCTTCTTTTAACGCCTCTGTCCTATCCATTACATTAAAGCTACTGCCAAAGGTTACCCAATCAAAACTCCCGCTTTGTAATGTAGAATCCACGCCCGTAGCCCTTACCCATTCAATTTTTGCGCCTTTTGTGCGCTCAATGCCAATTTCACGCATTGCGTCATTTGGCTCTACACTCACCACTTCACAACCTCTCTCTAAAAGCATAATGCTTAAATTTCCTGTCCCTGCGCCAATATCTGCGACTTTCAAATTGCCCACTTTTTCTCCGCTAGCCAAAGTGATAAGCATATTAATCGTTTTGGGTGCGTAATTCGGGCGGTAGCTGTAATACTTCGCGTGTTTGGTGTAATCCCAAACTTGTTCTACTATTCTTGTCTTATTCTCTTGCATTGTTGTTTCCTTATTATGTTGCCCAATGCAAAAGAAAAAGAATAGAGAATTACGCCCTAGAGCCTCCTTTGCTGGACTTTCTAGCCGTCCAAGCGCGAATTTTATAAGGAATCTCTAAAGTTTGTAAATGTGAGATTTTGGATTCTATCATTTCCAAAATCTTTTTCCATCTTTGCTCCCCTGCTTGGGCTTGTATATCATTTACAGAATGCCACGCTCCAAGATAACGCGCCTTGTCCATTATCTCTATATAATCGCACTCCATAAAAAAGCAGTCTGTGAAATCCCCGGTGGAGATGAGGATTTCCTCCCATTTTTTGACATTTTGCGTCCCGCTGCTCACTCTAGCAAGCTCTGGAACAATATTCTTAATCTCTTGTTCAATTTCATAGAATACTGAACCCTCTAGGATATTTCTAGGATTCCATATAGCAGTGAAATACCCCCCCCCCCCGCAGAAGTATTGTGGGTAGAAGTATGGGCAGAGCCATTTTGAGCCGCAGAATTTTTTAAGATTCTCGCAAACTCGGGCAAAGATTTCTTAGGGTCAGTCCAATGGAAGCTACTCGCCATAATCACCCAATCGGCAATTCCACTTTGCACGCCTGTTTCCTCGCCACTTCCTTTTTGCCATTTGATATTTGTGTCTTTGGTATAGGCGATGCCCTCTTCTCTCATCTCATCATTTGGCTCTACGGCTAAGACTTGCATTCCAAACTCACTTAGCATTTTGGTAAGCTTGCCTGTCCCTGCACCTACTTCCACGATTTGCAAATCTTTGAGATTTTTTTGCTCATCATTGATACAAGCAATCAGCTTTTCTAACAACATCGGGCTATACGCCGGACGATTATGATAATGCTTCGCCACTTGTGTAAAATCACCTTGTTTCATTATTTAAGTCTCCTTGAAATATTTATTTCTCATTAACGATTAAAATGAAAGTATAACAAAATATTGATAACTTTATTTACCTAAGATATTTCCTCGCACATTGCTAAAAACTCCTGATAATACTTCCAAGATTCTATTATGTCGGGACGCACAGAAGCTAGAAATGTGAGATGTTTTTCAAAGACTGCTTTAGCTTCAAGACATAAATCTTTGTGAGATTTGAGATATTCTAAAATGTCTTTTTCGCTAAATCTCTTTGCCTCTTCAATTTTCCTTTGCTCCTCTAGACGTGGAATAAATGCGAGGAGATATTCTTTGATTTGCTCACAAGTTTTTGTGTCTTGTTTTAGAATCTCAAAGTCTTTTTTCTCAATACACACAATAATACGCTCATAAAAACTATCTTGATTAAAAAGAAATTGTGTGATGTCTTGATAATGCTCAAAAGCATTTTTATGCTCAACAAACTGACCTAATTCTATATAAAATCTGCAATCTGAACAATAAACATTGTCCAAAAGGTAAATATGTATATTCTTATAAGCAAACTTTATGGGCAACACTCCCTCATATAAACCAGCCTTTATTCCAAATTTCTCCTTATCACTAGGTTTTGGGGCAGGAAAAGAAAATGCTTTTGCTAGAGTATTCATTGTTTCAAAGGCTCTCTTACCTACAATTTCAGACATATCAATACATATAATATCTTCATCTGCAATATTAATAAGGGCTTTTCTTAAGTCTGTGTCGTGGAAAGTCGCATCATATTGATTTAGCCGAAATGCACTTGTTCGTAGTGTAGGATATTTGGTGTATTCCCAAATAAGATGTTTTCCATCAAAATGCCAATCTATATATCGTATAAGCTCCTCAAAAATCTCACTAGGACTAAGGGCAAGTTCAAATACTTGCGTAAAACTAGGACGACCATGATATGAGGTATAGCTCTTAAGCATACCTATAGGGTCTCGAACGAGACAAAGTGCATTAGTTTTGGGGATAAGGGCATAAAGCTTATCTTTATATTTATCATTAAACATATATTCTCGAACAGACAAATAGCCAAAATATAACGGGGGGGGGGCATAGTATAATGGTAATTTCTCATAATTTGTTTAAAATAACAAAAATAAGATTCTTTCGCCCAAGATTCGCTATTGAGCAAAGGTGGTTGCACACAATAATTCAATCCCCCACATCTCCTCAAAAAACTTTCCAATCCTCTATTACCAGTTGCGTGGCTACCAAAAAACACGAACTGATAATAAGGTGGTAAAGGCAAATTAAGATCCCACGCAACTTCGGCAGGAATCTTTGTGTAATCTAATTTTTTGGGATTAAGCAATGGAGGATATGGGTGATTAGCATATTTTTCTAAGAATGATTGAGAGGTAAGCCATAGTTTGATATTATCATACTCTTTGGCAATCAAATCCAAACTTGCTTTACATTCAATTAAAATATTATATTTTCTTAAGAAAAAAAAACTTAAGTTACATTTTGCTTTATTTACAAGAATAAACATCTTTAAAATTTTATACCAATGAGTTACTTTTATCTTTTTTGCTATTCTCTTCTTTTTCTTTCTAATTCGATAAGCAAGGGCGTATCGTAATCCTACCCTTTTAATAATTTTTATTGTTTTAGACTTTTTCACTCTTATTTCCCAATCGTTTTGATTACTTCTATTATAGTGAATCTAAGTAACTTTTTATAAAAGCCTATTTTTCAAACATAAAAATAATATCCCCAAATCAGCCCGAACAATCCTAAAAATAGCACAGGTAGAGTAACCACAAACGCCACTGCCATATAACACATAAAACTAATGCGGATTCCATAGCCTTTTAACCTTTCAAGCCAAAGTAAAGTTGCAAGTGAGCCTATGGGTGTGAGTTTCGAGCCAATATTGCAGCCAAGCAAATGTGCGATGATAAGACTTTCCTGCGCCTCATTCAAATATGCTTTAAAATCTGCAAGTGCGAGATTACCAAGCATTACCATAGGTAAATTGTTTATCACGCTACTGCCAACACCACTTCCAAGCCCCATACTTACAATCTGCCATTCTTTGGGCAACGAGACAAACAACGACAGATTATCACTTAGAATCTGCAACACACCGCCATTTTTAAGCCCAAAAACGACAACAAATAGCCCAAGAGAAAATAACACGATACCAAAGGGTGCGTTTTTAAAACAAGAGAATATCCCTAGCTGCCCTTTTATCTTGCCATAAAGCAATGCCAAAATCGCACATAGAAATGTAAAACTTGAGAGTGGAATACCTAATTTATGTGCAAAAGCAATACCAAACACAAGAAGGAGTAGCAGTGCAAAACAAAAGATAATGCAACCTTTAGAAATATCACTTTGCAAATCCCTAAATTCAAGTCTAGGAGGCAAGATTCTCCTCACTATATACCAAAATCCTACAATCCCACAAATCACAACAATTTGGGGCAAAAACATAAGCACGCTAAAGCGGAGTGAGGGAATCTCAAAAAAATGCGCGGTGATAATGTTTGTGAGATTAGAGATAACAAAGGTATTTGAAGCAAAATCACTCACAAAGCTTACAAGAAACAAAAATACAATTAAAGGCGTGAAAAATACCTTTGTATTATGCACTTTAAAAAGTGTGAGGATTAAAGGTGTGAGGATTAAAATAGCACCATCGTTTGCAAAAAACGCACTTAAAAAAGCACTAAAAAGCACAAGAAAAATATAGAATCTTGCGCTACTTAAGCTTTGTTTCTCACCCTTTTGACTTAAGATTCGGATAAGTAATAATGCAAGGAAATCAAAAAATCCTAATGTTTCAAACGCGAGAGTAAGAAGGATAAGTCCAATGAGTGTAAGTGTGCTATCCCACACCATTGCCCATACACGCCAAATATCGTCCAAATTCACTACATTGAATAAATAAGCGCCTACAGCTCCTAAAGTGCTAAACACCCACAAAGGAAGATTTAAAGGACGCCAATAAATAAGAAGCATTGTGAGTATAAAAAGACTAAAAGCCATAAAATCCATAAAAGGCTACCTCGTTCATACCTGCTTTGATTTGCAATTTTTGCGAGATTCTAACATAGAGGGTATTAAGAAGAGTTAAGATTAACTTAGCTTCAACTGCTCTATTTCCCTAAGCGCATTCTTAAGACTTATACAGATTTCCTCGCTTAATTCTTTTGGGTTTGGTAGATTCTCCAAATCCTCTAAACTCTCATCTTTTAGCCAAAAAATATCCAAATTCATTTTATCGCGCTTCTTAATCTCCCCAATGCCAAACAAGCGAAATCACTCACTCTCCTTGCGATTTTCCATTGCCCCCACGCAAAAACAAGATTCAAACTCCCTTAAATGCTCCGCACTTAAAGGACTTGTTACAAGGCTTAGATTCATATTCGTGCGCATATCATACACCCATACTTTTTGTGTGGAATCCTCACTTGTTGCCACTTTGTCAAAAAATAGCACATTTGCTTTCACCCCTTGCGCGTAAAAAATCCCTGTGGGCAGTCGCAAAATCGTATGCAGATTGAAATCCTCTAAAAGCTTTTTACGCACTTTCTCTCCTGCTCCTGCTTCAAACAGCACATTATCGGGTAACACGACTGCCGCTTTACCCCCGATTTTTAAAAGATTCATAATGTGTTGCAAGAAATTGAGCTGTTTATTAGAAGTCGTGGCGAAAAAATCCTCTCTGTTGTATTCGTCCTTTTGGCTTTTCACCTTGCCATTTTCGGCTAAAATCTTAGTCGCCGACTTCTTGCCAAAGGGCGGATTGGTTAGCACCCTATCAAACCGCCGATTGCCTAACTCACTTAGAGAATCCCCGATTTCTATAATGCCTCCCTCGCCCCCGATTCCGTGCAGATATAGATTCATCGCGCACAAAGACGCCACTAAGGGCGTGATGTCCTTGCCACAAAGCCTCTCATTTCGTAAGCATTTGAGCTCCTCTTTGTCTTTCGTCTGTGCTTTCATCACCTCATACGCACTTAGCAAAAATCCACCCGTCCCACACGCAGGGTCGCACACCTCCATATTGGGCTTTAGCTCCATTAACCCCACGATAGAATCTATCAGCACTCTAGGAGTGAAATACTGCCCCGCTCCCGCCTTTGTCTCTGTGGCGTTTTTGGCAAGTAATCCCTCATAAATCGCACCTTTGACATCTACATTCAAGCCTAGCCAAGTCTCACTATCCATAAGCACAAAAAGCTTTTTGAGATTCGCGGGTTCTTTGATTTTGTTTTGCGCATCATTATAGATAAGCCCTATCACGCCCTCACTCTTTGCAAGTTGCGCTAACGCGGCATCATACGCACTCTCTAGTTCCAACCCATCTAGGTTTATGAGCCGCTCCCATTTGCAGTTTGCGGGGATTTTGCTACTCTCTCCGATACTCTCCCTCTCACTTTCCATTTTCAAAAACAGCAAATAGCTTAACTGCGCGACATACTCGGTATAACTCACACCACTATCACGCAAAATCGTTGCGAAATTCCACACCTTTGCAACAATCGCCTTTTCACTCATTTTTGCCCCTTTGTATTATTTTTAAAGTTTCAACCTATTTCCACAATATGTTAATTTTCTCTCATTTTTTTAACACAATCTCCCATTCTGTTAAAAATCAAGCGGAATTTTAACATACTCCTTTTTTAAATAATTCAAATAAGCCAATATTGACATAATAATGATTCCTACCTATTTTTACACATCGCATGATTTTAAGCTCCTCACAAATTTTAAGATATTTTGAAGCGGTCTGCCTTGTGATATTAAGCTTACTTGCAATCGTTTCTATCCTAGTGTATGGGTGTATAAACAAAGTCTCTAAAAAATCTTTTGTGTAAAATTCAGTTTGATTTTTTAATAAATCTTTTGTATGTTGCATAAGGGTTTGAATAGCTTTTATTGTTGTAGTCGTTGTTTTAGAAGTATATTCTACTCCTTTTAAAATATAGCTTATCCACTCTTCCCACGCATTTTCATCACGCACTTTTTGTAAAAGTTCATAATATTCTGCCTTATGCCGCACAATATAACCACTTAGGTAGAGTATAGGCAAGTCCAAAAGCCCTTTATACACAAGATATAGGATATTAATAATCCTCCCACTTCTCCCATTCCCATCATAAAATGGGTGTATGCTTTCAAATTGATAATGAATAATTGCCATTTTGATAAGCGGGTCTAAGTCTTGCATACTATCATCATTTATATATTGCTCTAAATTACTCATTAAACGCACTATATCCTCATAATGCTGTGGTGGAATATGCTTAATTTCTCCTGTGCTTGGAATTTTAAGCATTGTGCCACTTTGTCGTCTAAACCCCGCATCATTGCGTTCAAGTCGTTTTTGAATCGCCAAAATATGAGAGTTTCTAAACAACCTATCCCTACTAATAAGCCAAAATCCTATTTGTAGAGCCTTACCATAATCTTGCACCTCTTTAGTAGCTTTTGCCATTTTACTCTTATCAACTTGCGATAAAAACAATTCATCGTGCGTAGTGATAATATTTTCTATCTCACTAGAATCCTTTGCTTCTTGTAAGACTAATGCATTAATCAATATAAAGCGGTTGGGAATTGTCCTTGCTATACCTCTTAGCTCACTCAAAGCCCTTGAAGCAGTTACAAGTAATTTATACATATTTTCACTTATAGGAATTTCTAATGGAAGTTCATTTGGGATAAATTCTTTCATTTGCCTTGCCTTGATATGTTAAAAAATATAAAATTTTTTAACATTATAACAAAATATGTTAAAAACCAAGAGGAATCTTAACATATCAGCTCACCCTTAAAGGCTTGGTTTAAAAGTGAGGATTTGAGTTTTTGGAGATTTTCTAGGCTTGCATTCACAAACTGCGCTAAATTGTCTAAATGAGTGAATTTGGATTCTAAAATTTGCACGATTTGATTTTGGGTTGCAAGGGGTGGCATTACAACTTGTAGTTCATAAATTTGACTTCTACTAATCCCGGGCTTTACGCCTCTTGCAAATTGTTTTAAATTCAAATACTTAAGCAAATGATATAAAAATACCAAATTGTATTTTTCCTTATCAAAATTAACATAATATGCGACATCAAGCACCCAACAAGGGGAGGAGGTTAATACAACACTTCCTACGCTTCCTTTTCTGCCAACAATAATAGAATTTTCGCTTATCATAAATTCATCGCTATAATCTTTGATACCATTTGCAGCATATACGGGATATTTTCCATTAGTTTTTCTTTTTGTTTGATTCAAGGCTTTGCCATATACAAATTCACATACTTCCCCAAGTGTTTTAACTTCCCAACCTTGCGGAATTTCTTCCTTTATGAGAGGGTGGAGAGGCAATGCAGAAGTCTCTCCCTCCTCTCCAACAACGCGCTTTTTTAAGGTTTGCACTTTGTGCGATGAATTTTGAGATTCTGTAAGTTTGCCACTAAAGGCACAGTGGAGCAAGGAGGATTTAAGACGCGGAATGTTTGTTTGCACCGACTTAAGATGACGCACTGCCTCATCAATATGCGCAAAGGCATTTTCTAGCTTCTCCACTATGGCTTTTTGGGTTTCAAGCGGCGGGAGGGGGATTTTCTCTTTTTTATAATCTCTAAAGTAAATATGTGGAATCACTGAACCGCTTATGTATTGATTAAAATTAATTGTTTGCAAAAAATAATATAAATACTTTAAATTCAAATTTTCATTTGCTTGTATATAAGCCATTGTTCCAATGACAGATGATTTGGGTGGTAATAAAAATATCTTGCCTACTGCACCATCTTTGACTATGCCTAAACTTTCTATTTCTATGGTGTAGAAATCAATAGTTTTTAAGAATCCTTTTGCTCCATAGATTGGATATTCTCCTGTATTGTTTTCAATATCTCTTAAAACGATATTAGAATTTTTAGAAGTGCAAACTTCTGCTAAGGTTTTGACTTGCCAATTCTTAGGGAGATTGTGAAAGTTATTTATTGTCATTAATTTTTATTCTCCCTGTGTATTTCTTTTTACATCTACAATTAATGGTAGAGTTGATTTCAATGCTTTTCCAGCTACAATCGCTTGGTATTGCTTGAGAAAGGGTAAAGTTGAAGCCAAGTCTTTGCCTATATAATTGCCCAAGAAATTAGCATTTGTATCATCAAAAGCCTGAAAACAAATCATAGTGTTACATTGTGTTAAAATTGTTTTTGAAATATTAGCAGTTCTTTGTCCGATAATCATAAAACCTATATTATATTTTCGTCCTTGTAACGCAATTTGACTGATAGTATTTATAACACTTTGTGATGTTTTATCGCTGTTGCCGATAAAATTCCATTCAGGGATAATGGTGTGTGCCTCTTCTATAACGATTAGAATTTTTTTATTGCTTGTCTGGCTGTTTTTCGCCATATCAAATATAACTTTAAAAAAATACTTTGTATATTCTAGTATTGCTGTGCTATTGACTAAATCAGGCAATTCCAAATGAGCGATATTCTTATCGTTTGAATTTAAAAAATCCTGAATAGATTTTTCAAAATTCTCTTTTATTGTTTTATTATATTTTGATATGCTGGCTTTATCTTGTTGGTTTGCGAATTTTTCACACTCAATTATAAGATTATCAATATTTTTTTGAATTGTTTTTACGCACTCCTCATTGATTATATTTTTAATATCTTCAAAGTATTTTATAAATTCGTTGTTAAAATCCACACAAATAACTTTTGTATCCTGCATAAGTTCTTTTATCATTTCTCTAGCTAAAAATGACTTACCAGAGCCTGTTACCCCAATTAAAGCTATGTGATGACTAACTGCTTCATTTAAACTAATTACAGAGGGAATGTTTGTCTTTGGGATACAGCCTAACTTGTATTGAGGGTAAGTAAAGTTTTCATTGCAGTGTATTTCTTCTACCTTAAAAATGGGTGAATATATATCTGCAACCCAACCAAACTTTTTAAAATCTAGTAATTCATTATCCCATTCACCTAATTGAGTGGCTTCACCCTTGATAAATCCATTTTGATTTTTTGATTCTAAAATTTCACTTTGAGTGATGCCATTTACAACTTGATAAAATATACTTTTTTCTCCTATTTCGATTTTAAGCAAATCCCCCTCTTCTAAATCTCTTTCTTTTTTGGAATATTCAAAGTTGATTTTTGAGATATTTGAATTTTCGCTTACAATACCCACAAAAGTATTAATTTTATCTTCTAAATTGGAATCTGAAATTTGATAAACAACATTTGGCTGTATTTCTTTTTCGTCTTGAGATAAGTTATTAATAATACAAATTTTTGCCCATTGTTGATTATTTAACTCATAAATATCAAAAATAAATCCTTGAAGTAATTTTCCTTGATAGTTTGTAAATTTTATAGTAGAAAATTGAGCTATATTTTTCTTATCTTCAAATATCTTTACAAGATAAACCTTACTTGAATGCACTGCAAAAATTTCACCTATTGCGTTAATATTTTTTATTTTTTGGTTAAAAGAAAAAGTATTCCTCAAATTTTTAGGATTTATAAGAATGATAAAAAACCAAAATATAAACATAATAAGGGCATAAATATTATCATTTTGATTTACAGCACCTCCATAATACAATAAAAGAGTGGATAAAAACACGAGAGAATAAAGAATCTTACCTTGCCCAAAAAGAATTGTAATATTTTTTATGCAATTTGAAATCTTATTTATCTTATATTCTTCACTTTTATTTTTACCAATTTCTGACAAAATTATAGAGACAATAGAAAGTGTAATAACACCCACTATGAAATAAAAAATTATGCTCCAAATCAATGGACTTATAAAGTCATTTTTTATTGCCAAGAAAACCAATAGTAAAGGCAAAGAATTTGTTAAGGCATTTTTAGGGGAAGTAAAGTAAGGCTCTATAAACAATAGAGAAAACAACATTGCTCCCAAACCAGAATAAAACCAAATATCTTTTGTTTCAGTAGTTGGCAACATTTGCCCTTTTACATAACAATGGAATGTCATAAACACACCAACAAAAACAATAAGAATAACAAATCTATTGTGAATTATATTTTTAATCATTTTTTCCTCCTTATCCCCTGCTAACTCTTGCAACCTCTCTACCAAAACCACCACTTGTGTATAAGGGCTTTGCCTTTGTGCTTCATTTTATTTTTATTATGCAGTTTGTGAAATGCTCTCAAAATATCTTTCACAATCTTCGTTATTTGAATAAGGAGCATAAGCAATATGATTAGGACTCAAAAAATCCTCTTTGCACGATTGAATTTCCTCTTCATCAGCAGAGACAATACCTAAAAGGCTAATATTCATTTTTGTATAATTTTTGTCTTTTAAGCTAAAATACATTAATTCTTGTATGTCCGCCTTATCATTTACACTGCCAAATCTACTATAATATTTCTTGCTTGTTATTTTATTAATGACAGAAAAAGAAAAATCATTACAAGATTCCAATAAAAGCTTATTTTGAAACTTCTTTTCATAGACAATTTTTGTTGTTTCATTGGCTTGTGCGTATCTATCTTTTTGCTCTCTAACGTGAAACTTATAACCGATATAATCCTCATATAAAATATTTGCTACCTCATTTATATCTTGTTCGCTTACTATGGAATCTATCTCGCTAAAGCGTAAATGATTATCATACCAAGATTGTGCGTTCATCTCTTGCCTTATGCTTTCTAAGAAAAAAGGTAAGGCTTTTTTATCAATGGAGGGAAATTTAAAAAGGTGCTTGATATGCTCTTGACTTTTATCAATATAGATTTGTTTTTTATTGCCTTGCTCGTCCCATAGCCAAATACCAACATTAAAAAACTCATCACTTCTTATATGTGGAAAGTATTTTATCACCCTGTAAGTGTAGATTTTACGCATTAAAAATCCTTTTTGATTGCTCTCTTTTGGCAATGATTTGTGCTAAATATTCTTTCTCCTGTGATTGTGATTCAAATAAATGCGTGATTTTACAAATATTTTGGATAATATTATTTAACGCAACCTTATCAACTTTTGAGCGTAAATGCTTGATATTTTTTCTCTCTATTTCGTTAAAAAGATAATCTTTAAAGCAACATTTATCAAAATAGATTTCATTTGGATTAAACATTTTGGTTTTTGATTTTAAATCATCAAAAAGATAAAGTGAATCTAACGCTAAACCAAAATCAATCAACCAATATTTTTCGTTAGAATCTTTTAAGATATTAGGATTTTCTGTGCTTCTGTCTGTATTCATCAATCTTGCGTCATAGTGAATGGTTAAGCGTTTAAATTCTTGTGTAAAGTTCCTTGGGGGGAGAGACTTACTTGCATTAGGTATAAATTCCACACCTAGATTCAAGCCTTTTGAAACTTTAAGGTTTTCATAAGCTTGTTTTTCTCTCTCGTCTTGACTATTTGCGAATTTCTGTGCTAGGCTAAGTGTCTCGTCATTGACTTCAAGGAGGCAAAACTTTGGAATATAAGAGGCATTTAAAGCATTTAGGTAAAGATAAGAAAAAATTTCAGCAAAAAGCTCTTTAGAGGAAGTGAAAGGCTCATCATTTGAATCAAAAGTTTTTATTCTTGTCTTTAAAATATAATCTTTTCCATCATCTGCAACAATATGCAACGGGCAAGTCATTCCATAGCCCATTACTCTTTGTATTTTGTTAATTAGCCTTCTTTCCACCACTCCACCACCTCAATAAAATGAATGAATTATATCTCTTTTTACTTAACCCTACCCCACCAATGCCAAACTTAGCTCCTCCACAAGACTAGGCAAAGAATCGTTAAAAATCGCTTTTGCCCTATAAATCCCGCCTAAGTCCGCGCAAATCTCTTGAATATCCTTGATTTCTGCACAGCCATTTGCGATAATGTATTCTTTGATAAGCTCCAAAAATGCCTCTTGCTCGGGGCTAAATGCAATGCCCTTTTTCTTACATCGCCCACGCCACAGATTATAACGCGCATTCGCCCCAATCGCAAAATCTTGCAGTTCATTATCCATTTTGAGCGCATAACGCACAAGGGAGATGAGGTTGGTTAGGTTTTTGCTAGGATTCTTACTCACTTTGCCCTTATCGCGCAGTTTATACGCATTCCATAAGCTTGGAATATCCATAGAATCCTGCTTAAGCTTATGCGCTAACTCCTTAATTACCTCATAAGTTAGGTGGCGGTTTTTGTAATTTTGCGCATAGATAATGCTTAGGGCGGTGATTTCATCTTTATGCTGTAAAATAAATTCATTAAATTGCGCGATGAGATTCTGCGCCTTTTGCGTGTCAAATTCTGCACTAAGCACAGAATCTTGCGAGATTTCATCAATATAGATTTTGCTCTTTTTTACCAACTCTAAAAGCAATTTGCAAAATGTGTCATTTGTGAAAATCTCTAGCGGGTTGTGCGCTATCTCTGCCCTCTCTAACGCTTGTAAGGAATCCGCAAATGTTAAAATCTCTTTTGCAAGTGTGCAAAGGCTTTTGTCAAAATTAAGTTCTTGCAAACTCGTATTGTCCTCATCACTTAACTTTAGCTCTAAACGCGTAAGCCTTGAAGCAAGGCTTAAAAGCGTGTCTTTTTCATATTCACCTTTTGCCACACTCTCGCGCACAAGTTGCAAAATCTCCTTTAGACTTAAGCGTTTCTTGCGCTCTAAGGGGCGCGAATCAATCTTTTGGCTTTCACTCACACCCACCGCGTCAATCACATAAAAACGCGTCTTGCAGTCCGCATTTGGCGTAACCGCCCTTAAATCGTCATTATGGATACTCCGCACCCCGCGCCCAACCATTTGCGCATAATAACTCGCCGATTTGACATCACGCATAAAAATCAGCACTTCTAAGGGCTTAATGTCTGTGCCTGTGGCTATCATATCCACCGTAACCGCAATTCTAAACTTTTTGGAATGCCTAAAGGCATTGATAAGCTCGTGTGGGTTTTGATTGCCGATATTATAGGTGATTTTTTGCGCAAACTCATTGTCTGCGTTAAACACTTCTCGCGCAAGGCGCACGATTTCCTCTGCGTGATTATCATCTTTGGCAAAAATCAAAGTTTTGGCCAAGAAGCTTCGCTCACGTTCGGGAAAAAGTAGGTCAAAGACTTTGTCTCTATAAGTCTCTAAAATCGTGCGGATTTGGCTAGGAGCAAGCACAGAGCGGTCTAAATCTGCTTTGGAATATTCTAAATCCTCCTCTAAGCTCTCATAGCCGATTTTTCGCGTGTCTTTATCGCGGAATGGCACTTGAAATTCCGCATTTGCTTCAATAATACTTCCTTGCTCACTAATTTGGGTTTTAATCCTAAAGATTTCATAGCCCACATTGACTTTGTCAAGAATGGATTTTTCTAAATCATATTGCGCCACAATATTTTGAGCGAAAAAGCCTAGAGTGTGTTTAGAGGGTGTCGCACTAAGCCCGATAAGAAACGCGTCAAAATACTCTAGCACTTGTCGCCACAGCCCATAAATGCTGCGGTGGCATTCATCAATGATGATAAAATCAAAGGTATCAATGCCAATTTGGGGATTATAGGCAACTTCTTTTGTTTCTTTATCCTCATTTTCAAAGGCGGAGTGTTCCTCCTCTGCGCTATCAAACTCACTCTCTCCACGCAAGATAGAATACAGCCGCTGAATTGTCGTAATCACGACTTTGGATTCTGTGGGAATGTGATTTGTCTCTAAATGCACCACATTATAAATCTCGCTAAAATGCCGCTTGTCTGCACTTGGGCTGAAATTATCAAATTCTTTTTTTGCTTGTTTGCCAAGATTGTTTCTATCCACAAGAAACAAAATGCGCTTTGCTTTTGCTATGCTTAGCAGACGATACGCAAAATTACAAGCGGTAAAGGTTTTGCCCGCACCTGTTGCCATTTGGATTAAGGCTCTTTGTTTGTTTTGTTTCAAAGATTTTTCTAAGCCCTCTATCGCGTCTTTTTGACAATCTCTTAGCTTTTTAGAATCTTGGCTGCTTAGTGCTGGGATTTGTTGAATTCTCTCACGCAAAGAATTAGAGCTAAGTTTATCCAAAAGCTCTTTTGGCGTGTGAAAGGCAAAAATCCTCCTTGCGCGTGGGTTTGGTTCGCGTAAATCTGTAAAATAAATTTCACTCGCATTGCTGACATAAACAAAGGGCAACATACCTTGAAAAGAGGGAATATGCGCGGGGAGAGTATAAGCATAATTTTTGGCTTGATTTTCCGCCCCACTTAGAGACAAAGAAAATTTTTTCGCCTCTATCACTCCACACGCCTTGCCTTTGACAAAAAGCATATAATCTGCCTTTGTGCCATTTTCTAGGATAAATTCTTTTATGGCGAGATTGCGTGCTGCATTGGGAGTGGAATCCCCTAAAGCGTAATCCTTAAAATCTCTTAACTCAAATCCCGCTAATGATAAAAGCTTATCAATCTCTTCTCTTGCTTTTTGCTCTGGCTTTAAATCTTGTTCCAAACCTTGTCCTTTTTCTCTTTGCCTTATCGCATTTTACAATAAACTTAAAAGTTATGTGCAAGGAATCGTAACTATTTCTTGGTAAAATACCATTCAAGAAACGCAAGTATAATAGAGCTAAAAGGAGTTCCCATAAAGAATAAGCATCATTTTTTAACAATCTCTTTGTTTGCAGTGGTATTTTTAGCAACTTCTAGCCTTGCAAGTCAAAAGGATATAATGCAAAAACAAGCACATATAAATCCTTATTTAAAATCTTGGAGCGACATAGGGGAATTTTTTGCAAGTGATTATTTCTATGCGCCACTTTCTGGCACTTCAAGGCTAAGCAGCAACTTTTTTAGTATAAAGATTCTCAAGCATAATAAAAATACTTTACAATTAGGCTTTCTGCTTGAAAAAGCAATAAATGGCGGGGCAAGACTTAGAGAATGGGGGAATGAAGGCTCTTGTTATAGAAATAATGAGAGCAAAGGTAAGCCCATTGCACTTTTAAAGCCTTTAAGCCCTACACAAGCACAGATTCTATTCCCTGCTTTTCCACAATGCACCCTTATGGCACAAAGAGATGCTCAATACTTATATATTAATATAAAGAAGCAAAAGGCAAATAAAGCCTGTGCGTTTTTAGAGCAAGAATGTGAATTTGATGTGGGGGAAGAATATTATATCACTGATAAATATTATAAGCTTAAAGCTGGATTTGACTGCACAAAGGCAAGAAGTGCGAGTGAAAAGAGCATTTGTTCTGACCCCTCTCTAGCAAATGACGATAGGATAAATAATGTCTTGTATCTTGGTGCAAGAGAATATATAAAGAATCTCGCCTTAGAAGAATTAACGCTATACACAGATAAAAATAATGAAGTATCTATCAATGAGCTAGATTCAAAGCTTATAAACACTCTACAACAAGAGTTAGAGACACAAAAATCCCTTCTGCTTAAAAAGCTTTTAAATACTCAAAGAGATTATTTGAAAAACAGAGAATCTTGCAGCGATGATAAGGAATGTATAGAAAATGTTATGCATAATAGATTTGGTGAGCTAGACTATCCTTTTCCAAGATATGAAGAAGAAAACATAAACAAAGCAGTGCAAAAAGTCTTTATGTCTCAAAAAAAGGATTCATTATGAAAATGCCTCCACTTAATGAGCAAGAACGCGCAGTTCTTTTACACAAAGCCACTGAAGCACCTTTTAGCGGTGCTTATACAGATTGCTTTGAAAATGGAATCTATCTTTGTAGGCAATGTGGCACACCCCTTTATGAATCAAATGCAAAATTTCCTTCACATTGTGGTTGGGCAAGTTTTGATGATGAGATTCAAGGTGCGATAAAGCGCATACCCGATAGTGATGGTGTGCGCACTGAGATTATCTGCGCTCATTGTGGCGGACATTTGGGACATATCTTTGAAAATGAGGGCTTTACCCCTAAGAATATACGCCATTGTGTAAATTCACTCTCGCTTAGCTTTCGTAAAAACAATGCTCAATAAGAAAAGATAGAATCTACCCTATACGAGCGATTTCTTCGCTTAAAAATGTCTTCCAATGTTCAGGTGTAAGAGCCTTAGCAGTAATAAATATATCCTTATCGCCGCGTCCGGAAATATTAGCAATAATTTTTTTGCCTTTTATATCTTTGCATAGGCGTATAACAGCAGCGAGAGCGTGGCTAGATTCTAAAGCGGGAATAATGCCCTCATATTGAGCAAAAAAACTAAGTGCTTCTAAAGCCTCTTTATCTGTGGCAGATTGAAATTCCACACGTCCAACCTCATACAAATGTGCTAATTGAGGTCCAATCCCCGCATAATCAAGTCCTGCCGAAATAGAATGCGTATCACTAAGCTGCCCATCTTTATCTTGCAAAAACAAGCTTTTATAGCCCTGTGCAATGCCTTCACTTGCATTTATTGTATTAATCCTAATAGCATTTTCCCCCTCTTTATCTCCTATACCTCCAGCTTCAACGCCAATAAGTCGCACACGCTCTTCTTTGAGATAATGAGTAAAAAATCCCATAGCATTGCTTCCTCCACCCACACAAGCTACCAAAATATCAGGCAAGGAGCTAAAATAAGCCTTTGTTTGCTTCTTAAGCTCTTTACTTATCACACTCTGCAAATCTCGCACAATATCAGGATATGGATAAGGTCCAAGTGCGCTTCCTAGCACATAAAAGCTATCATCACTTCTTTTACTCCACTCACGCAAAGCCTCATTAACTGCATCTTTAAGCGTCTTGCTTCCACTGCTGACACTATGGACTTTTGCACCAAAAAGTTCCATATTAAAGACATTGGGACGCTGTCGTGCTATATCTATCTCACCCATAAAAATTTCACACTCTAAACCCAAACGTGCGCAAGCTGCTGCTGTGGCTAATCCGTGCTGTCCTGCTCCTGTCTCGGCAATCACACGTTTTTTCTTCATATGCTTTGCTAAAAGCACTTGTCCTAGAGCATTGTTAATCTTGTGCGCCCCTGTATTTGCTAAACCTTCAAACTTCAAATAAATATCATTTTTGAGAATCTTTGAAGCATTATGAGCATAAATAAGCGGTGTTGGACGCCCCACAAAATGCTTGAATAAGCTTTTAAGCTCCTTTTTATATGCTTTACTCACAAACACGCCACGATATGCTTTTTCCAATTCTTTTAAAGCCGGAAGCAAAATTTCAGGGATATATTGCCCACCAAAAGCGTGATTACCACCTTTTGCTTCCCCAAAATAACCATTTTTAGATTCTGTAAATATTTTCTTTTTCATTATTACACGCCACTCTTTAATTTGAAAGTAGCTGAGATTATAGAAAAAAACGCATTAGCTTCACTTTAAATAACATTCTTTTCAAACAAATTATAGTATAATTGACACTTTCTTTAACTTTTATAGTCATCTTGGAGGATTCTTTGAGCGCACAACCAAAGCCACAGCTTATGGGACATATCATTGCAGGTTATCCAAGCTTTGAATCAAGCTTATATGCGGCACTTGGTATTTGCCAAGCCGGAGCGAGTTATCTTGAAGTGCAGTTTCCATTTTCTGACCCAAACGCCGATGGAAGCGTTATTGAAGAGGCGTGCAATAAAAGCATAGCGCAAGGATTCAAAGTTGCTCAAGGTTTTAAGCTACTCCACACGCTCTCCCAACATATAAACCAAGACAACAAGCAGCCCACACGACTTATTATTATGACTTATGCTAATCTTATTTTTCATTATGGCATTGAAGCATTCATCAAAGAAGCTAAAAAATGCGGTGTATGGGGTATAATCGCACCTGATTTACCTATAGAATCTGATGAATCTCTCCGCATTTTAGCCAAAAAACATCATATCCGCATTATCTCTCTTATTGCTCCAAAAGTAAGCATATCACGGATTAAAAAAATTGCAAAAATCAGCGATGAAATCGTATATGTCGTGGCACGTGCTGGGATTACTGGGGAAAAAACACATATTGATAAAGCACTTTTTGAGTGGATAAGGCTTATTCAAAAGCACTGCAAAAAACCTATTGCACTTGGCTTTGGGATAAATTCCTACGAACAAGTAGCAGCACTAAAAGATAAAGTAGATATTATTGTGGCAGGAAGTTATTTTGTGCGATTTATTAGCGAGCTTAGCACACAATCTCAACTTAGCCCACAAGATTATATGCACAAACTTCAAGCACACGCACAAATGCTAATGGGTTGGGATATAAATGAGTAAAAAATGACACTTCTTATTCTTTTGACAATCTTATTTCTTATTCTCTTAGTATGTGGGAGTATTGCCGGACTTATAGCATATTTTTCTACAAAAAAACTACAGAGCATTTAATCACACTCAATGCACAAATTACCACCCTTAAAGCTGCTTTAAAACAAGCTCAACAAGGCGAAACTTCATTAAAACAATCTACAGATAAAAATATCATTTCACAAAGCTTATCTCATCATACTCCACAAACACACATATTACAAGAAGCACAAACTGCTGCTTATACGCATTCTCAATCTACTACAAAAATACCAAAAGATACTTTAAAACCCACACAAATACTCCAATCACAATCCCTTAAGAAAAAAGACTTTTTTGATTTTGAATGGCTCTTTACACAAAGGGTAATGGTATTTTTAGCGGGAATTTTCTTTATTTTTGCAGCTTTTTTTCTTATTCGTTATAGCCTCGAACATAATTTGCTCACACCTGCTGTGCGCATAAGCCTTTGTATAGGATTTGGCATTATCCTTTTTGTAAGTGGCATATCTTTACACTATCTCCAACATCATAGCATTTTTTATAGAATCTATAACCTTGCACTCCACCATTTAAGGCGCATTGCTAAAATACAACCTCAACCTCTCAATACCTCTACTTCATATTTTTCTTTGCCTCATTTAACATTGCAAATAATTGCTCAAACACTTGTTGGTTCTTCACTCGTAGTGCTATTTTTTAGTTTTTATGGAGGCTTTAAGATTTATGGCTTTTTTGGTGATTTTTTTACGCTCATAACTTTAAGTCTCATTGCACTTATAGGATTAGGCTTAAGTGTGCGTTTTGGTGTGATTATTGGTATTTTTGGATTACTTGGAGGCTTTACAACACCTATTTTGCTCTCAAGTGGATATTATAACGCACCTTTTCTCTTTGGCTATTTAGGAATATTTTATATCATAAGTATGTATTGTGTGCTACGATATGCTCAATCTAAACCTCAACTTATATACTTAATAGTACTTGCAAATATCCTTATGGCTCTCTTTAGCTTACACTTTATAATATTTTACACTATGAGCAAGAGTGATTTGTTCATAGCATTTTTGCTCTGTGTCGGTATGTTTTTAGGCAATATACTCTTACTTGCAAAATTTCACACCCTTAGAGAATCTCCTGTGTATAATAACTTTATTGCCTTTAGTATTCTCTCTCCTGTATGCTTTGTGGTCTGTCTTTTTGGGCGAGATGATATGGCTATAACTTTTTCTTTTGTAGAATACGCTTTTTTAGCTGTGCTTTGTGTATTGACATTGCTTATCCCTTGTATGCTAAAAAATCTGAGTTCATTTGTGCTCCATACTCCTTTGATAGCGACTTTTCTCTCAGTCGTAGCTCTTTTATTAAAATTAGACAATGCGCCATTTTTGCCCTTTTGTATCATATTTATGAGCTTTATCTCTGTGTATCTCTTCATATTTAAGCATAAGATTCTTTATCTGTGGCTGCAATTTATGGTTGTGTGTGGCTTTAGCATAATGATGCAAGGCTATGATAGAGACGCATTAGAAATAGTGTATTGTGTATGGTTTGCAATGGGTATTTTTGCATATAGCTATATTTACAAACATATCAGCGCGGAATGGGCAAAGGCAAAAAGCCTTGATTATCTTTTGTTATCTTATAGTATTTTATGTGCGATAGGAGCATTGAATCTAAGCAATATGCCTTTTGTGATATGGGTAAGTAGTGGGCTGATACTTGCGTATTTAGGTGGGCAGATTCTCAAACGCAACATTGCATATTTTGAATATATTTTTATCGCTCTTGGGATATTGGCAAATGTATTCTCAAAAGAGGGATTGTTTTATATTGATTCGGTAAGTATTTACTCTCCAAATCCAAATATATTTATTACATTATCCGCCTTATTTGGAAAAACTATGCACTATCATTTTAGCACTCTTTTACTCTCTCTTGGCTCTTGTGCGATTTTGCTTTTTATTTTAAAAAATAAATCTTACGCATTTCACACCTATGTCAATATCATCTTATTGAGCATTTGCTGCATAAGTGCAATTTTAATTGTGCAGGATCTATGCTCTATTCACCTTTTTGGACATCATCTTATCTCATATCCTCTAAGCACATTGTGTATTGGGTTTTTGGCACTTATTATGGGAAAATATTTATCTGCAATTAACACATTAAGCATAAAGGCACAACAGGCTTATATTTTTATAGTAGGCTTTTTATGTGTGAAGTTTTATTATGATGTGGTTATTCTTGGTATATTTGCGTATAATCCACTTATAATGCTTATCCCTCATTGGAATCTTTATGATATGGCTCTTTTACTTGTTGGATTAATAGGTTGCCTTCTTATCGCGTGGCACTTCCAAAGCATATTTACATATTTTCAAACACAAGATTATATGTTTAAAAAAGATTATAAGCACATCATTTCTGCTATCCTTTATGTAAATTATAGCCTTATTTTCGCACTCGGTCTTATAGTGCTATTTTTTGGAGTAGCTTACGGATTCTATGTATATCATTTTTTAGGAGATTTGATACACATACCCGATAGCACAATTAATTGGGATTTTTGGCTTATGTTTCCTTTGCAAAACTACGCTTATTCGGTAACTTTAGTGCTAAGTGGAGTAATACTTTTATACTTCTACATCAAAAAGCATATAAAGATTTTTAGAATCTACTCCCTTCTCTTATTTATCCTTGCTACCTCAAAAGTCTTTTTACTTGATACAAGCTCTTTTGGTGGAATTGCTAAGATTGTGCTTTTTATCTTTATGGGCATTGTTTTTCTCTTACTCTCTTATATCTATTCACGCTATATTAACAAAGAACACGCTTAAGGCTCAATGATATAAGGCACGGAGCGCACACCCGTATCTGCCACCGCTTGTGTAAGTGCCATAGCTGCTTTTATATCCATAGATTGTCCTTTAGATTTAGGCGTATAAAGCTTTTGAAGCATAGCGATATCTTTGGCTTGATTACCGCTTTTATTTTTTAGCGCATTTGCAGCTTTAAGTATAGAATCTTCACCCAAAAAGCCTACGACCAAAAGTTCTACATTTGCACTTTCTAAACGTTTATCAAGATTTGCAAATTCTCTTTGGCAATAAGGGCAGTTAAAATCGGATACGATATAAATAGTTTTGTTGCTTGGCTTTTTTGCTTTAAAGGTAAAAACATTGGCTTTTTGGGCTTTAAAAACCTCCTTAAGTTTTGCGCTAATTCTTAGCTTTTCTTTTTCATATAAATTTTTATAAAACTCTTGCACACGAGATTCTGTGCTTTTATCTTGAGCAATCAACACTTCAGCTTGAAATATCATTTTACCATCATCAGTAGCAAGAAATGGCGCTTGTTGATTATTAACCTCCACTATAACCATACTCAAACCACTCCCTAAATCACTACTAGAGACGATATTTCCTTGAATCTTATTTGCTTGGAGTGTTTTTTGTAGCTCTGCCTTATCAGCCGCACCATACCCTACACTCCATATAAAAAATAATGCGATTAATCCTTTTACAATGTTCATTTGTGCTCCTTATATTTTTAAAAATATGCGATTATAGTCTTTATGAGTAATCTTTTTAGAATCTTTTGTCATTATCAATATTTTACTTACATTGCTTGGGCTTGAGCTTCATTAGGCTGCGCAGGAACAGATTCTATACGTTTGAGATAACCATCTTCAAGCATAATTTCTACAATGCGTTTAAAAATTGGAGCGGCTGTGCGTGCGCCATAATAATCATCTTTTATATCAGATTCAAAAGCCACAACACCAATGGTATAAGCATTACTTTCATCTTGTGCAAAGCCAAAAAATGAGCCATTATACTTACTATCATATTTCCCATTAAGAGCGATTTTAGCCGTGCCTGTTTTACCCCCAGTAACAATACCTTCTACTTGGGCTATTTTAATAACCTTTTGCACAACTTGAATAAGCGTATGATAGACTTGCTGCGTTGTTTGTGGAGAAATAATAGCGATTGGTTCAAGTCGCTTAGGGATATACTTTTCTCCACTCGGAGAAGTTACATATTCGCTTACACGAGGTGTTATCAAGTATCCACCATTGCTAAAAATTGCATAAGAGCGCAAAAGCTGTATAAAAGTCGCTCTCATTCCATATCCATAGCTCACACTCGCACGATACACTTCATTGTTAAAAGTTTTAGGGCTTGGCACTAAACCCGTTTTTTCATAAGGCAAGTCAATCCCGCTTAATTCCCCGAATCCAAAAGCGTGGAGTGCGATATGATATTCATTGGGCTTTAAATCTTTAGAGATTTTTACCATACCTATATTGCTAGAACGCACTATAACATCTTCAGCACTTGCGCTTTTGAGAGGATGAGTATCGCGTATAGTATAACTTTTTAACTTGTAGTAACCATTATCAAGCTCAATCATATCATTTGGGCTTACCATACCCTTTTGCAACAAAATGGCATAGATGATAGGTTTAATCGTGCTGCCTGGTTCATAAGAATATTCAATGGCATTGAGATTAAGATGTGGATAATCTTTTTGTTGAATATTCTTTGGGTCAAAGCGATTTGAAGTCGCAAGAGCAAGAATCTTACCTGTTTTAGAATCCATTACTCCAGCAATAATCTCACGCACCTTATAACGTTTTTTTGCCTCATCAAGTTCAAACTCTATTTTACGCTGCAAACTTAAAGGAATGCTTAGCGTAACATCAAAACCATCTTGCCTACTTTGAATATGCGCTGATTTATTGGCAATGACGTTAAAGCCCACATCGCGTTTGCCCGTGATATTGCCATCTTGCTTAGGAGAAAGTATATCATTATAATATTTTTCTACTCCCTTGACACCATCAACACGTGTGATATTTTGGCTCTCAAATTTACGCGTATAGCCTATGAGCGGCTCAAGGATATTTTTATATACATAATTTCTATTATTGCCGCTCACTTCAATGCTAAGTCCCATTTTTTGTATCACGCGTCCTCTTTTATCTTCATACTCACGAAATACGTCATAACGGATAAGGATAAGATTGAGATTCTTTAAATTTGTCGCCACAGCGGAATTGAGAGTATAAGAAAGCACCACATAACCCTTTTGGGCTAATTTTTTGCTAATCTCATCTTTAGGAATACCGCTATATATGGAAAAAAGTGTGATAAATAGCTCTTTTTTATCTGGGTCAATACTTTGAGTATTCACACTTGCTTTATAAAGTTTATCACTATAGGCGACTTCAAAACCATCACTTGTATAAAGACTGCCTCTTACCGAAGTATCACTCTTAGTTGCCGTTACTGCAGGAAGTTTGCGTGGAGTTACTATTTTGACATACACAATGCTAAGAAAAATAATAAAACATAATAAAATCAAGAAAAAAACAGATATAATCACACCTGTTTTTTTCGCATAATACGCCACAAATGCCCTTAAATTTGAGTTCTTAAAATCTCTTTATAAGCATTAATTGCTTTGTTTCTCACTTCAAGCATTACTTTCATACTATTTTCTGCACGATTAATCGCAATTGCTGCTTGATGCAAATCTTTCACTTGCCCACTTGCTATATCTGCAAGAGCTTTTTCTGAAGTTTGTTGCTCTGTATTGACATCTTGAATAGAATCTTTAAGAGTTTTAATAAAATCAAGTCCATCTTGCCGATTTTTTATATTTTCTACATTCTTATTGCTCGTGCCAATAGGTTGAATATCGTTTGTAATCACACCAAATTTATTAGCCATCTATTTCTCCTATGCTTGAAACATTGTAATTGCATTGCTCGCCATATTCTTTGCACTTTGAAATGCCGCAACATTTGCTTGATATGCACGAGTTGCTTCTATTAAATCGGCCATTTCAACAACGGGATTAACATTAGGATAAGCGACATAACCTTCAGAATTCGCATCTGGGTGGCTTGGGTCATATTTCATAAGCGGCTCCCTGTCATCACGCACGATTTTTGGAATATAAACGCTCATTATAGCAGGTTTTGGTTCTTTTCCCAAATCGCCTTCATTTAATGGGTCTTCATATCGTAATTGCTGGTTATTTTTGCCCAATTTTTCATTTAATACTTTATTAAAATCAAATGCACGAAATATCACTTCTCTTCTGCGATATGGACCACCCTCATCGGTGCGTGTAGTGTTTGCATTGGCAATATTTGATGAAATCGTATTAATACGCACTCTTTGCGCTGAAAGCCCATAACCGCTAATATCAAAACTTGAGAGAAACATATTTGCTCCTTAATTATTTTAGATATTTCTACCTGAATCCATAGCATAAGCAAAAATACCCTTATGCCTCTTCAAAGCACTTGTGAGAGCTTGATACATTGTGCTATTTTTGCCCATTTCGCTTGTTTCTACGTCTAAATCTACGCTATTGCCGTCATTTTTTGCCAAATGTCCATCACGCCAAAACATTGTAGCAGTGTCCTTATCTATGCGTCTTGTATCAAGGTGTTTGCTTGAAGTTTTCGCAAGCTCAAGCTTATAGCTTCTAGGCGCAGTGCCAAATATTTTTTTATTTTCTCGTGATAAATATTGTTCAAAATTGACATCTTTAGGACGATAAAAAGGCGTATCAACATTAGCAAGATTTGACGCAATCATATCTTGACGGATTGAACGATAATCAAGCGCCTTATGGACAATAGGATAAACCTTTGAAATATCTGCAATAGCCATATTTTTAACCTCTCTTTACACAATATTGTGCAAATATGAAAGCAAAATATATTCCAAATATTTGCTTTTTTAAGGTCCTCTATAAGTTTTTACGAATGGATATGCTCTAATGTCCTTAAGCTGCATTTTAGATTCTAAAATATCCTTATAAGTCTGCTTCTGTATAGAATCTCCCATATCATAAATACCTTGCCTTGCAATCGCACTCGCACTTATCAGATTAAACCAAATGAGTGCTATATCTTTTTTATCTTCATCATCAAGTCTTGCGTATCTACTATCAGTTGCTGGTAAAATAATGCCCTTAGCCACATAACGCCAATGAGCAATACTTTCAAAAATATTACTTAAAGCATTGCTCTCGGTAACTGCAAGGCTTTTTGTAATCATAGGATTATTTTTAAGCGCATTTTGATAATCCCCATTTGTAATGGCAATTTCAAGCATTTGTGCCGCTATTTTATTAGTAGGAAGATAAATACCATTATCAAGTAAAAAGAGTATGAGAGTTGCCGCGTCTGTATTGCCCCAAAGTGCTGACTGCATAAGAGCATTAAGCGCACGAGTATTTAGCCCAGAGAGTGCAAAATGCGCATAAGCACTCACAAGCAAGAGAGAATCTTGCTTATTTAATCCCTCACACAGCAATTTTTCGCCACTTAAAGCATAAGAATCTAGACTCACAAGCCGCCCTAAAAGCTCTTTGCTTGGTTGTGAATGTGTAAAATCTATAATATGCCACACCTTTCTATCATTTATTTTTTCAGGCATAAAAGTTAAAATAAAGCCTATTTGTTCCTCTGCCACGCGTAAGCAAGTAATGCAAGGTGAGCGAGTGTCCATTATTGCCAATTGCATAAGATAGACTTTAGCAAGTGTAGAATCTTTTGCCAATGTCGCAAGTTCTTTGATATGAGGGATATTCTCCGCGTTGTCCCTTAGAGGCATTTTGCGAGATTTTTGGATAGAATCCGCAATCAAAGAAAGAGTCTGAGATTCAGCTTTTGCATTATGATTTGTCTTTATTTTCTTATCATTTGTGCTCATCTCGCATTGAAGCACACCACCCAAATCTGCCTTACTTGTTTGCAAAAAAGCATTTTTTATAAACGCTTCTTTAAATTGCGGCAGAGTAAAATCACTTGCACACACTAATGCCACAGATATAACCAAACTTATAATATATCGCATTCCCTCTCCTTGTGCCCAAAACCTAACATATTTATACAACAAACCTATATCAAATCATACGGGAAATATTTATAGCCTTTAAATTCTTCTTTATCTACACCTAAGATTTTTAAAACAGCTGCTCCTTCATAATTCCAATATCCACTATAAACTAATCTCTCGTCAGGATATTTATGATCTCCCCACCAAGCATCACCTCTGCTTTTGCTATACCATTGCTTAAGATAGGTTTTAAAATAATCGCTCTCTTTGGTTTCAATAAAAAGCTTAAGTGTATCGTATTTTTTGAGACTTTGCGCCATTTTTGAAAAGTCCTTTTTCGCTCCCTTACTCGCTAGAAAATGAAGCAACCAATCATCATAATATGTGTCCTCCTTTTCCCTCTCGCTCACATTAAGCTGCTCTAATACCCAAGAAGTATTCATATCGCACAGAATCATCACAGCAAGTTTTTCAGTATTTGTAGTGTAATCACTTATATCAAAATTATTTTTCCATTCATTGAGACTTTTTACAAAGACTTGCTTTATAGATTCTATATCATCACCCCTAGAATACATTGCCGTTGCTATGCAAAAGTTTTCGCTGTAAATATTATGGCTCTCATTGTATTTTTTCAAAAACTTCTCTTCCGCCCTAATATACCTATCAAAATATTCCTCATCTTTGTGAATATCTCTTAGTGTTTTTGGCGTTTTTGGCTTTTCATCGTCAATCTCTATGGGCGTTTTTTGATAGCTCTTATCCTCCAAACGCTCATAGTAGATTCTCACCTGCTCAGGCACAGTAAGAGTCGTATCGATATTATATTCCTTGATAAGCTGTTCCCAGCTCCGCGCACCTGCTGCTTTTAAAAGTTCCTCATTCTGCACCACATTACAATAATCCAGCACAGATTCAGGCTCACTATACTCACCTCTACCCTCACGTATCCTTTTGCCATTCCTTTCAACTTTGTGGCTTTTTTCCATATAGCCCACCGCATTGACCTCCGCCCCATACTTGAGTAGCAGCTGTATGCTAGCTCCCATTGGTGCTTCACGGGCGAATGTAGAATTTCCAGCATACATCAAAGGCGTAGCTCCGATATTTTTACCACCCAAATCCCAGCCATCGCTTAGAGTTGGCGGGATATTTTTCACATTTGGATTCGCACCATATTTGAGGGCAAATTCAAGATTAGGTGCCTCATTCATCTCCGCCCAAAAATGCAATTTTGTCTCGCCATTCCTGTCATAGACTTCCCACCTCGCGCCCTTGTTTAAAAAGTATTCAATCACAGATTCTCTCTTTTTTCCCTCAAGGTCAATATACGCAAGAAGCGCATTATCACCACGATATTCATAATCTGCCCTTAGTCCGCATTTTTCAAGGAGTTCAAGCATTGCAAAATTTTTACTAGAGCTATTTCCCGCACAAGCTAAAAGTTTCACGGGATCGAGGAAAGATTTATTATACTCGAAGCACTTTTCATAGAAAGTTTCTTTCACAGGATAAACCTTGAAAAACTCACTCACGCTATCCAAATTATTGTTTCTCACCACACTAAACAACTTAGATTTTAATTTTTCTTTTTGTTCTTGACTCATCGCCTTGAGATCTTCTAGTGTTTTCATTGTGTCTCCTTTGGTTAAATATTCTGCAACTATGAATTGAATATGCAGATAATATCAAGGCTTTTGCTTTTTGATTTGATATATCACGCATAACAATAAATAAAAATTCATAGCTTTAAATTAGTGTCTTTATTTCCTTTTTGATGTTTTACTTCTGGAATCTAAATCCACTTTAGTAGCCTTCAATTTTGTATTAAAATATTATCTTTATTTAATTTAGCGTTTTGTAGGTATGAATTTATCTTGTGTGTTTTGCATTATATCCCCTCTCTGTATGAAGCATCTTTCATCTGCATATTGTATCGTTTTTTTTTTTTTGTAAAGTAGGATTAGACATTGAATCTAATAATATCAATACTTAAGACTTCACTTAAAAACCAAACATTCAAAACTAAAGTCAAAAATGGCATACAAAGTTGAGTTTGTATTATACAAGCTCAATAATTGCCATTTGTGAAGCATCTCCTCTGCGTAAGCGTGTGCGTTGGATTCTTGTGTATCCACCATTGCGAGAGGCATATTTAGGAGCTATTTCTGTAACGAGCTTCTTTGTAGCAGATTTATTTTGTAAATATGCAAAAACATAGCGGTGTGCATTTAAATCTCCGCTACGCGCTGCTGTAATAAGCTTTTCAATATAGCTTTGTAATTCTTTTGCCTTAAATACCCCTATTTCAATCTTACCATATTCAATAAGTGCAATAGCAAGATTCTTAAGCAATGCCTTGCGATGAGCTGAAGTCCGTCCTAATTTCCTATATCCGTGTCTATGTCTCATTGTTTTGCTCCCAATTAATTACTTTTAAGTTTGGCTAACTTACGATTGAGTAATGGCAAGATATCATCGGCAATTTCCCCACCAACAGGGTATCCTAGCTCCTCAAGCTTATCTGCAATCTCATCATAAGATTTTTTACCCATATTTTTGATATTTTTAAGCTCATTCTCACTCATAATCACAAGCTCACCAACATATTTTAAACCAGACCTATCAAGACAATTAAAACAACGCGCACTTAAATTGAGTGTGTCTATTTTAATCATCAAAGTTTTAAGTTCTCCAGAATCTTCAGAAATATTTCTTGTGCCGCTAGAAGCAGTGCTCAAATCCACACCAAAAATACTCATTTGTTTGTGCATTATGGCTATGGCTTCTTTAAAAGCTGTTATAGGTTCAATTTGCCCATCTGTCTCAATATCAAACACAATTTTTTCATAATTTGGATTGTCTTCAACGAGCACATTTTCAATTTCATACACTGCTTTTTTTACAGGCGTAAAATACGCATCAAGCGGGATATAATCCTCTGAAATTTTACCACGTATGCTTTCACTTGGCACATATCCAATACCCTTTTGCACGATAAGAGAAAAACTCAAAGAGGCATTCTCATTAATTGTTGCTAAATACGCTTCGGGATTGACAATCCCCACCATATCATTAACGAGCTCATTTGCACTCAAAACCATTGGACCTTTAAATTCATAGTGAAGCTGCACATTATCACTCTCCGTGTCCTTAATAAGAAAGCGAATATTCTTGAGGTTAGTAATAAAATGTGACACATCTTCTACAATACCTCTAATTGAATCAAACTCGTGTGTTACACCCTGAATCCTCAATGCCGTAGGGGCATACCCCACAGAACTTGAGAGAAGTAATCGGCGAATAGGGTGGGCAAGAGTAATAGCATAACCTGATTCAAAAGGATAAGCACTAATTCTGATTCTATTGGTTGAAATTTCCTCAATGCTTATATCAGTAGGGATATAAGGCTCAATTTTAATCATATTCATTCTACAACCATCCTTATGTTTTATTTCTTATTTAGAGTAAAGCTCAACGATTAGTCTTTCTTCAATAGGTATTACAACCTCTTCCCTTTGTGGAAAACGCGTGAATATACCAAATTTCTTTTCTTTATCCACATCCACCCAAGGAACAATACCTGTTTGAGAAGTCAAGTCAATCGCCCGAATCACTTGAGGATTGTTTTTACTCTTTTCTTTTACTTCAATCTTTTGTCCGGGTTTTACCATATACGAGGGAATATCCACACGCTTACCATTTACAAGAATATGTCCGTGTGTAACAAGCTGACGAGCAAAACGACGTGTTGTCGCAAAACCCATACGATACACAACATTATCAAGTCGCTGCTCAATGATACGCACAAGATTCTCACCTGTATTACCCTCTTGACGATTTGCCTCTTTAAAAAGCGCACGAAATTGCTTTTCGCTTACGCCATACATAATCTTGGCTTTTTGTTTTTCGCGAAGCTGTAAGCCGTATTCGGAAATCTTGCCTCTTTTTTGCCCGTGTTGCCCGGGTCCATAAGGTCGCTTATCAAGTGCGCATTTACCTGCCAATCTCCTTTCACCCTTAAGTGCAAGAGATATACCAAATCGTCTCTCTAATTTTTCAACTGGTCCTCTATATCGTGCCATTTATACTCCCTTACACTCTTCGTCTTTTTGGCGGTCTGCACCCATTGTGCGGCAATGGTGTAATATCTTTAAGCCATAGCACCTTAATACCTTCAACCGCTCCCACACTTTTTACAGCTGTTTCGCGTCCGCTGCCTGGTCCTTGAACCTTAATACCTACTTCCTTAATGCCGTGCTCTTTAGCTTTTTCCATTGCAGATTCTACTGCTTGTTGTGCGGCATAAGGTGTAGATTTCTTACTTCCTTTGAATCCTAAACCACCCGCAGTAGCCCAACACAATACATTTCCCATTTCATCGGTAATTGTTACATTTGTATTGTTAAATGATGCAGAAATACACACTATACCCCGTGCAATATTCTTTTTAACATTTTTTTTCTTTGTTACACTTTTTTTTGCCATACCTACTCCTTACTTACTACCAACTGTTTTCTTTTTGCCCTTGCGTGTGCGAGCATTATTTTTGGTAGTTTGTCCCCGAACAGGCAAACCTTTTCTATGCCTCAAACCTCTGTAACTTCCTAAATCCATTAAGGATTTAATGTCCATTGTTACTTTCTTTCGAAGGTCACCCTCTACCATATAACTTTCTTGAATCTTTTTTGCAATAGATGAGACTTCATCTTCGCTGAGATCAGAAACTCGCTTATCAAAAGAAATATTTACAGCCTTAAGAATATCTTGAGAACTCTTAAGTCCAATGCCATAAATATAAGTGAGAGCATACTCCACTCTTTTCTTTTTTGGCAAATCTACACCAGCAATTCTAGCCATTTTTTATCCTTGTCTTTGTTTATGTTTTGGGGTAGAACAAATTACCCGAACTATACCCTTACGCTTGATAACCTTACACTTGTCGCACATTTTTTTGACTGAAGGTCTAACTTTCATACCTAACTCCTTTGTATTTTCTAACTTTTTTGAGTTAAAAGTGCCGATTCTATAAAAAAAATATTTAAAAACTACTTACAAAAGCACTATTTATGCCTATAAGTGATTCTACCCTTATCCAAGCTATAAGGTGTCAATTCAATTTTCACCATATCGCCGGGTAAAATCTTAATATAATGCATACGCATTTTGCCTGCAATATGGCATAACACTATATGCCCATTTTCAAGCTGCACGCGAAAAGTCGCATTTGGCAAAGCTTCAATAACTTTGCCATCAACTTCAATCACATCATCTTTTGCCATTCTTATACCTCCGTTAAAATCTCTGCTTTGCCATCAACAATTGCAATCGTATGTTCATAATGGCTACCATTTAAACCATCTTTGGCTATTACCGACCAATTATCATTTAAAATCACGGGCTCCCCATTATGTTGAGCAATCATCGGCTCTAAACAAAACACCATACCTTCTTTAATTTTTGGTCCTTGATTTGTATGAGGAGATTCTAAATAATTTGGAATCTCTGGCTCTTCGTGCGGACTTCGCCCGATTCCGTGCCCACAAAATCCACGCAATGGAACGAATCCACGCCCATTAATCGCTTGTTCTAGAATGAGGCTTAATTCCTTAAAGCGCATACCTATTTTGACTTTAGAAATAGCCTCATATAAAGTATCCTTAGCACAATCAATCAAGATTCTATCTGTCTCTTGAATATCGCCAATCCCAATAGTAATTGCAGCATCGCCATACCAGCCATTATATTCCACGCCTATATCAATCCCTACAATATCACCATTTTTGAGTATATAATCTGTGGGGATTCCGTGAATAATCACTTGATTCACAGAAATACAAATTGATTGCGGAAAACCATACAACTGATAAAATGAAGGTCGCCCTCCTTGCGAGATAATAAAATCTTTTGCTTTTCTATCAAGCTCAAGAAGACTTATGCCCTCTTTTGCTTCAATACGTAGAAGTTCAAGCGTTTGAGCAACAATCTTATTAGGTATGCGCAAAGATTCTATATCTTTCTTACTTTTAATACCTATCGCCATATTAGAGCCCTACGGCGCTTAGGGTCTGATATTTACTCATATAAATTTGGGCTTCTATGCGTCTCATCGTATCAATAGCGACTTGCACGACAATTAATACCGCTGTCCCACCAAAATAAAAAGGAACTCCTGTAAGTTTTACAAGCACCCAAGGAAGCGTTGAAACAAGAGCCAAATATAATGCACCCCAAAAAGTGAGATTACTCGCAACATTATTAAGAAAATTTGCTGTGCCCTCTCCCGGACGCAAACCGGGTATAAAACCGCCTTGCCTTTTTAAATTATCTGCAATGTCCTTCGCATTAAAAACAATAGAGGCATAAAAAAAGGCAAAAAATATGACAAAAATAAACATAAGCAAATTATAAATATAACCATCAGGCTTTAAAATATCGGCAACCGCTTGAATCATACTATTTGATGATGCTTGCAAAATTGTTGAGGGGAATACAAGTAGCGCAGAGGCAAAAATAGGGGGAATAACGCCACTTAAATTCATTTTTACAGGAATGTAATTCATAATGCGCTTATTTTGATTTTGCATAACAACCTTACGCGCATAAGAAACAGGTATGCGTCTCTCGGCAAGCTCTATGAAAATAATCACTCCAACGGTTATAACAATCACTGCAAGAAGAATAAGCAACATAAAAACATTAATTTGTCCTGTATTAACAAGATTAAATGTTTTTCCTATATTTGAAGGAATTGAAGACACAATCCCACCAAAAATAATAAGACTAATCCCATTACCCACACCTCGTTGTGTGATTTGCTCTCCAATCCACATAAGAAGCATTGTCCCTGTAAGCATTGAAAAAACTGATATAGCAATAAAAAGATTTAAATCAATTTTAATTGCTCCGACACTCATACTATTGAGCCCTATACTTACGCTCACAGCTTGGACAATCGTAATAGCAATAGTTACATAACGCACGATTTGCATATATTTTTGCATACCATCACGTTCTTTTTTCATTTTAGCAAGATTGGGGAAAGTCGCTGCGAGAAGCTCCATAATAATAGAAGCGGTAATATAGGGCATAATTCCCAAAGAAATAATACTGAAACGTTCCACGGCATTACCGCTAAACATATTAAATAAGCCAAGTGCATTATTAGCATTATCATCAATAAATGATTTAATAATACTCACATCTACACCTGGCACAGGCACATACGCCAAAATTCTATATGCAAGTAAAAAAGCGAGTGTGATAAGAATCTTATTTACAATGCTCCTTGTCATTCTTTGCTTCCACTTGTTTTAATGCACTCATCTTTAATTTTAGACATCAAAGCTTTTGCTTTTTTCCCAATAAGCTTTACTTTCACTGCATTCTTAGGAATACTAAAATGTGTTCGTAACACTTCCAGATTGATTTCACTTAGAGAATCAAAAATATGTGTTTTATCAACATTAATGACAATAGGCTTTTGCACACGTGAGCTAAAACCAATTTTTGGCAAACGTCTTTGAAGCGGTTGCTGTCCTCCTTCAAATCCTCTTTTTGCTTTATAACCACTACGTGCAGTTTGTCCTTTACCACCTCTGGTAGAGGTTTTACCCATACCACTCCCTTGTCCTCGCCCTATGCGTTTAATTTTTCTTACGCTTCCATTTGCTGGTTTAATTTTTTCTAGCATAAGTTTCTCCTTAAGCTTTAATTCTCGCAAGTGCATCAATTGTTGCGCGCACTACATTATAAGGGTTATTTGAACCAAGCGATTTTGTCAAAATATCTTTAATTCCTGCAAGTTCAATAACAGGACGCGTAGAGCCACCCGCAATAACACCCGTTCCTTCACTTGCTGGTTTTAATAAGATTCTACTTGCATTATACTTATGCTCAATATCGTGGGCAATTGTTGTGCCTTTAATATTCACTTTGATAATGTTTTTAAACGCATCATCAATAGCTTTTTTAATCGCATCAGGCACTTCTTTAGCTTTACCAAGTCCAAAACCAACAAGTCCATTTTTATTACCTACAACTACAAGTGCATTAAAACGGAATCTACGCCCACCTTTAACAACCTTTGTAACTCTACCGATATTTACAACCACTTCGCTAAATTCTTCTCTATTGATTTCCATAATCTTCCTTTATAACTTTATGCCATTTTCACGTAAAGTATCAGCAAATGCCGCTACAACCCCGTGATAAAGGTATCCATTTCTATCAAAGACCACCTCTGTAATCTTAGCCTTTTTAAGTGAAGTTGCAAATTCATTAGCAATTTGCTTTGCGTTCTCTTTATTATTTCCTAAACCAAGCTTTTTGCCATCAACACTTGCAAGCGTTACACCCAACTCATCATTGATAGCTTGCGCATAAAAATATTTATTGGATTTAAACACGCTTACACGTGGCTTATCAGCTCTACCAAAAATTTTCCCTCGTGTTCGAAGCTTTCTTTTTACTTTAAGAAGCTGTTTTCGTTTTAATACTTTATCTGTCATCGCATAATCCTTGCCCTATTTTTTAGAAGTTTTACCAGCTTTGCGAACAATCATTTCATCGCTGTATTTAATACCTTTACCCTTATAAGGTTCTGGTGGTCTAAATTTTCGAATCTCAGCTGCGATTTGCCCTATTTGTTGCTTATCAGCGCCTTTAATGGTGATTGTATTCTTATCTACACTCATTTCAACGCCCGCAGGAATAGGATAAATCACAGGGTGAGAAAATCCTAGAGCCATCTCAAGATTCTTTCCGCTAATATTAGCTTTATACCCTACGCCATTAATTTCTAACACCTTTGTAAAACCCTGACTTAGTCCCACAATAATATTATTTGCCAATGCGCGATAAGTCCCCCAATATGCACGAGATTGAGCTTGAGAATCAACACAAGCAAAACTTAATGTTCCATCTTGCAAATGAATTTGGACACGCCCATAAGTTTCAAGCTCTTTTTGCTCTTTAGCACCCTTAAAGAGGATTTTACTTCCTTGCACAGATACTTCAACACCCTTTGGAATGTTAATAGGTTTTTTTCCAACTCTTGACATATCTCTCTCCTACCATATACTGCAAAGCGCTTCGCCACCGACATTTGCCTTATAAGCTTCGTCATTGGCAACCACGCCTTTACTTGTGCTCACTACTATTGTGCCATAGCCATTTTTAAAACGCTTTAATTCGCTTCTAGCCTTATAAACACGGCGTCCGGGCTTACTAATGCGTTTAATTTCATTGATAGCACTTTTGCCTTGCTCATCATAAGCAAGTTGCACCATAATAGAGCGCTTTCCATCTTTATCATTTACCTTATAATCTTTGATAAAGCCCTTTGTCTTAAACACTTCTACAATTGAAACAACGATTTTCGCATAATACAACGTTGTAACTTCTAATCGCCTCATAGAGGCATTACGAATTCTCGTTAAAGAATCTGCAATAATATCATTTACCATACTTTCTCCTTACCAACTTGCCTTACGAAGACCGGGTATTAAACCTTCATTGCCCATTTTTCTCAAACATACCCTACACAACCCAAAGTCGCGATAAACAGAATGTGGTCGCCCACATACCTGACATCTTGTATATGCTCTTGCACTAAATTTTGCCTTTCTCTTTGACTTTGCAATAATTGATTTTTTTGCCATTTTATCGTCCTTTCGCAAAAGGCATACCAAGAAGCTCAAGCAACTTAAACGCCTCTTTATCACTATGAGTAGAAGTTACAATCGTAATATTCATACCATGAGTTACCATAATATCATCATATACCACTTCAGGAAACATAAGCTGTTCATTTAAGCCAAAGCTATAATTCCCACGCCCATCAAATCCATTACGTTTTAAACCTCTAAAGTCCTTTACACGTGGCAAAGCAATAACAATAAGTTTTTCAAGGAAATTATACATCATCTTGCCACGAAGAGTTACTTTCACTCCCATAGGCATACCTTCACGCATCTTAAAACCTGCTACCGATTTCTTTGCCAAAGTAATAACAGCCTTTTGCCCCGCAATAAGCGAAATGGTATCAGCGATATTTTGCATAATTTTTGAATCTTTTGCATAATCGCCTGCACCTACGCTAATAACAATTTTTTCAAGCTTTGGCAACAACATAGGATTGCTCATATTAAGCTCACTTTTAAGCTGAGAGATAATTTCGTTTTTATATTTTTCTCTTAAAGCAAACATTAGTTATCTCCTTCCGCTTTTTTCACATTTGAAATACTCATTGGCATTTCCTTAGATACAAAGCCACCTTTGGGATTCTTTTCACTTACCTTGATTGCTTTTTTAACAACTTTACAACCCTCTACAATAACTTGTGCTTGCTTTGGCAATACTTGCAACACTTTTGCTTTCTTGCCCTTATCATCTCCTGCGATAACTTGCACCATATCGCCTTTTTTAATCTTAAACTTTGCCACTATAACACCTCCGGAGCTAACGATACTATTTTCATAAAATTCGCGTATCGCACTTCTCTACTTACTGGTCCAAAGATTCTCGTGCCAATGGGTTCTTTCTTCGCATCAAGAATCACCGCCGCATTATCATCAAAGCGCACTAAAGAGCCATTTTCTCTATGAATCTCTTTTTTTGTTCGCACAACTACCGCCTTAACAACCTGCCCCTTTTTTACCTTGCCATTTGGAATAGCTTTTTTCACAGATGCCACAATGACATCACCTACACGTGCATATCTTCTATGACTTCCGCCTAGAATCTTAATGCACATAATCTCTTTTGCACCGCTATTATCTGCAACGCTTAATCTTGTAAAACTTTGTATCATAGCTCTACTCCTGCAGTAATAATTTCTTTAAACCTAAAAGCTTTCGTTTTAGAAATAGGCTTGCATTCAATGGCACTTACTACATCGCCAATTTTTGCACTCTGATTCTCATCGTGTATAGTATATTTTTTAAAACGTTTTACAATCTTACGATATTTGCTATGAACAACTTTCCGCTCTACCAAAATTACTATACTTTTATTTCCTGCTTTACTGATGACTTTACCTTGAATTACTCTTTTATGCGCTTGTTTTTCACTCATATTCTAATCCTTCTTTGCACTTAAGGCTGTATTGATTCTTGCAATATCCTTGCGAATAACCTTAATTTCGCTTGGATTAGTAAGCTGCATTGTCTTTAGCTGCAATCTTTTTTCAAAAAGCAACGATTTTTTTTCCTTCAACATTTTTTGCAATTCTGCAATGTCCTTGTCTTTCAAATCAATAAATTTCATTTTCACTCTCGCTGGTTATGATTTTAGTTTTAAAAGGAAGCTTACTTTGAGCTAAAGCTAAAGCCTCTCTCGCCAAAGCTTCATCAATCCCTGCCATCTCATAAATCAAACGACCGGGCTTAATATTCATTACCCACTTTTCTACACCACCTTTACCCTTACCCATTCTTGTTTCAAGAGGCTTTGCAGTTAATGGTTTATCAGGGAATACACGAATCCAAACTTTACCTGCTCTTTTGATATGCCGAGTCATTGCAATACGAGCAGATTCTATCTGACGAGAATCAATGCGCCCGTGCTCTATTGCTTTAATTCCAATATCACCAAAAGCCAGATTTGCGCCACGGAAAGATTTACCGCGATTGCGCCCTTTCATCTGCTTTCTATATTTTGTTCTTTTTGGCATTAACATAATTTATTGCCTCCCTCTTCGTGATTTAGAACGCACTTCTTTATCGCCGCTCTTGCTCTCTTCTTTTTTCTCTGGCAAAATGCCTTTATGAAGCACCTCGCCTTTAAAAATCCATACTTTTACGCCAATGATTCCATAAGTTGTCATCGCCTCTGCAAAACCATAATCAATTTTTGCACGCAAAGTATGTAAGGGCACGCGACCTTCCATATACCATTCTGTTCTTGCCATTTCTGCTCCTGCTAAACGTCCTGATACCTTTACTTTAATACCTTTCGCTCCCGCTTTCATTGCAGCCTGCATAACCTTTTTCATAGCGCGTCTAAAAGCTACACGCTTTTCAAGCTGTGTTGCAATATTTTCTGCCGCAAGTTGCGCATTTGCTTGTGGACGTTTTGCCTCTTTAATATTAATAAACACTTCCTTATGAAGAATCTTTTTCAACGCTTCTTTATGCTTATCAATATCCACACCTTTTTTGCCAATAATCAATCCCGGACGCGAAGCTACAACGGTTACACGAATCTTATTTGCTGCACGTTCAATAATAAATTCGCTTACACCCGCATAATACATTTCACGTTTCAAAAACTTACGAATCTTATGGTCTTCTAATATATTTGAAGGTGTTGTTTGCGACACAGAAAACCACCGAGAAGACCAATTACGATTAATACCTAACCTTAAACCTATTGGATTAACTTTTTGACCCATTGTTATTTTTCCTCGCCTTCAGTTTTTTTCTTTGTTGTTTTTCTTGTTGCTGTCGATTTTGTTGTTGCCACTTTTGCTTTAGCTACTTTAGTTTTAGATTCAGCTTTTTCTTGCGTTGTTGATGCCTTTTGGGCGGCATCTACTTTTGAATCTGCTTTAGATTCTGTAGTTTTTAAAGAATTTTTAGAATCTTCACTCTTAATATTTTTTGCTCCTTTTGCCTTAGCTTTTGTTGATTGAACAGATTGTTGAACAGATTTTTGCGTTCCAACTTCTACTAAAATATGTGCCATTGGCTTACGAATAGGTGTTGCTCGTCCTTTAGCTCGTGGCATAAACCGCCGCAATACAGGACCCGCATCAACACGACAAGAAAGAATGATAACATCTTGGGCATCATATCCACCATTTGCAACAGCAGATGCAATAACCTTTGAAATCACTCGTGCAGCTTTATTGGGAGTAAATTCCAAACTCGCAATAGCAATCTCTGCATTCATACCCTGCACTTGGCGAGCCACTAAACGCGCTTTTGTTGGAGACAATCGGATATATTTTAATAATGCTCTACTCATTCTCTCCCCTTACTTACCAATTTTCTTTTGGACACTACCTTTGTGCCCCTTAAAAGTGCGTGTTGGAGCAAACTCACCAAGCTTATATCCAACGTGGTTTTCAGTAATATAAACAGGCACAAATGCTCTGCCATTATGGACATTAAAAGTAAGTCCTATCATATCTGGTAAAATCGTGCTACGTCTTGACCAAGTTTTAATAGGCTTATTATCTTTACTTGCTTTTGCTTTCTCAACCTTTTTGACGAGATAATCATCAACAAATGGACCTTTTTTAATTGACCTTGCCATACTTCCTACCTTACTTTTTCTTTCTTGAGATAATTAATTTATCACTCGCTTTTTTCTTACGAGTTTTAAATCCTTTTGCTGGAGTTCCCCACGGAGATACAGGATGTCCGCTAGAACCTGTTTTACCTTCACCACCGCCGTGAGGGTGATCTACTGGATTCATTGCGCTACCACGCGTTTGCGGGCGAATACCACGATGACGATTACGCCCTGCTTTACCAATAGAGATATTTGCAAAATCCTCATTTCCCACTACGCCTATGGTCGCCATACATTCTTCTAAAATATATCTCATTTCTCCACTTGGCATTCTAAGGATAATATATTTACCCTCACGCCCCATAATTTGCGCACTTGTTCCTGCACTCCTTGCGAGTGCTCCACCTGCACCCGGGTGCATTTCAATATTATGCACAATCGTTCCAATAGGCATACTTTTTAATTTCATTGCAAAGCCTGTTTTAATATCAAGCCCAGATGAGGCAGAAAATACTACATCACCCACTTTGAGACCACTAGGTTGAATAATATAACGCTTTTCTCCATCAACATAATGAATAAGTGCTATGCGGCAGTTGCGATATGGGTCATACTCAATCGCTGCTACTTTTCCTTGAATATTAAATTTATTACGTTTAAAATCAATGATTCTATAAAACTTCTTAGCTCCGCCTTCTTTATGACGACTTGTAATGCGTCCATTATTATTTCTTCCTGCACTTACTGGTAATTTAATAAGCAAACTTTTTACACTCGCCTTACCCGTAATGTCGCTAGAACTTAGATTGCTCATAAATCTACGACTTGGGGTATAGGGCTTATATGTTTTAACTGCCATAATCACTCCTTATACTGATAGCGCATCAAGTTTTGCGCCCTCTGGAATCTTTACATAAAACTTTTTAAACGATGCTCTCTGCCCGATTTTACCTCTAAATCTTTTTACCTTGCCCTCTTGACGAAGAGAATTGATTCTTAGAGGTGTAATCCCAAAATATTCTTTAAAAATCTCCTTTAATTGATTTTTACTTACATTTGTTGCTGTTTGCACAACCAACACGCCACTTTCTTGGAGTGAGAGAGATTTTTCTGTATAGAGAATTGACTTAATGTCTGTAATATCTGCCATTTATTCCCCCTTCTTTTCTGCAATAATTTCATCAAAAACAGCCTTTTCAATCACAACAGAACGAAATGCTGCTACCAAATAGGCATTAAGCTCATTTGCATCAGCCAAATAACATTGTTGCAAATTTCTAAATGCCAAAAATGTTGGTTCATCACTCATCTGTGCAACAAATAATGTGCTACGTTGTTTTAACGCCTTAAACATTGCATACGCATCTTTTGTTTTACCACTAGGCATTGCTAGAGAATCTACTACAAAAAGTTTGCCCTCTTGTGCTTTTTGAAAAAGTGCGCATTCAAGAGCCAAACGTTTTTGTTTTTTATTGATTTTAAGTGTATAATTTTTATCATTGCTAGGTCCGTGAGAGACACCACCACCTACAAATACAGGAGAAGTGATACTTCCAGCGCGTGCGCGACCTCCTCCTTTTTGTTTCCACGGCTTTTTACCTCCACCACTTACTTCGCCTCTCTTTTTTGCAGAGGCAGAATTTGCACGAAGTGATGAGAGATAAGATTTTACATACAAATACAAATTATGCTCTTTGATTTGTGCATATCTCTCTGGCAATGCTAATTCATTGCTTTGTTGAAGCTTTTTGTCCAATAAAATTGCTTTACTCATACTGCCCTGCCTTATTTTATAATTTGGATTCTGCCAAATGCACCATTAAATCCAGCTACTGAACCCTTAAGCACCAAAATAGCACTTTGCTTATCAAAAGACATAATATCATTTTTTGCGCTTACAAGCTCATTTCCATAATGTCCAGCCATTTTTTTACCCGGCTGAACGCGCCCAGGCCACTCACGATTCCCTATTGAACCCAAACGTCTATGGAATCTACTTCCGTGCGCACCCGGACCACCTTGAAAATTCCATCGTTTCATTGCTCCGCTAAAACCTCGCCCCTTAGTCTTAAAGCTTACCTGAACGCGTTTAGCTTCACTCAAACTTGCAACATCAAGCTCACCAACTTCTTTATTACTCACTTTAAGTGTTGCAAAGCGATTAAACTCTTTGCTTAAGCTGTATTTTTTCTGTTGCCCTGCGATAGCTTTATTCACAGATTTTCCTTGAGAATAAGCCACCAATGCCTTACCATTATCGTATATTTCGCACACTTTTGCACCAAGCACACGAAGCAAAGTTACAGCTTCACTCTTTGTGCCTATCGTGCGGCTCATACCGATTTTTTCAACTATAAATTCCATTGACCAAATCCTTAATCCTAAACTCTACATAATTTTCTTTGCTCATTTTTCTTAGCTACTTACTCATAGACATAACTTCTACATCTACTTCTGGAGCCAAATCAAGCTTCATAAGGCTATCTACGGTATCAGGAGTAGCCGACATAATGTCAATAATGCGATGATGAACTCTGATTTCAAACTGCTCACGAGAATCTTTATTGATATGTGGCGAACGAAGCACAGTGTATCGCTTCTTTTTGGTAGGAAGTGGCACTGGACCCCTTATCTCTGAACCTGTCCTTTTTACTGCTTCTACAATAGATGCAACCGACCTATCAAGAACCCTATGATCATAAGCCTTAAGCCTAAGTCGTATTCTTTCCATAATGTTTCCTTGCTTTAAAGAACCCACCAAAAATTTTGATGTTTTGAGTGCGCGATTATAATCAATTTTGAGAAAAAAAGTCAAGTATTTTGCCTATTTTTGGATATTTTTTAATATTTTTATTTCCTTAATATAAGGAAAAATAGAAAATATTGCTCTTTTTTACACAACCAAAATTTAAAATATGAGACACATTGATTTAAATAGATTCGCTTACACAATTTAATACTATATTTAATATATTTAATACTATTTTAATTTTGATATAAATTAAAATAGTATAGTATTACAAAAAAAAAAAAAATAACCAAGTATTGTATTAATTCAAGGTTTGGTGAAATTGACTTTAAAAGGAGACACAATGAAAACACTAGAGGAACTCAAAGCTATCTTTAGAGAAAGTGGGGACGACATAAGAGATAAGTTTTGGGAGCTTATCAAATCAAA
>NZ_JRMS02000012.1:0-52206 GCF_000762925.2 Helicobacter sp. MIT 03-1614
TTGCAAATCCAAAATTGCACGATATGCACACTAAAGATAAACATTAAAACTGCTCCTACAACCCACACCGCAAGGCTTAAGGATTCAGGAAGTCCAAGTCTATGGAGTGCAAAGGGCAAAAGCAGTAAAGAGATAAAAATCATATAAATAAAATTCAAAGCATTTTTCTACTTCCCGATAACCTCCCTAATAAGTAATTTTCTTATTTTCTATTATGCGGGTATCTCCTTTCACTTTCATAATCTAATATTTATGAGATTAAATAGATGTTGAAAATATCAAAATCTAATAACTTTAAAATTCCTTCATTATTTTTTGGATTCTCATTTTTTGTTTCTATGAAACTCTCCAATATTCTCTCTCAGTTTTTCTCCCGAGTTGAAGAAACCTTTGCCTACTTCATTCCAATACTCAAAGACCAAAATAATATTATTATAACCTGTATTTTTTCTTTATTGTAATAAAGCCAAGATAAAATCTGACATCCAATCGTAAAAAGCCATAGGATTATTTATACAATCTTTTGTGTGAAATAAAAAAGCATTTTGCATAATATCCATATAATCAATACAATAATCTTTTATATCCTTACCATTTATCTTGACATAAAAAGTATATTTACTTTCTTTTAGATTCTGTGGTATCTCACTTTCATTTTGTATGGTGTAGATTCCGTACTCCATAATCTCATCTTTAATATTTTGTTTTAACACTTTTTGTCCTTTATTTTGGTATCAAATGTATGAAATCATAATAATGATATGGCAAACCTTGTTAATGCTCAACATATCAAAGTATTAGTTTTAGCCGCTTATTAAATTCTTTTATGGTAAAATCTTTGCAAAACGGGTAAACGCCAATCTCCTAGTTTTAGCCGCTTATTAAATTCTTTTATGGTAAAATAAGGATAAGAATCTTACAAAGATTTATGAGGTTTTAGCCGCTTATTAAATTCTTTTATGGTAAAATTGATTGTACATCTAACATTCCTAACTTTTCGTTTTAGCCGCTTATTAAATTCTTTTATGGTAAAATCTCAGACTGATTGTAATCAGCATTGCCTGAGTTTTAGCCGCTTATTAAATTCTTTTATGGTAAAATTTTATAGTTGTTGGGATTATGCTGATCTTAGTTTTAGCCGCTTATTAAATTCTTTTATGGTAAAATAATGAGATTGACCACTAACATTCACACTGCGTTTTAGCCGCTTATTAAATTCTTTTATGGTAAAATCTTATGATCATAAAAGGCATTCGACTATTGGTTTTAGCCGCTTATTAAATTCTTTTATGGTAAAATCTTTAACATTTAACACCTCACTTTACTAGCGTTTTAGCCGCTTATTAAATTCTTTTATGGTAAAATAAGGTTTATTTGCGGCAATATAACCAGCCGGTTTTAGCCGCTTATTAAATTCTTTTATGGTAAAATAAGAACTAAGATGAGAGGGAACTAAAGATTGTTTTAGCCGCTTATTAAATTCTTTTATGGTAAAATTATGTGCTTCCGCAATTGAACGAAATTTAAGTTTTAGCCGCTTATTAAATTCTTTTATGGTAAAATGAAAAGTTCTGGAACCATACTCACCACAAGGTTTTAGCCGCTTATTAAATTCTTTTATGGTAAAATATTTAGCGGGAAATGCCGTTGTCCTAAATGGTTTTAGCCGCTTATTAAATTCTTTTATGGTAAAATACACTTTCTCAATTATCGTATTTTTCGGTATTTGAAAGACTTTAAATATCTTAGATGAGTGATTTTTAAGAAAATCTAAGATATAATCCTAACATAGAATTTAATAAGCGGCTAAAATAAGGAGTTTTCGGTCTCCGCAGGGTTACAATCCCTTTAAAACCGAGTTATCTTATTGATACATTACCTTTTAACAAATCTTTTTAAGAATCTAAGTATTTAGATCTCTATCCTTTAACCTAAAAAAGCGTAAGCTGTCTTGGTGCATTTGCTTTTTCATTCTCGCTTCTACTGCCTAGCAATAATCGCATATTATCAAATTGCTTTTCAGTAAGGATTAATGCCCTAATATGCCCTTTGGGAGGCACAATCAAACCCACCTTATCCAAATAATTATTGGCACTTGCTACACCTTTGCAGATTCTCATATACACGCTATATTGCAGCATCATAAAGCCATCTTTAATAAGATTCTTACGAAATCTCGCATAATCTTTACGCTCTTTTTTACTGCAAGTTGGCATATCAAACATCACTAACACTCTCATAAATTTCTCTTCCATTACTCTTTTCCTCGCAAAATAGCGGCAGTTTAAGCTTAAGATTTTCTCTCTCAAGGCATTTCACTACACTTTGCGCACTCACAACGCCTGCACGAGTAAGTGGATAAAGCTTATTTTCTACGATAACCGCACTCTGCAAAATACTTACCAGCTTCACACGATTTTGCAAACTTAAGCTCTCCTCTAATTCCCCAACTTCAACCATCTGCACGACAACAGAATCTGCAAAGATTCTATAAGGTTCCATCAAATCATCTGCCAAATTAAAGGCATTAAACTGATTTTTATGATTTATCCCAAGTGCAGGATTTAGTCCGCTCACACAAAGGCTTCTTGTAATCACTCCTCGTATAATTGCATAAGCATAATTGAGTGCAGCATTTATCGTTCCCATTTTACTCTCTTCAAAAATTTGCACTTTGCGGGAGAAGTTTTTACCAAAAAGAGCTTTGAAATAAATTACTGCGGCTTTAGCTTCGTTATTGCTTGAATCTCCTAAATTCACGCTTTTTGCTAAAGATTCTAACTCCTCATATTCTTTTTTGTTTTGCATTTTTAGTAAAAGGGCTTGGTTGTGAATTTTTGCCTTGATGATTTGCTGCCACAGAATCGCCCTTCTTTGTTTGCTTAAGTTAATTTGGGATTGCAACACGCTAAAACTTCTAAAATGCCCTAAAAATGGCATAAATAGCCCACTTGGTAGGTGGCATTCATCGCAGGTAAAAACAACAATTTTATGCAGAGCAAATGCATTAAGCAGTGCATTTGTCAATGTGATTTGATGAGATTCTAACATCACGCACAAAATATCCACAAGTGGAATCTTGACGCTCTCTTTGTCCTTTTGGGCTATGCAAAGATGTTTATCCTCTAGGCTTAAGTAGGCAGGTGTGCTTAAAAATAAGGTGCGAAAGGCTGAATCAAACATTCCTTGCCCTCCTTATAGAATCTTAGCCTTTTCTTTTAGAGCTACTTTTGAGCTTAATCTCTTGGCGGGATTCAAACTCTACCTTTTGCACTTTACCCAAAGGTGAGACTTGGTGTTTTTCAAAGGTTTTAAGATTTTGGATTCCTATGCTTTTGCCCACTACCTCCTTTTGTGTAGCATTAGAATAAAGAATCTTTTCATTCTCGCTTAAGCCCTCAAATTTATTATTATGTTTTTCTACTTGAATACTTGCAGTTGAAACACCAAAACCTACAAAATAGCACAACTCCGCCTTTTCCATTTCTTTTTTCTGCACCAAGATTAAATCATCTTTAAAAAGTGAGAAGCAGAATGTATAGTTAGAATCCATTTCTATCCAATCTTTAATCACCCCATCTTCTTTGCTTTTGCCTTGCACTACCGCTTTATTTGGCAGGATTCCAAGTGCAAAGTCCATTGTATAGATTGGCACAGCATAGAATTTACCTTTTTTGTCCTTAAAAATATCTACGCGCACCATTGCACCATTACTCACAATCTTTGTGCCTACTTGGCGGATTTTTCCTAGACTAATCGCCTTTTCTATACCCTGTTTCCCACCATAGCTTTTTAAGAGTTTTTCGTCCTCAAAAGAATAGAATGTCTCCTCGTGCAAAGCTCCTCTCGCTCTTTTTCTAGGAGGCTTAGAGACAAATATTTCATTAATTTTTTCTTCAACTCTTTGCCTAAAATTCGCACAAGGCTCAAAAAATGCTTTTTGCTTTTTATATTCTTGCTCTGAAATTTGCTTAGCATAGAATTTTGCCTTATTTTGTTCTTGCGTTTTCTTAAAATTTGCAAACACATTTTTGGTCTTTGCATTCGTGTAAGCTAAGATGATTGCATCGACTGCGTGGTGGAGGTGATTATTTCTATCTTTATCACCCAAGCCCCAATAATGCCGCAAAGTTGCGGTAAGCTGCCCGCTTACTACTTCTATATGTACTTTGCTATTTTTCTCTCCACTGATTGTGCATTCATTTTCGCTTAGTGGCAAAAACTCCAAACAATCTTTGCTCCATTGACTAGCAAGTCTAGCGATATAGCCTGTATCATTAAGATTTCTTGCAATAAAGCCACGCTCTTTATCTTTAAAGTCCTTATTGCTGATTCTACGTTGCTTTTGTTTAGGAAGATTTGCGCTAAAGCTAAGAATCCTATCCCACTTCTCCTTATCACTCCCAAAGGCTTCAAAGGGTGTTTTATCAAGCTTGTTTTGATTTTCTTTATTAAACACAAGCACCTTATTCATATAGCTATCATCAAAACTGCGCGAATAAGGGTAAATATGATCAATTTGCAAGGCATTAGAAGCTAGCAAATGTTCTCTTGTAATTTTTTGCCCACTATAAATACAACATTCCCCTTGCTCCAACCAAAGCTTCATCTTAAGAATATTTGTGCCATTAATGGGTAATTCTAGAATCTCGCATTGCTGTATTGCTTTTTGATTCACCTCAAAATGCTCTTTTTGTTCTTTTTCATACTTTTGCCTCTCTTTTGCGCTTAGTTTTGCCTCACGCGTAAATTCTAAATGAATCTTATGCACTTTTCCATATTTTCTTAAAAGTGTATTTAGCACCTTACGATACTCACTTAATGCCCTTGCCACAATTGGATTTGCTAAATAGGGTTCATAGTCTTTTAGCGGGATTAAAAACTCGCCCTTTTGCTTATGCTTTCTATGCTCTTGCAATCCTGCCTTTTTCACCGCCTCATCATAGCACAACCCCTCACACATCAAGGGCAGAATCTTATGAAGTGCTTTAAGGCTTAAATCAATATGCTTTGCAAAACTCAAATTGCTTAGGGCTTCTACTTGCTCCTTGCTTAATGCGGAATAGTTCTGCAATTTTTTAGCTAAATTTTCTTTGCTTTTAATGAGGGCAATATCGGTAGCGATTTTATCTAGCTCCTCACGAGGAAACTTGCTAAAGTCTCCACCCATTGCTTTTTTGAAAGCTTTAAGATTTTTTAGCTCAATAAACTTTGCCTTTTCAGCTTCTTGCATTCCTTTGGTATAATCAAGCTTAGAATCTTTAGCAAATAAAATTGACTCATTAAGTTTAAGGATTTTTCGCAATTCTTTATAACTCATCTCGCCTTTATCAAACACATTTTTTAGAATCTCTTGAATCTTATCTTTGCCATAGGTTTCACCAATACCAAGATTCTTACTTTTCTCCTCAAGATTTTTTAGAGTATTGATAATACGCGTGAGTGCGACAAACTCCATAGCACTTAAGGAATCTTTGGGTGCGCGATTTTCATTTTCGTAAAATACACATTTGCCGACTTTATCTTCAAAACTCTTTAAATCTCTTTGGTAAAAGGCGGTTTCTATAATCGCAGAGGTAAAATCTAGCTCTTTTGCCTCACCATTTTCATAAGAAATTTTGTAAGTCTTGGCGCTAAAGGGGAATCCAAATTCTTTTTGCTTTGTAAAGATGAGCTCTAACTCTGCCCTTACTTGCTCTTGTGCCACGCAATGCTCGTAATTTTCGCCCTTATTGCGCACATTTTTAAATTCTTTTGTGGTATTGTTACTTTTTTTCTCACTTTCTAATCTTTCTTTTTGATAAAATTCTTTATAGAGGTATTCACCTACGCTTTGATACTTATCTTTCATAGCTGTTTCATTTACTTTAATCGCACTTAGCACCTTTCCAGAATCTTTATCGCTTCCTGTTTTTGCGTGTTTGTTCCCATAGCCGCGATGTTTAGCGATATGTAAAATCACCCGTGCTAAGTCTTTAGAATCTAGCTTTTGACTTAGGGCTAAAGTGCGTAGCTCATAGGGGCTTTTGGTATCTTTGGTTGTCTCATATGCCTTTGGTAATTCCCCATCATTTGCAAAATAATCGCTTAAATTTAGCCCAAACTCTTTACAAAGCAATCTTTTAATCACATTAAGCCTAGCTTTTCTCCGTGCTAATCTCCGTCTAACCCCTCTTGCTTCTCTACGCGGAGCAGCAAGTGAATCACCATTTTTTGGATTCTCCGCTTTGGTGAAGATTCTCACCCCACAATCTTTTAATTCTTCTCCCTCTACAAAAGCCCAACCAATACTTGTAATACCTATGTCAAAACTTAAAATTTTCACCTACAAACCTCCATCTATTAAAACTCATTAACGATACATTAAATATTGTTTATAATAGCTTAGATTTATATTGCTTTATTCTATTTCGTTATTTTACCACGCTACGCATCATCGTAGACAAATTGCCGCTGCACTAGATATACTCAAATTGAAAATGACTTTAATGGAATGTTTGGGTAGGGCTTAGTGCAAATGTGATAATATCACTTTTATTTTCTTTGCAATTTTATATACTTCCATATTTTTAAGGCTAAATCAAGGTTAAAATTATGGAAGAAACCAATCAAAACAATCAGACAAATACATCGCGTAGAAATTTTTTAAAATTTCTAGGCGTGGCAAGTGTGAGTGCTGTAAGCGTTAATGCGGCACAATCTACAGATTCTAAGCAACCACAATATAAAATGGCTTCCATTATAGATTTGGGATTGTGCGATGGGTGCAGAGATAGGGAGATTCCCGCTTGTGTTGATGCGTGTAAAGCAAAAAATACGACAAATTTTCCCGAGCCAATAGCGGAGATCCCGTATTATTTTCCGCGAAAAGTCTATGAGGATTATTCCAAAGATAGAGCAAATACTAAGCGTTTAACCCCTTATAATTGGACTTATGTGGAATCTCTAAAGGTTGAGGATAGAGATATATATGTGCCTAGACGTTGTATGCACTGCGATGATCCGACTTGCCAGAAGCTCTGCCCCTTTGGTGTTATCTCTAAGGATTCTAATGGCGCGGTAAAAATTGATGATGAATATTGCTTTGGCGGTGCAAAATGTAGAGATGTATGCCCTTGGGGGATTCCACAAAGACAAGCAGGAGTTGGAATCTATTTGAAAATCGCACCTAAACTTGCAGGGGGAGGAGCAATGTATAAATGCGATAGTTGCGCGGATTTACTCGCCAAGAACCAAAAACCAGCTTGTGAGGTGCAATGCCCTAAAAAAGCCATAATCTTTGGAGATAGAGAGGAAATACTTACCAAAGCTAAGGCATTGGAAAAAGCGTATAAGGGAGACAAAGAGGGGACTTATATCTATGGGGATACGCAAAATGGTGGCACTTCTACATTTTATGTCTCGCCAGTGTCGTTTGAGCAAATCCAAGAATCTTTAAACCAAAAACACAATTTCACACAAGAACAACCACAAAAAATGGGGATTCCGCATATGAATCTTGCAATTAAAAACTTTGTGAGTGAAGATTCTGCTTTGATTAAAAGTGTGCTTTTAGCTCCTGTTGCGGGGGTAATAGCAGGAGGTATTGCTGTGGCAATGGCAAATAGAACCGATAAAAAGGAGAGAAAATGAAAGAGGCAAAAATACAAAGACAAAGTGCGCAAAATAGAATCGTGCATTGGGGTGTTGCAATAAGTATTTTTGGGCTTATTTTTAGCGGAATCTTGCAAATGCCAATCAGTAAGCGTTATATGCTCAATGAATTGCCTTTAATGGCTTGGAGCGGGGATTATTCTATCTCTTTAGTTGTGCATTATGTGTTTGCGATTGCTTTATTATTCTTTGTGGGATTCCATTTGATGTTTCATTTTGGGCGAAAGGAGTTTGATATACTCCCTAAAAAGGGCGATTTTGGTAAAAGCATTGCTGTGATTAAGGCGATGTTGTTTAAGGGAGAGGAGCCACCAAGTGAGAAATATTTGCCCGAGCAAAGACTTGCTTATGTGGGAATTGCGATGGTGATTTTGCTTTTGGTTGTTACTGGAATGATTAAAACTTATAAAAACCTAGCGGGATTTAATCTAAGTGAGGGGACAATGTTTTGGGTTACGCAGCTGCATAATTTGGGAATGTTTTTGATGATTTTAGCAATTATTGGGCATTTAGCTGCTTTTATCTTTAAAGCAAATCGTCCTTTGCTTAGTGGAATGTTTAGTGGAAAAGTGAGTGCAGACTACATTTTACACAGGCATACACTATGGAAAAATGGCGTAAAAAAGGCAGAGGAAGCATTGGATTCTTAGAAAAATGCCCATTGATAAATGGTTTGTGGAAAAAATGTGGGCAATTTAATTTAACAATTTTATTATAGAATCTGCTACTTTTTATTTGTTTGGCATTATTTACATTTTTTATGTTAAAGTCGTTTGTTGTATATTTTACATAAGGGTTGAATGTGATTGAATTAAAAAATGTGAATAAATTTTATGGTCGTCATCACGTATTAAAAGATATTAATTTGACAATTAAAGATGGCGAGAAGCTTGTTATCATTGGACCAAGTGGGAGCGGCAAGAGCACGACTATTCGATGTATGAATGGGCTTGAAGAGGTGAGTTCTGGCGAGGTAGTTGTAGAGGGCATTACGCTTAATCATAAAACAAAAACAAAGATTTGTCGAGAATATTGTGCAATGGTGTTTCAGCATTTTAATCTCTATCCACATTTGAATGTGCTTGAGAATCTCACGCTTGCACCTATTAAACTACGAGGTAAAAGTAAAAAAGAGGCTCAAGAATTAGCTTATAAATACCTTGAAGTTGTAGGGCTTGTAGATAAGGCAAAGGTTTATCCAGCGACACTAAGCGGAGGACAGCAGCAACGTGTAGCGATTGCGAGAAGTCTTTGCACCCAAAAGCCCTATATTCTTTTTGATGAGCCTACCTCTGCTCTTGACCCTGAAACTATACAAGAGGTTTTAGATGTTATGCGAGAAATTTCACATCAAAGCAATACAACTATGGTTGTTGTAACGCACGAGATGGGTTTTGCAAGGGAAGTGAGCGATAGAATTATCTTTATGGAAGATGGTGCTATTGTGGAAGAAAGTGTGCCTAAAGAATTTTTTGCGTCTCCAAAAACGGAACGAGCTAAAGCATTCTTGGGAAAAATTTTAAGTCATTAAACCAATGTAAGGAGATGTTATGAGAAGTTGTGTAAATGTGAAAAGATTGCTCAAAGTGGCAGGATTATTTTTGTTTTTAAGTATGTTTGCTTTGCAAGCAAATGCAGGTATGTTGGAAGATATTAAGAAAAAAGATGAGCTTGTGGTAGGTGTCAAAAATGATATTCCACATTTTGCTTTGCTTGACCAAAAAACAAAAGAGATTAAGGGTTTTGAAATTGATGTAGCAAAACTTCTAGCAAAGCATATTTTAGGCAATGAAAATAAACTCAAACTTGTTGCAGTTAATGCCAAGACACGAGGACCATTGCTTGATAATGGGAGCATAGATGTTGTGATTGCGACCTTTACAATTACGCCTGAACGCAAACGCACTTATAACTTTTCTGAACCCTATTATAAGGATTCTGTGGGTTTGCTCGTGCTTAAAGAAAAGGGTTATAAATCACTTGCAGATATGAAAGATGCAACTATTGGGGTAGCTCAAGCCGCAACCTCTAAAAGAGCCATTGCCTCTGCAGCAAAAAAACTAGGCATAAATGTGAAATTTAATGAATTTCCAGATTATCCAAGCATAAAAGCTGCACTTGATGCAAAACGTATTGATGCCTTTAGTGTTGATAAGTCAATTCTTTTAGGTTATGTTGATAAAAAAAGCGAGATTCTCTCTGATAGTTTTGAGCCTCAAGAGTATGGTATTGTAAGTCCAAAAAAAGATAAAGAATTCGCGGCTTTTATTGATACATTTGTAAAAAAGAATAAAGCACAAATTGATGAATTAGCAAAAAAGTGGGGCTTGTAATATCGTGGATAGTGTAAGTTGGGTAGAGAATCTACGCACATTTTTGGAGTATATAGGCTTATATGATGAGGAAAGTTCCAGCCCATTTGCGATGTGGAAGTTTATTGACACTCTTGCTCAAAGTAACGAGTTTCTTTCTGGCTTTGGTTATACTTTGAGTGTGAGCATTTTAGCTTTGCTTATAGCACTTATATTTGGCACGATTGGTGGTGTTATGGCGACAAGCAAGATTACAATTCTTCGTGCTTACACACGAATGTATGTTGAGATTTTTCAAAATACACCTTTAGTGATACAGATATTTTTTCTCTACTTTGCCTTGCCTCCGCTTGGAATCCATCTTGATGTTTTTAGTGTGGGTGTATTAGGAGTGGGTGCATATCACGGTGCTTATGTGAGTGAAGTTGTCCGTAGCGGGATACTTGCTGTGCCTAAAGGACAATTTGAAGCCTCTGCTTCACAGGGCTTTACTTATACACAGCAAATGCGTTATATTATTTTGCCTCAAACTATTAAAATCATCTTGCCTCCAATCACTAATCAAGTAGTGAATCTTATCAAAAATACTTCTGTGCTTTTGATTATTGCAGGTGGAGAAATTATGTATGTAGCTGATAGTTATGCTGGAGATACAAGCAATTATGCACCGGCATATCTTTTTGCGGCATTTTTATATTTTATCGTGTGCTATCCCTTAGCATATTTTGCGAAGTTTTATGAAGATAGACTTAAAACTGCTCACTTAAAGCGATAAGGAAGATATTATGGGAAATGTATTTAATCAATCAAATCTTCATTTTTTACTTGATGGGCTTTATCTAACGCTTGTTGTGGCATTAGCAACTTGTGTGATTTCTATCATTTTTGGCACATTTTTAGCAATTACACGCAATTATGGTGGCAGGATTATAAGTTCTCTTGCAGCTATTTATATTGAAGTATTTAGAAATACACCTTTGCTTTTATGGATGCTTACTGCTGTTTTTGTTTTGCCGAGTTTTTTTGGACGAGCTGAACCTGCAATATGGGGAACTATTGGTTTTTCGCTTTATACAAGCTCGGTTATGGCAGAGATTATTCGCGGCGGGCTTAACTCTGTGCCTAAAGGACAATTTGAAGCAGCATATTCACAGGGTTTTAGCCAATTTTTTACACTTTTTTATATTATTTTGCCTCAAACCTTTAGAAAAGTTATTCCTTCTATGCTTTCGCAGATTATTACGACTTTTAAAGATACTTCATTTTTGGCAGGATTGCAAATAGCAGAGCTTACTTATCAATCTAAGATTATATTAGCCCAACTAGCGAGTTTTCAAGAAATACTTGCTATGATTGGATTGATTGCAGGAGTGTATTTTGTGATTTGTTTTAGTCTTTCTGTGCTTGTGCGTTATCTTGATAAAAAAATGGCATATATTTCATAAAGTTACTTATCAAAAAATGTAAAATCTATGGCAGAGAGGAAGGGATTCTAATAAAATTATCAAATAAGCCTATTTATAGTGTTTTATAAGACTTTAATTGTAAGAAGTTCCCTTAAAAGTTCCCAAATGACAAAAGTTTTTAATTCAGCAAGATAAAAGCTTAAAATTACATTAAATATATAATTTAAGATAAAATCTAATTTTAGATTTTATCTTAAAAATCCTAATCGGTCAAGTAATTTTGCGTAAAGTCAAAATTACCAACATATTTTGTGTGGCAGAACCACACAAATAAATATTGCTTTGATAAATGCCTCGCATTTCTAAAAGCAGAGGAAAAACTCCAAAATAAAAAGCTATTAAGGCAAAAAAACAGGGCGATTATCAATACTAAATTCTTTTTTGGTGTTTCATCACCATTTTTAGAAAAGCGAAGCTCTGCGTAGCTTTTATCAAATATGGCAGAGAGCTGGTCTTACAAAGTAAATGCACAAATCATTGTTTATCCATTTTATCAATTTCTTTAAGTATTTTTAAAATTCTCCCATTCTCTTGGTCTTTATCCATAATTCTTTATAAGAAGTTCTATCTTACAAGGCAGAAGATTTACTTTAATGCGATAACAGGAGATTTAATAAATTAATCAAAATTAGGAATCTTTTTTTCTTGCTTTATGATTTTTATGAACTCATCATAAGATGAATATGCGTTACTAATAATTTGATTATATTTCAACAATTCAATATTAGAATCTTTAAGATACCTCATTTCATCTTCTGAAAATGAAATGGTATTTCCAGTATCTTTCAATCCAGCATCTTCAGAAATAATGTAATATGCTTTAATTTCTGTCGGTTTTATGGGTTTCTGTATATTATTTGGCAAATTTTGCATCACTGCTTGTCTATATTGTTTAATTTGTTTTGTTATATCCTCATATTCTATGTTTGCATGTCCTGTTGGCGTATTTTTCTTTAATTCAACTATGATAGGATATTGTTCTTCCGCTGTTTCAATTAAAATATCAATGAAATTTCTATGTTGATCTCCCTCCTTATCAATACTTTTATAATATTTTTGCCTTATTGTATTAAATGAATCTTGATTGCTAGTTTTTTGATTCCAATATGGATTAATCAACCAAGGATGTTTATATAAATGCTCTTCAAAAAATTTTTCTTTTAATTCTTTTTCTTCCAACATTTTTTCAAGTTCTTTTATTGCCGAAATTCTCTGCTTAGCCAATTCAAAAGCCTTAGTTGCTTCAGATTTTTCTATTTTATTCATTAAGATATTTAAAAAATCAATATACTTATCATCAATTTCTTGTATGTTTAATTTTTTCTCTATTTCCACTATTTGAACATTGTTTATCGTATTTACAATAGATTGTATCATTTGTTTTATTTCCCTATCCTGCATTGTCTCATCTTCTGCTGTATCAATACGCTTCATCATCATATTTAAAAGTTTATCATGCAATTTTTTTTCATTTGGCTCTAGAGTTTCTAACCATTTATTATAACTATCATTGTTCCTAATTGATTCTGGCAAATATTCTATGGTCTCTTTGCTTCTAAATTCATCCCATTTCTCTATAAAAAATTTTCTTATAAAATCAAGATTCTCAATAAATTCTTTTACATATTCATCAGAAGTATCTAATCCTTGTCTGCTTGAAGTAATAGGAGAATCGTCTGAATGCAAAAAATCAGCTTGTATTTCTCCAACTAAATATTGGCTTGCCATACGAGCATTACCGCTATCCTTAAAAATATTCTCATCAGCAATTTTTTTGTGTATATAAACAATGACATTGTTAAAATCATAATCTTTTGTTTGCAATTGTTTCGGTTTTAATGCGCTTCCAAACCATCCTTTGAATCCTGCTTCTACATGTTCATCAATATAATCAACCACTTCTTTGTTTTTAGTATATTTGATTTTTTTATCATTATCTATGTTTGGAAAGATTGAATTTATTTCATCGTTCGTATAGCCAAAATACACAAGAAAATCTATATTTTTATAATATTCATGAGTATATAAATCCACTATTTCATTATTAATATAGAGAGTAAAATTGGTTTCACTAGAAGCAATATAAAATCTTCTTGATAAATGAACTTTTAAATTGGCTATGGTAGATTGTGTTGGCGTTCTAATTGGTCTCTCTATTACCACAATGAAACCTGAATCATAATTGTTATATTGCATTAAATAATCAGGAAGATTATCAACTTCACTCCATTCTACAGGATATGTTATTTCATCATTCATAAAAGCCGAATATAATAACTTGAAAGTAATCCATTTATTCTGCAATGAATTCTTGGTATATACAGAATATTCGTCCCCCAAACTAAAAGCAGCAAGCTTACCAATTCCTTTTTGCCCCATAGGCTTTCTCTCACTTAAGTCATTAATGGGGAATTCTTGAATTTTCCTTTTACCTATTTTCGCATATTTATTACGCAATTCATCTATATTAAGCCCTCTACCATTATCAATCACGCAAATAAAACTATTATTTATCATAATATTGACTTTTGTTGCATATGCATCATAAGAATTGGCTACTAATTCTGCAAGTGCAGGGGGATTGCTATTGTATAATTTTCTGCCTAGATGTGTTGCCGCTTGATTGGCTATTGAAAATTCAATTATATTATCACTCATTTGTAATCCTTTAGATGCTCTTTAATACTCAACCCTATCACTTCTCCAAGTTTTGGTGGAACAGCATTTCCAATGTGCCTTGATATTGTTCCCATTTTCGGAGGCTCGTTCTTGTTTTCAATGAAATCATAGTCTATCGGAAAAGTTTGTAGCAAGCTAGCCTCTCTTAAGCTAATAGCTCTGTCTTGTTCGGGGTGTCCGAATCTTCCATTACCAATCCCTGTGCAAAAAGTTGTCATTGTAGGAGCAGGTTCATCCCATTTCATTCTACCATATACACTGCCATAGCTTTTCCCTATTGGCTTTTTATGACACTTTAAAACTAAAGATTCGTCCCAATCTTTCCAGCTCCCACCATTCTTTGGTGTTGCTTTAATTCTTTGAATGTTTATAGATGTTAGTGCGCGCGAAATATGCAATTTATCAAGTTTGGATTGCTCTCCAGATTTAATTTTTGGTAGATTTCCTATGGTGTCCCTAACGCTTGCATAGTTATCCTTATTATGGGTTTTATCAATAATCTTAATTTCTTTTAACTTTGATGCAAGCAATACCAATCGCTTTCTATTTTGAGGAATCCCATAATCAGGACAAAACACTATGCTATAACTAATGTAGTAATTGTTTTTCTTTAGCTCCTCTATAAAATTATCAAAGATTGGGTATTTCATCAGATTGGGCACATTTTCCACACTAATGATTTCTGGTTGAACCTCCATTGCAATTCTTAAAAATTCGTTCAACAATGTCCATTTTTCATCATCTTTATTATTTATTTTTCGTTTAGATTGTTGTGTATATTGCGAAAATGTTTGGCAGGGAGCACATCCTACAAGTATCCTAATAGATGACTTTGAAGTATTAAAGTAGTTTGTGATTTCACTAGCAAAAGTATTTTTTATGTTTTTATTAATAAAATCTGCTTGAATATTGGTTTCATAAGCATATTTACAAGAAGAATCTACATCATATCCAGCAAGTATATTAAAGCCAGCTTTTTTAAGTCCAAAACTTAAACCACCAACACCGCAAAATAAATCAATGACATTTGCTTTCATAACTTTTAATCCCTAATTTCATAACTCTAATAGAAATCAAATTATACACAATTTTTAATTTTATCTAGCTATTATATAGTATAGATAGACCGCAAAATCCTTTCACAAGAGTAAGAATTAAGGGGGATACCCCTTAATCTATGCTTATTTTACTTCAAAATACTTTCAAGCTCCTTGATAAGTGTTAGAATTGCAGACATATCTTTCGGCTCTTTTACTTCCATTCCAACCTTAAGCTTTTTGCTATTAAGAATCTCTTTGTATCTTTCTTTTGCGATTAGATTAATAGCGTCAAGGATTTCTTTATCTAGAGTGCTGGTTTCTTTGAATACTTCTTTTAGATTCTGATTGTTTTCCTTAATCTCCTCTTGTAACGCTACATAGGCATTAATCGTATCTTTATTGACATCTTTGCCTGATAAAGCTTGTCTGTATGAGTCCATTAAGGCGTATTCCTCCTCTTTCTTGTTGGTTTTATCAAAGAATATTTCATCTATTAATGCCAACAGCAAAGGCATTTTTACCTTGTTTGGCTGGATTTCTCCTTGTTTATTTCTTATATCACATATACTAGCTATTTCCTCTCTCAATGTATCTTCTCTATTTATTTTGAGTATATCAAGTCCAGCTCTGTGATTATAAAGATTTTCAAGCTTTGATAGAAGCTCTTTTGCCTCCTGCTTTTGTTCTTGTGTTAAATTCATCTTAATTCTCCTTGATTGTGATTTTTTCTTATCGCATTCTGCATTACTGCTTTAAATTAGAATCTTACAGCTTCATTTCCCACCTCCTTATCTTGAGATTTGTATTGCATTTGCGTTACTGCTAGTTGTGATTTAACATCTGCTCTTGCCACTGCTACACCCTTAAGACGCATTAAGTCGTTAAAATCACTAATATTTTTATCCGCCATACTTGGCTTAATAACATTGATTTGAGGATACTTTTCTTTACACTTTAATGCGGCATTAAGTCCTGTATTGACTTCATTTTTTAAATCATTATCCGCGCAGATAGTAATTTGTTTATGGGGGTATTTTTCAAGTAGTGCCTCGCATACATTTATTAAATTTCCAGAATCTACCGCCATTATGCTTGGCTTATCAAGCAGAATTTCTATACTCTTAGCAGTTGCAAAGCCCTCGCAGATATAAAACTGCTCGTGCAAATCTAATGGTGCAGAGCTGTAAAAGCACCCTTTTTTCCTTGCTGAGTATTCCTCGCCATTTTCTCTTTCTTTTTGAGTTTTGATTACACCGATAATCTTATTGCCATTAGCAGCAATTCGTTGCACACTCCACATCTTACCATCACTATCACTCAAAGGAATAAGTAAATTACCAAATCTATCCACCCTTAAATTTTGAACTTCAATGCCCTTTGCCTTCAAGTAGGGGTGATTGACTTGCGCTATCTGTGCATTATCGTATTCATCTTTTAATCGTGCAGCTGTTTTTTCGTTAAGTCTTAACTGCTCTTCCTTTCTTTGAGCTGCTCTTAATTCATTTGTTTTTTTAATGGCTTCAATTTCTGCATTACTTAGAGATTTAACTTGAACTTCTTGTTCTAACTTAAATTTCCAATTAACTCTTTCTCCTGTTTTAAAATTCTCAATATATCCAGCAGGGTATCCATTAGTATAACCTACATATGCACCACTTTTTTCGCTTCCTCTATCGCCCTCTACTTTTGCTCGCTTGATTTTGCCATCCATTACAGGTAATCCGTCAATAAGGAATCCACACTCACGCAAGGCATTATTAAATTGCTCCAAAGCTTCGTTCATATCAATTTCATTTTTTTGTGGATATTGCCATTTGCTAAATTTTTCTAAATTCACACCATTTGGCACAAACCACTTTTTAGATTCGCTATCCCATTTTGCACCCAGCTTTTTAGCTTCTTCTCTATCTTTATATGGCACATAAATATAATATTTGTGTGTAGCAACTCGTGGCATTATAGATTCTTTCCCAAAGATGGATTTTGATTGCTTCGCTCCTTTGTCTTATCTTTACTTTTTTTTTGATTTTTTATTGCGATTTCGCTTTTCTTTTTGATTTCATTAATCTTTGTTTGTGAGACTTCATTTTTAGATTCATTATTGAGAGTATTTGGCTTATCTTTTGTCGCATTGCTGTTATTCATAATTTGTTTTGCTTCATCAAGTTGTATGTTGAGCTTTTGAGCCATAAGCTGCACAAATTTTTCATCACCCATTTCTTTGTTTTGTGAATGCTTACCTTGATTCTCTTTGATTGCTCCTTGAAATCCTGCTAAGAATCCAGCTAATTCAGGACTAGATAGCCCTTGTGCCAAAGACGCCATTTTGTCTATCGTGTCCCAACCTCTATCGTCTAGCTCATCTAAGCTTAGTGTCGGTGGCATTTTTAAAGCAGAGCAAAATTTATCTAGTCTAGTATCGGTATGCTCCTTTTCTTTTTGTGCTACTTTGGATTCTAAATCCACTCCAAAATTTTCGCGCAAATGGTTTATACCTTTTTCAAAATGTCCCATACCCAATGGCACAGACATATATTCTTCTACTCTCTTGCCATTTAATCCATAGGCAATGCTAAATTCTATATTCGGTGTATCTATATTGCCATTACTTTTTATATTTTCTTTGCGTGCAACATCAAGTGCGACTAAATGAGAAAGCACACTATCAATTTCATCTTTATTATTGTTTTGTCCATAAGTATCTTTATGTTCATTCACTAAGCTAAGTGTTTTATTGGTCTCATTAGATTCAAAGCTAATTTCAAAAAAATCATCGTCTGTCTTTTTTAAATTATTGAAAATGCTCATTCTTTATCCTTTATATTAGATTTTGTATTTTTTGGTGTAGTTTCATTAAATATTGCTACCAACTTTTGAAAAGATTCGTTGATTTTTGGAGAAGACTTGATAATGTTATTAAGCTCTTCATTGTTTTGTGCCTCATCAAAAATGCTAAGTGAAAGATTTTTATACAAAGTATTGAGCTTTGCATTTTCTTTTGCAATTGCTTTTTTCATAGCAGCCGCATACTGTTCCCTCAAAAATTTAATATATGGCGTTTCCATTTTAAGTTACCTTTCCTTTAGTGTTATATAAAAATAATATCAATCTATAACATAAATTTAAAAATATATAGATATAAAATATCAAAAATACTTGACTATTTGATATTTGTATGAAATAATGCGTTTTTAAGAATATGCAGGATAGGAAAAAAGGTGCAAAATGTAATACATTTTTTAAGCCTTTTTTCCACAAATTTAAAAATTTGTCCTGTGTCTTGCGAAGCTCTTAAGTCTCAATTTTGTAAAACACAAATTTGAGAAAAGTCCTAGCAAAGATTTTGCTAGGAAGTCGTTTTAAAAAATCAAAACGAAGTGTTTTTATTTGATAATACTTTTGCATTACCAAACAAAATAGCAAACACCAAACATAAGGATGAGGATAGGGAAGTGGCAAACAAAAATACGATTATTTCATTTAGAATCTCTTTGCAAAATGCAGATGTTTTAAATCAATTATCCAAAGAATTGCATATGTCAAAATCAAGCATACTTAATGATTTGCTGTATAAACATTTGCAAGGCTCACAACACTTTAAAAGAATAGAATCTGTCAAAGAGTCTTCTAAAGAAGTTTATAAGACTATTAAAATCTCATTCACAAAGAAAGAATACGATTTGCTGAAATGTATAGCGCAAAATACAACTACAAGCTCCGTGCCAAAGTTTATAAAATTCCATACACTTAATATGATTTATAATTCCAAAATACTTGACAATAAAGAGATTGAGGCACTTGCACTTGTTCGAAGCGAACTAAATAAGATTGGTGTCAATATTAATCAAATTGCACGAGTGTTAAACACACAAAGTGAAGCAAACATAGCTTCTAATCTGCTTACAACATTAGAGCACCTAGATAGCAAACTTATACGAATGTCTAGTGAGATTAAAGCACTATGTCATAATTCACAAGGAATTTTACAATGAGTGTTGCTCCAAAAAGATTTAGCGATGATGAACTTGAGTGGAAAGCAAAGAAAATAAAAAATGTGCGAATTGAGCACGCCAAAATTAATCAAATCAATCTCGCAAGAAAAAAATCAAAACCACTTGTCTCTTTCAAGCAAATTGCCCAAAGCAATCCAGCAAAAGCTAAGCTTTTAAAGCGTGAAAAATTATCAAACAATGGCTATGAAGTAGTATTTAAAATCACTTCAAGCGCGAAAAATACAGAGCAATTGAGTGCGCATCTTAATTATATTTCAAGGCAAGGGAGTTTAGAGCTAATAGATTCTGATTTGAATATTTATACCGACAAAAAAGACCTTGTGTATTGCCTTGAAAACTATCAAAATGGCTATGTTATCCCAAATGAAAATGAAAATAAAACAGAGCGGAGAGAAACTTACAATATGGTTTTTTCAATGCGTGATTATGATGACTGCGATGAGAGTTCGCTTAGAAATGCTGCATTTGAAACGATAAAAAATCTCTATCCAAACACGCATTTTACACTTGCCTTTCACAATGATACAGATAATCCTCATTGCCATATTTGTTTAAAGGCTACCAACAACGATGGTTCGCGCATTGATATTAAAAAGGCAGATTGCTTGAAAATTCGTAAGAGCTTTGCCGACAATCTTAACAAGCGTGGAATCTATGCTCTCGCCACAAGCAGAAGAGATAAGGTTCGCGGAAGACAAATCGCAAACAATAATCTAGAATATGTAGAACCAAAAACCTTGCACGAACATAATGCCAAACCACATTATTATAGAGTGCTAGATTTTGGTGAAGCACCATACAATAATGATATTCTCAATAAACCTAGCTATTTTATTAGCTATTACACACGCAAAGGCAATGCAACCATTTGGGGAGAGAATCTGCGGCAGATTGTAGAGGATTCTAAATTACAAAAAGGAGAATATGTGCGCATTGCAAAAATAGGCTATGAGTTGCGTCCTTATGAGTTTGAGAAAAAAATTAAAGGCAGACTTTATACTATTAGCACAGCAACAAAGGTTGCTAAGTGGGATATATCTGTAATGAATCGCGCAGAAAAAAGCTTCATAAAGCTCCCTAAGGTTAAGGTAGTAACGACTATGAAGCTAAAAGAAAGCAATATAAAAAGCACAGATTCTACAAACATCACAAAGAATGCACCAAAACGCTATACTAAGCAAGAGTGGGCAAATTATTACTCCAAAAAAGCAAATTTAACACAAAGGATAGAAAATGCAAAACCTAAGTCAAGAAAATACACAAGAGAACAATGGGCAAAATACAATGCAGAACGAAAGCTTGGAGGACAAGGAGGCATCATTAAACCAAATGCCACTTTATACAAGTCCAACACTCCTTCTCTTAGAAATCCACCCAAATCCTATGCCGATATGTGCGGAATGTCCAAGGGCAATGTGGCATATAAGCAAGGCAGCAGACCAAGCAATGATAAGGTGCTTTTGCCAAGCAATGCACAGCATAACCTACGAAGCAATACAAAGCAAGAATCCAAAGGGCGAAATGATAATAGAGAATTGCGATGGACAATTGGCGGCGATACAGGAATTGCTAGAGAGTGAATCTGATAATAGATAGGTTATAGCTTATGTAAAAAATAATTAAAATCTTTTACAAGTATTTTAAATTAAAATATTGTAAATATAAGATTAAACTTGAAGTCTGTTTTTATAAACAAACATTTATTGCTTAAAATTCTTGTCTTTGTTATCTTTTTCTGAATGTATTGAATCTAGCCACTTAGCTTGTTCAAACAAGCACACTCTGCCACAAATAATCTCTCCAATCTTTTTTAACTTGTGTGAATTATCATATAAAAATACTTCATCACAAAATGGTAGAATCTGCTTTAAATTATTAAGTGAAGCGGTATAACGCCTCTCAATGAGGGTTTCATCAATATTATGCCCGCCTTTTGCCACACGCATTTTTACTCGTTCTTTAGCAATCTCTATACTATCTACCCCAACATAATAAAGACAGATTTTAAAGTCTTGCTCCTTTAATCGCTCAAAAAGTCGCACTATTCCTTTACCACAAAGCGTAGTTTCTTGGTTGAAAGATTCATTGTTTTCAATATGGCTCTTTTGTAATTTTAGAGCTATTCTCGCAGCTCTATTTTGGTCTTTACTGCTGCGCCAATCCCCAAAGCTGCTCACAATTTCGTCCATATTAATTCTCTGCCCAAGTCGCACCCCTTTTTCAACCTCGTTCCAATAAAGTGTGCTTTTCCCAGCACCATTAACACCAGCAAAGATAAAGGCTGTTTTATTTTGATTCATCTTTATCCTCCTTGTTTTCAAACCCCTTACTATCCAGCCACGCATTGAGTGCTTGAGTGAAAATATATGTTTGTGTCTCTATTCTTTTGGCATTTTCACTATTTTGGTAGCGTTTTAGACGCTCTATGAGCTCTATGGGTAGCAAAACGCTAAAAACTTTATTGTCTTTATTTTTAGATTCTTTTGTTTTTACTGCACCCTTTATTTCAGCCCTACCGCCATTCTCAAATTCGTTTTCGCTCACACCTTTACTTTGTAGAGGCTGTGTTGTTTGTTTTTTAAATCCACCCATTTTTAATTCCTTAATCAAAATATTTAAAACATTTTACAATAATTTTATTTACAATATTTTATAAGTATTTATAATGTTTTTCCAAATGCCACGATTTCCTCGCATAAAGCTTGAAATTCGTTCTCTGCCTTATCATCGTTAAACTCATCTAGACTTTTACCATCTATTACAGCCTTCTTATATGCTCTGCGCTCATAAATCAATGATTTTAGAATGGCTACTTCCTCCAAGCTCTTATCTTTAATAGCAGATTCTACAAATTCCCTTAACTCATCTAACTCTTTATGCAAAAATGGATTTGGACTAATTTTGTTAAAGAGGATAAGACAATGAAGCTTTGGATTATTCTCTTTTGCCAAGTTAAACACTTCTAGCATTCTATCTAGCACCACTACATCATATTGTGATGGGATTGTGGGGATAATAAGCAAATTTGCCCTATTCATAGCTATTCGCATCTCTTTACTATCAGCTCCTCCCGTATCAATAATTACACAATCGTTTTTGCTTTCTTGCAAAGTGATTTCATCTTTTAGTGAGCTGCCCAATTTACTTATATTTGAAAATAACGGCTTTAATTCACTATCACTTCTATTATTGCTAAAAACTTCACTGCTCCGCTGTGGGTCTGCGTCAATAAGTGTTACTTTATCACCTTGTTTGGCTAGATAGCACGCTAGATTTACTGCCATTGTAGTTTTGCCACTACCACCCTTTTCATTTGCTATGGCAATGATCATTCCTGCTCCTTTGCTTTAATATTTTTTACACACTCTTTAATGAGCATTTCCATATCAATGTTTTCACAACCAGCATTGAGCCTACTGCCAATTTCTCTTAAAATATCTCTTTGCAACACTTCCTCAAATCTCTCACTTAATTTTTCTCTATCAAGCCCAGAGAATCCTTCCCACTCTTCATCATTTATATATACAGCTATGCTGTTTATCACACCATTGTCTGTATAAACTTCAAGGTTAATTCGCTTAATATGATATATACTAAACAAATCATTTGTATATTTGCTCTCCAACACGACAAAGTCATTTTTTTGCTTATTCATTTTTTATCCTTTATTTTACAAGTATTTATAATTTTATAAAATAAAAGTAAATGAAAATAAATTATTTAAATTTAAATATAAATAATTATAATTTAATATTTTTAAATATATATAAAGAATTTAAAAAAATTTAATATAAAATATATTACTTTTTATTACTTTTTAATTTATTTTTCTACTTGTATTTTTCTGGCAGTTTCATTTGCAGCTTTAATTTCAAATGATTTGGGCGCAAAAGTGCTTACATAGCCTTTCTGTTGGCTCATTTTTTGGATTTCTTTTATTATTTGGTTGTTATCTCTGCGTAAAGCGTCTAAATATGTGGCGTTTGGATATTCATTGTGCTTGATTTGCTTACTTAAATATTCTATAACTTCTGTATTTTTTAGCAATTTTACTTCTTGGCTTTGTATGTGTTCGTAGATATTGGAGAAAAAATTATTAATTCTCGCCCACAATCCATTAAACTTAATCACACTTCTAAAATCGTTCTCTAGTATGTTGCTTGTGTTGATTCTATATGATAGATTATCAGGCTCAATATAATTGTTTTTAGAATCCGCAATGTAAAAGCTAAAGCCTTTCATATCATTGCTAAACGAGCCACCAATGGTAAGTCCGCGATATTTAAAAAATATGCTCTCACCAGCCCCACTATTGAAAAGATTGTCAAAATTATCCCAAAAGGCTTTTTCTAAGGCGACTTGTTGTGGGTTTTGCTTTGTTTGCGTATTGCTAGATTCTACTTTTTTAGAATCTGATATAATCTCATACGCTTTAAACTCGCCATTTTCAAAGCATTCACATTTAAAATGTTCTCCTTTGGGGTTTTCATTCAAAATATCTTTAATGTTTATTAGATTGCTTAACTCCTTTTTAAATAGTGGTCTAGCTTCTTTATTTTTGTGTAGTGTCTCTTCATTATCAAATAACTCTTTCTTAAATGCTGCTTCTTTGGCATTTTCTTTTCTTAACTCGTTTGCTATTTGAATCTGCAAAAGCATAAGTGGATTACCCACAGCCTCAGCTTTCATTTCACCAGCACTAGCACTACCCATAGAGATTTCATCTATTTCTCGCACACTTTTATCTGCATTTCTAAACTGCTCTATACCTTTAGCTTTAGATTCTATAGTTTGCCACATACGCGCGTCATAAGTCTTTTGAGTGGCATATCTTATCTCTTCAATGGCAAAATTATCACCATATTTTGTGTGTAGTAAATTGCCTTGTCTTATGAATCGTCCATTGCTTTGCTCTAAATCACTAGGTCGCCAAGGGCAGTCTAAGTGATGAATAGCTACACCTCTTTGTTGCACATTTGTCCCAGCTCCCATTTTAGAGCGAGAGCCTATAAGAACGCGAATTTCTCCACGATTTACTTTATCAAATAAGGCTTGTTTTTGTAGTGGTGTTTTAGCATCGTGAATAAAAGCAATCTCCCTTTGTGGTATCCCTTTTTTTACAAGCTTTTTAAGCACATCACTATATACATCAAACTTTGCGTTAGAGGCAATTATCTCATCATTACTTTTCTCACTTGATTCTATACCTTCACTAATTTCTGCCGAATCCATTATCTCATTAAGGTTTTTTGCTTCTTGCAATTCCGCTTTAGCAATAGATTCTATCTCACTTTGGCTCATCTCTCTATTGCAAGCAATTTTTTGGCTATGTATCTTTGGTGTGCTTAAGTCGCAAAAGACCAATTGTGTTCCCTTATCTTCCCTCCAATTTTCCCACCGTTTAAATACTTCCTCTGCTAATAGGTTACTTTTAGATTCTGCATAATCCTCGGCTTCTGGGTCAATAAGCCGATAATCCAGTCCCGCTTTTCTTGCATCTGTGGTGCAAGCCAAGACATTGTTGTTTCTAGGGTCGTCTCTAAAGTTTTCCATTCTCCATATGATAGAGCCCCTATTCCATTCACCATTATCACCCTGAATGCCAATGTATTGTGCTATCTCTTTGCTTCGTGGAGCGATAATGTTTGTAGGCTTACCATTTGCAAGAGGCGGCACAAAGTGAGGATTAAGCTTTAGAATATCAGCATTAGTAACAATGTGCGTATTTGCGCGATACATATCACTTAGCTCACTGATGTTATTAAATTTGCTAAAGCGTGTAACGAGTTTATAATTAATGCCGCTAGAATCTAGCTCAAAATCATTCACACTTTCGCCAAAGCAAGAAGCCCAAGAATCAAAAGATTCTATGCCTTTTTCTTGTAATAATTGCGGCTGCAAATATCGCTGCATAGTGTATAGTTCAGTTACAGAGTTACTAATAGGTGTGCCTGTTAGAAACATTACTCGTTTATCATTTGCGTGCAAGTATTTTGTTAGCACATAAAGGTTTTGTGCTTTTTGGCTAGGTTCTCTTGCTCCAAGCCCTAGCACATTTTTCATTTTAGTATTTACTCCTAGATTTTTAAACTCGTGCGCCTCATCAATGACTATGCTATCTACACCCAACTCACTAAAATCAATAGAGTTTGTTTTGGATTCTCTATTTTTATGTAGCTGATTTTCTAGCTTTGTGAGCATTTTATCTATGCGTTGAATATCCCGCCTATTTTCTTTTTCATCTAGCTCACCTCTAAAAGATTCTAATTCTGCTTTAGCTCCACTCACATATTCTTCATAAAAGTCATTGGGCATAGGGATTTTTTCTAATTGTGAATGTGCCATAATTACACAATCCCAATTATTAGAGGCAATTTTTGCATAAAATTCCTCTCGTTTATTCGGGCTTAAATCCTCCCTTGTCGCGACTAGAATGTTTGCATTAGGATATGCATCATAGAAGTCTTTATTCCATTGTTCTGTGATGTGATTTGGCACAATTACCAATGGTTTATTGATTAGTCCCATACGCTTTTGTTCCATAAGGGCGCAGATTGTGCTAAGTGTTTTCCCAGCTCCTACTTGATGATCTAGCAATATAGATTTATTTTGTATTGCTGCCCAAATAGCGTCTTTTTGGTGTGGATAGAGATTCTTGGCAGAGCTGAAGCCGGGCAAAGTCAAATGTGAGCCATCGTATTTTCTTGTGATATGTGTATTGAAAGTATCATTATATATGCGCTCTAAATGCTCACGCCTGTCTATATCTTTAAAAATCCACTCTTTAAACGCATATTTTAGATTGTCAATTTTTTCATTGACAATCGCGGTAGCTTCGTGGTCTGTTTCTCGTTCAGGCTCACCTTTATCATTGAATCTTGTTGTGCTTGGTTTTGTTAGAATTAAGGCAGTGTTAGCAAAAGCATATTCTAGTAATGTGCTAGGTTTTACGCTATGCCTATCGCTAGAATAGCCATATTTATGCTTTGCTTCTGTGCTTACCCTATAATCATCGCACCATACTTGCCAACCCAAGTGCTTTTTTGATTCAATGCTTATGTAGTCTTGTTCCAAGCCAAATTGCTCTGCTATGAACTCTTCATAATACTTTGCTGGTATCCAAGAAGTTCCTATATTTACAGCAATATCAGCAGCCTTTATATCTTTTGGTAAAATCTTCTGTAATGCCTCTAGGTTTACTCTTAAGCTCTCATCGCCATCATTGACTAGATTCTCTACTTCTTTGTGTTTTGCTTTGACATTACCACTTAGGTATAAATCTGCACTTAAAAATTGTGATTTGTTTAAATGATTTACAAAAATTAATTTTTGTTCTAATAGATCATTAAAAATTGCTTCTTTATCTATCTGGGGCAGGGCAGATTCTATCCATTCATTATTGATTTTGCCATAAATGCTAAGACTTGCCATAAGGGCTTCTTTTGGTGTTTCTACTTTGTGTTCTTTGGTAGGGCGTATTGTGCGTGTATTAAAAATATCTGCCTTGATGGCACTAGGCTTTCTTGCTTCCACTCCATTTTTCTTTGCTGCTTCTCTGCCTATGCCCTTATCGTATTGCTTTTCAAGGGCAGTAATTTTGTTTGATTCTATATCTATCCCACGATAAAGCGTTGCGTTGCGTGGATTACTCAAATAGCCAAAATCTTTGGCAAATTTATCATACACACGATTAAGCTCGGCTCTTTTAAGCACTAGCTCCCTATCATCGTCAGCTATATCGCTTTGTTCTAGCCTTACCAACTCATTAAAAGTATCTCTTATGGAGATAAAGCCTTTAATCTTTTCCGCCTCTTTGTCTGTATAGCTTCTATGCGGAGATTTAAGCCGACCTTTTGTATCTGCTACTTGATATACACTACCATCTACTACACATAAACTATCTTTCTTTAAACCGCCTATGTAATTTTTTAGCTCCTCATATTGTGGTGCATTTTGGTTGAGATAGCTACTTTTGTATTTAAATATTGGCTCGTGGTAGTGATAAATATCTCTTGGTAGAGTAGATATTATTTTTTCAATTTCTCTTGGCAAGTCTTTACCGCTATCTTTTACAGCTAATTTTTCGCCAAACTTTGTGCTAACAAATGATAATTCTCCCAAGATATGATTTTTGTGATTCCAAAAATACTCATTTATTTTAGAATTGCTATTATCCACAGCCTTACTATTTATCCACGCTTGATTAATAGACTTATCTACACCTTTCTTGAAGAATACAATATCACTTGTTACACTTGCATTTGTATCTTTGAACACATTATTTGGTAGGCGGATTGCCCCTATGAATGTCGCCTCTTTAGCGATTTTTGCACGAATAGTTTCATTTGATTTGTCTAGGAAGCCATTGCTTACAACAAATGCGGCTATGCCATCGTCTTTTAGATTCTTTATGGCATTAAGCATAAAGAAATCACAGACCTTACCCTCACCATTTTCGTTACCTGTGTCTTTGTCTCCATAAGGTGGATTACCGATAAATGCATCAAAATTGCGGTTAAAATCCACCCTTTCAAATGCTTTATTTTCCAAATTCGCTTGTGGATAAAGTAGTTTTGCTATATTGAAAGTTATGCTGTCTAATTCTGTGCCGTGCATTTTATAATTTGCGTCTGGCATATAGCCTATAAATCTACCATTGCCACAGCTTGGTTCGTATATATGCTTTGTATTAGAATCGTTATTTAATCCAAAATGATTAAGGCTACTATAAATGCTATCAATGATAAATCTAGGTGTGTAGTATGCATCAGTGCAGCTTCGTTCTAGCCTATCTAATTCCTTTTTATCACTTACAACATTTGCAAGTATTTCATATTCTTTTGCATAATCACCATCTTTGCCATTTATAATCTTAGCCATACCGCCAAAACCGCTAAATTTACTTAGAATTTCCTTTTGTTCTTCATTTGGCATTTCACCTTTAAATTGCAATTCCCTAAGTGTAGATATGGCGGCAATATTGGCTTCAAATCTATCTCTAAAGCCCTTAATAGATACATCACTTGCTAATTTATAGTTTTCGCCTATTGGTATATATGTTTCATCACCTATTATGCTGGGTGTTTCACCGATTTTTCTAGCAGTTGCAAAATGTGGTATTATTTGCGCGGTGGATTTATCGCTGCTTGAAGTTTGATTTTCTAGTAAATCTCCTCCGCTAGATTCTGTTTGTGTTCGCCCACTAGAATGTCCCATATATTGTTGTGGTGTGGATTTAGCTTGAATTGCTGCTCCTGCCACGCTAGGCAATATTGATTGGGACTTATCCCCATTGTCTCCAACGCTTGATATGGAGTCAATTCCGCTATGTTTGGTAGCAAAGAGGCTTTCATAAACGCCTCTATTTCTACTTCCAGCTGTTTCTCCACTAAATAAGTCAATCTGTCGTAATCTGCTATTTGTATTGCTTTTGGATAGAGATGTTTTGCCCACCTCGTTAGAATAACCATTATCCACCGATGATGGTATCCTTTCTGTATGGCGGAGTCTAGATTTTCCTCCGCTAGTGGATTGAGGTATTGTCCCACTATTTGCCATTCGCTCTCTATTATCGTCCATATCTTGCGATTGAAATAAAACTCCATTGGCGGATTGGCTAGAATCTGTGGCAACTTCCTTTCTAGTTTGCTTACTTCTATCTCCCATATTTCCTCGTGTATGCTCATTTCGCCGTATCCATCGTATCCCTCCGCTTTCACTTTGGCTAGGAATGCTTCCTGTTGCGCTTGACTTGCTTGATAGTTCCCTCTGCGAATCCCTAAGAGTTCCGCTAATCGCTCCTTGTCTTTGAAATAACTCTCTATTTGCTCTTTGGTCTCTATATCTATTGTTTGGGTTGAGGACATCATTTTGAAGCTCTCCTTTCTCATCATAGTAGTCAAATACACTAAAAAGCGAAAGCTCGTATCCGCTATTTTGTGTTTTTGATTTTGCCATTATAACTCCTTTAAAGTAAATACAATAAAATAAAATTAAATATAAGTAAAAACTTTTATTTACTTATTACATTCAAGACTGGTTTTCCATTTTTCTCTATTGCTGTAAATTTACACCCATTATTGAACTCACTACACCCATAAAATGCACTCTTGACACTTTTGATTCTGCGCAAATGCCCCTTTTTACATTTTGGGCACATTATTACCCCAGCAATTTTTATATCTAAATTTGCTTTTTTGATATTCTCAATTTCAGCTTTTACGGAATCTAACACATCATTCAAAAAGCTCTCTTTACTCATCTCTCCTTTTTCAATGCTTTTTTGATATTCGAACCACAAGGCAGTCATATCAGGATTAGAGAGCATAGGACTAACACTCTTTATTAAATCACGTCCAAGTTGTGTGGCTTTAATGCTTTGCTTTTTGTCTTTACTGCAAGTGATGAATCCTTGTGTAATAAGCTTATCTATCATCTCGCTTCTTGTAGCTGGTGTGCCTATGCCGCCACTTTCACCTTTTTTGTCTTTATCTTTTTCAATGAGTAGCTTTTTAATATTTTCATTTTTTACATATTTTGCTACTTGATTTAAATCTTTAAGAAGCGTAGTCATTGTATATTGTGGTAAAGGTTTTGTTTGGAGTGTTTTAACCTCACTAGATTTTAAAGTGGCAGTGTTGCTTTTGATATTTTCTAAATCTAGTTCCTTTTCATTGTCATCATCATTTTCTTCATTAAATATGCTCCTAAATCCACTTTTGGTAGTTTTGGCTGCACTTGCACTAAATTTTATACCCTCACATTCTAGCTCTACGCTGTAAGCGATATATTCCCTTGCTTCATAAAACTGCATAGCAAAGCGTTTGGTGATAAGTGTATAGATATTTTTCTCTGTTTGGCTTAACTTATCAAACTCAAACCTGCTATTAAGTGGAATTATCCCATAGTGAGCAGAGAGATTTTTATCATTAAACGCTTTGCTTTTGATAGTTAGATTTGCCTTACTTAGAAAGTCTTGTTCGCCTATATTTGACTTCACTGCTTCTAAAATCCCTTTGCTTTGTTCATAAATCTTTTCTGGCAAATATTGGCAATCGCTTCTGTTATAGCTTATTGCTTTATATTTTTCTCTTAGTGTTTGTGTAAAGCTAAGTGTATCTTTAGGAGAGTAGCCATAAAGCTTTGCTGCTTCTGTTTGCAGAATTAAAAGATTATAGGGTAGGGGAGGATATTCTTTTTTTGGTGTTTTTGTAAGCTTTAAAGTAAATTGTTTAGATTCTATATGTGTTTTTATCTTTTCAACCTCTGCTTTATCTAAAATCTTTTGTTCTGTTTTTAGATTTGCTTTAATAAGCGTTGAATCTACTTCAAATTCTCCATTTAGACTATAATAATCTATACTCTTAAAGTTCTCATTTTGCAAGTCTCTATCTACAATAAGGCTAAGAATAGGCGTCATCACTCGTCCAACTCTTAGCGTATTGTCTCCACCCTTAGCACGATAAGCACAGGTATAAGCTCTTGTTAGATTTATTCCTACTATCCAATCTGCAATACTTCTTGCAAATCCTCTATCACTCATTGTTTTAAATTCGCTATTTGGTCGTGCTTTTCTTATCTCATCACGCACTGCTTCAGGTGTAATATCATTTATCAACACTCGTTTTACAGGCTTAGTGTTTTTGGCATAATCCAAAATCTCGTCTATGAGAATCTGTCCTTCATCATCACTATCCCCGCAGTGCATAATTTCATTTATTTCTTTTTTATGGATAAGCTTACTTATTTCCTTGAGTTGTTTTTCACTCTGTTCCAATGGCTTATACTCATACTTTGCAATATTAAATGGCAAATCGTTTATATCCCACTTTTTCCATTCTGCTTTATAATCCTCTGGTTTATAAAGTTCAAGCAAATGCCCAAAACTCCAAGTAATATAATCATTACCTTTTATATAGTATCCTACACCCTTATTAGAATAGTTTTTTAATTCGCCATTTAATGCTGCTGCTATTGCCTTTGCCAAATCAGGTTTTTCTGCTATAAAAAGTCTCATTTTATCTCCTTTTATGTGTTGTTTTAGTTTTTATTGCTCCGAATGTGCAGTGTAAATCTTCTACTGCTGCTTCCTAAACACACTCGGTTTTATAGGATTAGAATCTTTCCATAAGCCTTTATGAGCTAATCTTGCTTTTATTTCTAAATGAGTGTAAGCATTAGAATATTCTTTATAAGCCCAAGCAAAACCATTTTCTACTAAGTTTGCATTGACATCAATATCATTGCAAAAGACTATGGCTACAATTCTGTTGTATTTATCTTTATCTTTGATTTTCAGTGTGGCATTACTTCCTATGGGGCAAAGAGTTAAAAGATGAGATGTAGCCTCTTTGCCATAGCTTTGGTTAGATTCTGGTGCATCAATGCCATAAAGCCTTACTTTAAACTTCTCTCCATTATGAAGTATTGTTAGAGTATCGCCATCATAAACCTTAATAATACTTCCTTGCACTTCTTTACTTGGCATAAGATAGGCAAGATTAAAATTGCTAAATTGGCTAATAATTACGCCAAGAATAATCAAGCAAAATGTTAAAATGTGTTTTTTCTTAATTTTGCTCTTTATAAATTTCATCGTTCCACTCCTTTATCTTTATTATTATCTTTTTTAAAGCCTTTTTGTGCAACTGCATCTATTTTTTGCTGCATTCTTTTAAGTGCAGATTCTGAAACTTTTGTGAGATTGGTTTTGTTTTCTAAAGAAGTTGCACTTTGTGGTATAATGTCGGTAGCAGTCGATGAAATGTTGTTATCAACCAGTCGCTCGTCAAGACTTTGGGCTTGAGTGTAGGAAGTGGGCGTCCCTACCATCGGCTGTTTATACACCACCTCTTTTTTATCAAGTTGTTTTAGCTTTTTAACATTCTTTTCATTAGCGTGAAAAATCTTAACAATATTTTCATCTTGTCTTACGCCAACTTCACCCATTTTTTTATCATTAAGCTTTTTTCCTGCTATGTAGTCCTTTTCACTCATTGGAGAGGGATTTTTAATGATGATTTCAGGCTCACTTACTACTTTTTCTATCACTTCTTTTACTTCATCTTTGTTTTTAAACATTTCAGGGTGTCGTTTATAAAGAAGTGTTAAATCAGCAATGGCTTGTTCTTCTCCCAATAAATCTACGAGAGATTTACAAAGATGAAAAATCGCTAATTCTCTTTCTTTTTCACTCATCGCCTTGCTCCTTTATTTTTAATTTTTCTTATGAGTGGTGAAATGAGAATCTTTTCCCTCATTAACGCTCCATATCATTTTCTTTTTTACCTTCTTTCCTAAATCCTTTTTGTGCAAATGCTTCTATCTTTTGTTGCATCTTGGCAAGGGTAGAATCTGATACATTGAGTGTAGAGCTATTTATGTCTTTGTTGTTTTGATAGTATTGTGTTACTTTAGGATTCTTAAATTCCATTTGTTTGTTAAAGTTTCTATCAGAATAAAAAGATATAATTTGTTCATTAGATGGGTGGAAGGTGGTAGATGTGTGCCCCTGCCCATCTATCCTATCTACAATAGTCCTAAATCTTATACCCTCTTTATTCTCCCATTCATAAATCTTTGCTCCTTTTTCATCAATGAAAGGCTCACTAAAGTTTTTTAAATATTCTCTTAGGGAATGTCCTATGTCTAAAAGTTCTTGTAGTTTTATTTCGCCCTTGCTATTCTCTTTCAAATGTAACTTGATATGTTCCGCACCTCTGCCCTTATCTCTTCTTTCAAGATGAAATCCTTTCACATACATCGCAATATATTCAATCACAGCATCTTCAATAGCTTCAATATCTTTGAGAATAGGCGTAGCTTTTTTGTCATTAAAGGTTACATTGTAAATTCCACGATGTTCTTTATCCATTACCTGTCCATTGTATAGTCTTTTTTGTTTTCTTTCGCAAGTATTTTTATGTTTGGTGTAAGGAAGCAAATGCTTCCTTATGCATAGAGTTATCTCTCATTATCTTTGGTTGGCTGTGATTTGTCCTGCGTAGCAGCTTTAGCAGCATCTTGTTCTTGTTTTGTTGTTACATTAACACCATCTCTGCTTATCACAGCATATGCGCCTTCACCTTTTTCTATGAGAGCTTGTTTAAGATTCTCATCATTGACATTTATTCTTACGGCAAGATTTGTATGCTCAAAGCCATTTTTATCTTGCCAAGTATTTGTAGTTAATGAGTTTGCAAAATTTTTACCCATTTCACTTTGCTCATTTAACATATAAAAGCTTTTGCCATCTTTTTCTACCTTATTAAAGTAGATTAGGTCGCTACCATCTTTGACTTCGCTATTGAATGGCTTGAGACTTACATTGCCATTTTTTTGAATATTGACAAAATAACTTTGCCATTTCGGCTCTTCTCCATCCATACTTTGTTTAAAGCTGACACTAAGCTTTTCAACTCCTATATTTTTAGCTTCAACTGCTTCACTTAAAATATTTATCGCCGCGGTTTTAGCCGACATTATTTTCTTTTCATCAGCCTTATTTACATAATCCATTTGTGAATCACTATTAAGCACCACTTTTTGATTTGAATCTAATCTTGCTATTGCCATTTTTTACTCCTTATAATATGGATTTTTTTTGTATGCCGCCACTTGTTCCATTTCTATTTTGCTTTATTGGGTGCTATGTTTTCATTTTCCACCTCCTAAATTGATTATATGCTCCTTACCATTGCTATTTATCGTTGCACTTTTAGGGACTAAAAGCATAATGTTGTTATTGCTATTTTTAAGGATTTTTACGCTATTAAGTTTCTCGCTTAAGGTGTTAAATTTAGATTCAATCTCTTTGTATTCCTTATATTTGCCAAATGCTAAGAGAGTGAAAGCTCCACACAATATCCCTATAAATACCGCTACGCATATAAATGCCAAAACAAACTTCTTTACATTACCTATATGATTTAGGAGAGAATCTAACTGCTCTTTTTGCATATTTATTTGCTTTTTGAATTCCTCATCTTGAACATTTGCTTGTGATTGTAAGCTTTTGACTTGAGATTCTAAAAACTTATTCATATTTTCACTATGCTTTTGATAGAATCCCTCTTCAACCGCGTTAATTGCGCTTAAATTTGCAGATATTTGTTTTTTGGCATTTTCATCTACGCTTTTTATCAATGACTTTAGGTCTATAAAAAACTGCTTTAAATCAGCTCTTACATCAACACTTTGTCCCACACTATCACTAATGTCTTTTAATGTCTCATCTAGCTTTATAGAATTAAGTTTTTCTACAAAATATTCAAGAGAATCGTTGATAAGTTTTAACTTATTGATAAAATTTAATTCTTTTTGGCTAAGAGAGTTATCAAAGAAATTATCTATTCTTTCAAACTCATTGTTGAGCATATCGCTTTGTATTGCAAAGTCGCTTATAATGCCTAATACCTCGTTAGATTCCATAAATTCACTTTTACTTTTTAGCGAATCTATTTTGCTATTTAAGCCACTTAGCAGTGCTTTAGCATTAGCGATACCATCTATAAAGTGGTAAGCTCTGCCTCCAATCAAATCATTGAGTGCCTCTCTATGTGGATTTGTGGCAGCAGATTCTATAAAATCGCTAGATTCGCCGACTTCACTTGCTTCAGTATTCATTTATGGATTCTCTGCTGCTTTGTGAATTTATGGGATAGTTTGGCTCTTCTATGGGATTAATGATTAATGGATTTACTTCTTTATCATCATCAAGCATAGCCTTAGAGCTAAAAAACATTATTTTGACTCTGTCTCTTAAACCTCTAGCCAAATCAATAGGTTGCACATCTACATATGCAGTTACACCATTTGCTTTAAAATAATTGCGATATTGCAGGGCTAGATTCTTTTCACCCAAAATAATGATTTTATCAGCATTGTGTGCAAGTAAAAAGACTTTTACCATTTGATTATTTTCAAACAAATAATCACCCTTTGCTTGTGCTTCCACTTCATACGCCCAATTGCTTTCTTTCAGCTTTTTATCCTTTGGGACAAAGCTGTATCGTTCTTCTAAAAGCGCATTGTTAATGCTTTGAGATGTCGCTCCCCACTCTATCCTTACAGGCTTTTTGCTACAGCCACTAATTGCTACCATTGCCACTATTGCAGCACCGCAAATCAAACTCTTTTTCATTTTTGCTCCTTGACCAATATGTCTCATCGCTCTACTCCTTTATCTTTGCTTTGGTGTGTTGAATCATCTTGATGAAACCCTTTTTGTGCAAATGCTTCTATCTTTTGCTTCATCTTGGCAAGGGTAGAATTTATGGATGATTGCTCTAGCTCTGCCCCATATTTTTGCTCCGCAGGTATAAAACCTGTTGCTTCTAATTCTTTGATTTCTGTGTGTTCCTCTTTGATCTTCTCAAACAATGAATCTCGTTCTTTAGAATCCAATGATCTAAAAAATGTTAAAAATTCATCAACTTTTGCATTATTTTCCATTTATTGCTCCTTTTGAATTGGTATTTTAATGTTGCACTCTCCTTGTAGGATTGCATTCTCTAGCTCATCTCTGCTAGGTATGCCTTTAATATCTTTTAGCGATTCGCTGACTGCTTTAAACTTATCCATAAAGTAGTAATCGCTGTAATAAAATGCCTTATTTGCAAGTATTGGTTTGCCACTATCAATGGTAATGAGTTCTTTTTCAAATGGCATTTCTCTCAATTCTTGTGGCAACATTAATGCGCGATGAGTTTCGCTAATACTGCGACTACCGCCACCACTTCCGCCGTGATTATGGCTTCTACTTGTTTGTTTAACTGTTTTATTGCCTAGAATCTTACTAATAGCTTCCGCGTCTTCTTGCTCTCTTGGTGCATAGAAAATTTGACACGCGTGATTTGTTAAGAGTGTTTTTGCTCCCTCCTTGCCATAACCATCTGGAACAGGTGTTTCTAGTTGGGATAGTGATTGATAAATGGTAAGTAGTCGTAAGTTGTATCCAGCAATAAAGCTAACACCTTTTTGTAACACAGGGATTCTGCCCGGTGCAGTAAATTCGTCCATAAGCAAAAGTGTTGCATATTTCAAATTTTTGTTTTGCTGTGGCAATTCTTTGGTGTTTAAGAGAATGAGCTGGGACCAAAAAATATTAAGTATAAATTGTGCATTTGCTAATTGGTCAGGTGTAATGCCTATATAAATAGTCATTTTTTTCTTACGCAATTCTCTTAAGTCAAAATCACTTGTAGCTGTTGATAGTCTTAATGTATCACTTTCAAATGAGCTAATTGGCGCATTAAAACTTGCCATTATGCTTGATTTTGTATTATCACTATCCACATTAAAATATGTGCTAAGGCGGCGATTTGTCGCTTCACTAATAATATCTAGCTCTTTTAAGAATCTATAAGTCTCCTCAAAACCCTTGACTTCATTATCACCCACTTTAAATTCAAAACCTTTGCTTAGTTGCAAAAGTCCATAGAAATTAAACTCTGCCTTTAGTCCATACAATGTTAAAAATGCTCTACCATCTTCACTTAATGCTAAATCTTTATAGAGATAACAAAGTCCTATAAAGAGATTCTGTGCTTGCTGACTCCAAAAGGCATCTTTACCATCACTTGGATAGATAATATTTGCTAAATCCATAAGCTGCGAATCACAATGCTCTGTATCTAGCATATCAATATAAGTAAAAGGATTGTAGCGATGAGTGCGAGATGAAAATGGATTAAACAAAAATACTTCATTATCCAGCTTTTCTGCACGATAACGACTCGTATAATCAAAGCACTCTTGCTTAATATCCTGCACCACAGCAGATTCTGCCCACTCTAAAAGATTAGGAATGACAATCCCTACACCTTTTCCGCTTCGTGTAGGCGCACCAAGCGCGACAAACTGCGCTCCGCCAAATTTCAAAAACTTATCACCATACTTACCAATAATAATGCCGCGCTTAACATTATTGTTTTTATCGCCAAAAAGCCCAGCTTTACGAATCTCATTGATATTAGCAAATCTTGCTTCACCGTGCAAACTCTCTTTTTGTTGCATAAAGACAATTGCCGACACTAACATAAGCACACTTAAAACAATTGCTATTATAAGTGATAGCCACGCATTTGGATAGCCTTTATCTATGGCTTCATAAATAAAATTTAAATGCCATACTTGAATCAGTTTTGCTATAGGAACTTTATTGATGATAAGCACTATAAAGCCACTAAAAATCCAACTTATAGCCAAAAGTGGAATGCTTAAAAAGGCAGCTTTTGCTAGATTATTATCTTTCATAATCTTTTGCCTTTGGCTTCTCTTGCTCCATTTTACGCAAAGAGTTCTTTAAAATGGTAATTCTTGCTTGCATTTGCTCTACAAACTCATCTAATTTATCTTCCATATCTAAGATTTGCTCTTTCAAATCTCTTGCTTGTTCTTCACTCATTTTGTCTCCTTTTGTATGATTAAGTTTGCACATTTCATCTATCTTTTCCTTTGTCGATAGATTGTTGCTTAGCTTTTGTGTTGCTGCTAAAGCCTTTTTGTGCAACTGCATCTATTTTTTGCTGCATTCTTTTAAGTGCAGATTCTGAAACTTTTGTGAGATTGGTTTTATTTTGTGCTATACTTTCATTGGCAGAGTTGTGAAAATTGAGGTCGTTAATCTGTCGGTGGGGCTGACCTCGCTCACCCCTCTCTGTCCTTGAATGAGCTGTTAATAATCTATGTCCTTTTCCATAATCTCTTTCTCCATAATTTATAATACTCTCATCATTGGCTTTAACCCTCCAATTGTAGCCCTGATATTCCGCATTAAACTCCGCTCCCACATTCCTAGCTACCTTAGGAAAAGAAAGCATTTCTTCTGTGGTTACCATTCCTCTTAGGGCTGGATTATCAAGATGTTTGTGTATTTCTTTTTCCATAAACTCCCTATCAACCACTACATCACCTACATTACCTTTAACAATTGTGCTAGACTTTTCATTCTCTAGCACTTTATACATCTTGCTACTTTCTTTTTTGGATTCTCTCTCCCAAGCAATTTCTTTTAATGTTTGTATAGCTTTTTCACATTGTTTAATATTTTCTTCAGCCTTTGCTATATTTTGCTTTGTTTCTTTGACATAATTTTCAAGCTCTAGTATTTTGTTTTGTAAATCTTGTTTTTCTTTATCACTCATCGCATAGCCTCTTTGAAATAAATTTCACTAATCCTACGCTTTCCATTGTGTGCATAAATATGGACAATTACATCTATGAGGTCTTGTAGCATTGCCATAATCTGTTCGTAAGGTATTTTTTGTCCTTGAGGATTTTGCAATATCATCATTGCAAGGCGTTTAAAGCAATCTGCGCTATTCCCAGCGTGGCAGCTTGTAAGACTTCCTCCGTGTCCAGAGCTTAAAACATTGATAAAATCATAGGTTTCAGCTCCACGAAGCTCTGCTAATAAAATGCGGTCAGGCTTCATACGCAAACAGCTTTTAAGAAGTGTTGCTGAATTTAAGAAATCATCACTCTTTGCTTCACTTGGATAAAAAAGTTGCACAAAGTTTTTATGTGTAAAAAATACAATTTCCTCCACATCTTCAATGGTTATGAGCCTTGAATCTAGCGGAATAAAATCTATGAGACTTTTCATAAAGGTGGTTTTACCGCTACCTGTTTCGCCACAGATAATTACATTTTTGCCATAGGCGACAGCACTGCTTATAAATCTCTCATACTCACCTTTTTCATATAAGCTTAGCAGCTCACTATCTTTTTGGCTTAAAGTATGGCTAATTGGCTTTATCTCACTAAAGAGTCCCTGTTTAGAAAAATCACTCATTACAAATCTTGTGCGGCTAGGTTTTCTAATAGTGATTGAAATATGGTCTTTTTTACTTGCGGGAGGCAATACGATTTGCACCCTTTCGCCACTTACCAATACACAGCTTAGAATAGGTCTTGCCTTGTCTATTTGGTCTTCTTTGTAGCTTGCAGCTGCTTGAGCAAATGCTTCGGCATTTTCATAGGTTATATGTGTAGATTCGCACTGCCATTCGCCACTTGTATTTTGAAACCAAATAAGATCATCTCCGTTGTAGCAAATCTCATTGATTGAATCTTCTTTTAAATACTTGCCAAATAAATTATCAGCATATTTTTGCAAACTTACACTCATTTTTTGCTCCTTAGGCGCAGCTGATACACCTTACTAAAATCTATATCTTTATTGACATACACTCCGACTAAGTCGCCGTGATTACGATAAATAGTAGGTTTTATGTTTATAGTTTGGCGCAGAGCTGTATTTGCCAATTGATTTGCTTGCATAGGGCTATACATTTGAGCATTTGGCGCAATTTGGGCATTCACATATTGCCCAAGTGATTTAATTGTGCCATCAATAACACTTAGTAGAATGGCAGCACCAAATCTTGTTGCATAATGGTTATCCCTATTACCCTCAATACCTGCTCCACCTAGAGCATCTACTCCACCGCTATCCACAGGAATAACAATATTATTTGGTGTTCTTATCTCACTCCATATCACATAAAGCCTTGAGCTACCATCTGTTACATCTGCATTTGTGTAACTGCCGCTTATTTGGCTGCCTTTTTCTATTAAAAGTGTTTGTCCATTTGCTGAATAAATATCACTTGCTACTATGCAGCCTATACTCCCTTTTAATTCACTTACAATTTTAGTTTGCAAACTACAAGGGATATAAGTGTTTTTAGGTAAGAGCAATGATTGATTAAATGGACTATAAAATGCACTTGTAGGTTGATAAACTTCACCTTTAAAGTCGGTATTTTGTCTATATGAAGTATCACTGCCAAAATCCATACCACTTAAACCAGCAGCAGCTTGTGCTTCAGCATTTGCACTCATTAGCGCGTTATAATCTATATTTTTGGTTTGGTCTAGCATATTATTTAATGCTTGAAGTGTCTTTTGCTCCATTTCTGCTGGGTTTAGCTTATCTTGTTTCTTTTGTTGTTCGTTAGATTCTTTTGCTGCTTCGCCACCGCGTGGGCTTATTACTCCAGCACTAGAACCTTTTATAATTCGTGGCTTCATAAAACCATCTTTTGTAAGCCACCAAGGTTGTTCTTCCTTTGGGGATTGATTGCCAAAATTTTCATTAAAAGTTAGCTGTGGCTCAAATGTTTGATTGTTTTTTACACTATCAACCAAGTCATTGCTATTTTGTTCTAAACCCAAATCATTTAATAACCCTTTACCACTAGATTCAACCTCCATAAAGCCATTGTCCTGCCCAAATTCAGCTTCGTTACCTAAGTCATTATTGTTTGCATTAAGCATATTGAGGGCATTTTTGTTGTTTTCATCTTTTTCTTTATCACCCGAATCACTACCAAAACTCAAGCTTAGTAATATCAACAACAAGATAAATAACGCACCGCCTACTATTGCTACTACGCCTATTATACGCTTACTTCCACCCTCACTTTCTAAGAGAACATTGCTATTTGCCTCTCTATTTTCCATTTAAAAGCTCCCTTTTTACTTCGGTTTCATTACTTGTCTCTGGTGCTTTTGGTAATGGATTTAACGCATAGCCTTTGTTTAAAATGCCGACTAATTTATCACCGCTTCTAAGCAGAATCTTTTTATGGATAGAATGAATAACAAGAACTGAAAATTTGCCCTCTTTTTTAATGTGCTGATTCACTATTTGCTCCTCTCTATCGTAAGCAAATGCACTTGGGAACACCTTTGTATTGTCAAATCCAAGATAAGTGAATACACCATCATCATATGCAAAGTCAGGGGCGATGTTATCAGCACCATTATTTACTCTCATATAATAATCCCAATTACGAGGCACTGCCGTGCGATTAAGGCTTTTTTGCAGTTTGTCAATTTCTATGGCTCTATCAAGCCTCTTTTGAGCATTTTGTATTGCTTTATCTTCCATTTGAGGATAGGTAAAAGTCATTTTATAAACTTTATTCTTGGCGTTTAAAACTAAATCAAACACATAAAAATTAGCATTTGTCGTTACAATTAAGTTGGTCTTCCAAGTCTGCGGTATAGGGTCTATCACCATTTCTTTTTCAGCTCCATTAAACATAGGGTCTGGATTATGCACAAATTTAGTTGTTACTGCTTTTGGCTTGATAAAGAGTAGATTTTCTCTATCCACAATCTCCCAACCCTCACTAAATCCAGCTGCAATATTGATTACTCGCTCATTTGGAGCAAACTCTATCACGCTTACATAGCCATTTGCTGCCGTGATAGTTAGCACATCTTGTGCGTTAAACACTGCATAGGCTATCTTTGAATCAAAGCTACTCTTAGTAGGCACACTTGCTCCAAAACCAACCGCAATAAATACGCAAATTAATACTATCTGTTTCATCGTTTTATGTCCTCATCTATTCTGTAAGTTAAAACTTTAAAGCCAAGTGGATTGATATGTCGCAAGTTTTCTCTAAATGCTAGGTTTTGATACTCATAGCTAAGAGTAATAATGCGATATTGATTGATGATGCTTCTATTACTTAGATTCTTAATTGCTAGATTTGTTCTAATCGTGGCAGTTTTTACCCCAGCAGATTCTGTAAGAACAATTGATAGGACATCAACGCTAATTTGTATGTTGTTTTTAAAAACTTTATCTCGCGCGTCTTCACCTTTATAAATATCTTTATAATCTGCTGCTACTCTATCACTGCTTAAAGTAAGAACAAGTTCATAATCTCTATTTAACATATCATAGAAATAACCCTCTCTTGCACGAACATAGCTATTTATAAAATGTTTATCTAGGGCTTCATTATTACTTATTTGCTGAACATCTAAAATGCTTATAATATCCACCGCTCCTGTAGTGTCATTCACGCGAACAAGATATGGCTCGGTAGTTTTTAATGGTGTTAGAAGCATTACTGCTATGATTGCTAATACAGATAAAACACCACAAAAAACAGCAAATAAATAAGCTCTCTTGTTACTTTGTTCTATCATATAGCGCAAACTAGATTCAAAATCTAAAGCTTCCTTATAGTTACCCTGAATATCATATTCATATGAATGATTAAATTCATTAGAATCTGCATTATCAAACTCTTTGTGTTTAGTATTCAATAGGGCTTTGAGTTTTTCTATGATTTGCTTCATTTAACTTCCTTTAGCTCTTTGGTATTAATAGGGACAAATTTATGTTTATCACTAAAGATTTCATCATAAGGATTTGCCTCTTTATTGCTACACGCCATAAATAAAAATGCTATGAAACTTGCTGCCAAGATTGATTTTAGATTTATATTCATTTTTAACCTCTCATTTTTGATAATAGAGCTTTACCTGCACTTGCAGCCATTTTTGCTCCAGTGGCTGCTACTCCAATCCCTCCAACCATACCACTAGTAGCAAGATTGCCTGCTACTCCTGCTAAACCACCCTTTTCCATAGCTGAACCTACACTTTTCCCAGTTAATCCACCTATTCCACCAATAGCTGCTTTATTTATACCTCTTGTTGCTCCACCTACTACTGCCCCAGCTACTTGTGAAGCCCCAACACCACTCATAGCAGAATCTAGACTGACTTGTGCGAGATTTTGCGCAAGAGATTTAATGACTTTAATGATTTGCACTAGCACAAAGCACATAAGCGTTACTTCCAATGTTTGCAAAAGAATATTTTTTAAATCAAATTCCTTTAACGCCTCAAGGCTAAAAACTTGTTCCAAAACCGATTGACAAAATGACATAAACATAAACAAGAATAAGAGTGTAAAAGTATTTGAAAGCAGGAGCTGACACCATTGTGTGAAAACTTGCTTTGTTTGATTCCACATTAGGCAAAAAAGTGCTAGGGGTAAAACTATAATAAGGAATGTATTGCTTACACTGCACGCGATAATAGAGAAAAATAACTCAAAACAAATCGCAACAAAACATATCCCTACGATGACTATCATAAATGCTGCCATAATAGTTTTTCCAGCACTCATTCCGCTTTCTTTCCACAGACTTGCCATATATTTTAATACAGCATCTACAAGCCCATCAAGTTGCTGATAAAAGCCTATGCCACCACCAGCCCATTCATAAATCCCTTTAACCGCTTCAATAGAATAGTTAAGCCAAACTCCAGCTCCCATAGCAAAGGATAAAATAAATGCTTTTCGTCCTAAATCCCATACAAGCTCTCTTATAGGGTCTTGACTTTTTCCTGCTAATACCATATAACCTTTATACATAATACTTAGCGTTATAATTGCACTAACTATAAGTTGAAGCTGTTGCATTTTGTTATTAAGGCTCATTTGTTGCAGGTTTGAGAGTAGGTTTTCAATGGTATAACCTATGCCTGTGAACATTTGTGAAGAATCTGCCATTATTTTAATCCTACATTTCTATACTTTTCTGCTACTGAATATGTTGTATTAAGACTCTTTAGAAAAAGTTCATCTTCTTGCTCTTGCACTATGCGCTCATTATTTCTATATTCAAGTGAATCTAACTCATTAAGTGCTTTTGCTTTTTCCATTTCTGCCTGTGTAGCACGAATAGCCAAAGCTGCATTTTCTCTATCTTTTTGGCTGCTTGCTCTATCAAATTCTTTGATTTGTTTATCTAATTGTTTTTGCAATCTGCGAATAATATTTCCATAGTCGCTATGCTGTTTTATCCCTGCAGCATAATTGATTCTATCTCTTAGGCAAATATTGAGTGCGCCGTCTTTAAGCCCACTACACTTATCGTAAAGATTATAGGTGTCTGTGTATTTTTTATATTTATCGTTAAAAAAACCCTGTGGGTCGCTTAGCACTTCTTTGTTGAATTGCTCCATATCCTCTTTGGCTTTATAAATATCATTTATATCTTTGCTGATATTATTTATATCCCCTAGTAAATCATCAAGCCCCAGCGTTTCATTAGTAAATTCAGTAGCGTGTTTATCAAACTCTTGAATCTGACGCACTGAATCACTCACTTGCTTTGCATAACTTGCTATTTGTTGTATTGCAGTTATGGTATTTTGCACCAAATTGGTTGGGTCAATTACAGGAATGGCATTTGCATTTATACTTAACCCTATCCACAGAGCCACTGCTCCCACTAACTTCTTGTTACGCATTTCTATATACCTCCTTTAATGCGATTATTTTTGCCTCAAGGCTTTTTTCTTTATCATCAAATATATTTTCAATCGTATCTATATAAGAAGCACCTGTGCTAAGAATCATTAGATTCTCCTTGCCCAGAGTGCTTAAATCAAGAGTAGCAATGACACTCTCATCTTGTCTCTTAATTAAAAATTGTCTTTTTACAGGCTGAAAATCTCTAATGATTTGATATTCATCTTCACTAAGATTTAGTCCATTTATATAATCATCTGCCTTTGCTAAAGGATTTGGCAAGAAAATCTTTGTGGCACTTTGTTCTATTAAAGTTTTTGCAATAGGAAGTTTTAAGAAGTCCTCTACACTTTGTGTAGCAAGGCGTAAGAAACCATTTTGTTTTCTTATAGTTTTAAACTTGTTTTTTACCTCCTCTGCAACCACTTCATTTTCTAGCCATTTCCACGCTTCGTCTATGTCAATAACAAGCCTACGCCCATCTGCTAAACTCATAACGCGCCACAAAATAAAATAGCTTAGAATCCCATTGATATCTTTATCATCTAAAAACTCTGTCCCATCAATGCCATAAATACTTATTTCATCACTAAACTCTAAAATGTCATTTTCATTATCAAACACCCAACCAAATTGCTTACCTTTTTTAAATGCCATTAACCTTGCTTTAAGAGAGTTATCATCATTAATATCTTCTGTTAGATTCTCCAATAAAAGCGAAATGGGGTATTTGCGCTCATCTTTTTTAAATTCCCTCATAATAAATTCCACTGCATCACTTAGCTTTTTCTCTTCTTTAGCATTCAAAAACTCTCCCTTGCGCGTAACTAGCATTGTTACTAAGCCTTTTAATGTTCTTAGATTTTCTTGTGTGGCTTCCACCTTAAAGGGATTAAATCCTGTAGGTTTCCCATTTTCTATTTTTATATATTTACCACCAGCACAAAGAATATTCCCCAAAGCTCCGTAGTCTTTGTCTAAATAAACACTTGTAAATTTACGCTTATCTAGTGGGGTAGATTCAGGAAAAGTGCTCGGGTCTTTGTATTTTTGCATTTGATTAAAAGTGAAGTTCATAAACACCGTCTTTCCACCACCGCTTTGCCCTAAAATCAATGAATTTGCCAAAAACAACTCTCCAAAATCATCTTTATTATTATTGCTTTGATGAAAATTAAGATAATAAGGACTTTTATTTGGTGTTTTAAGCATACATACTGCCTCGCCCCAGCAGTTCTTATCTCTTTTGCCACTGCTAAAATTATGTAAAGCAATAAGGCTTGAATAATTTGCAGTGCTGATTTTGTGGATTCTTGGGCGAAAAGCGAAATTACAAGGCATTTGAGAGAAGTAACTTGCTGGTAATGCAATTTCTGCAATGCTTGTTAAAATCCCTATTTCATTTAAGAGTGTAATAGTTTGGTTTGTGTTGTCTTTACATTCTTTTAAACTATCTCCAAAAACAATAATAACAAAATGATAATTGCCAAAACCAATTTCTCCACTTGCCAAATCATCTAAAGCTTGTTCTATTTGTGCGGTTTGGGATATAGAATCATCTTCTACACTTTTTAGTTGATTTGCCTGTGTTTTAAGAGCAGATTTTGCCTCTATTTGCGAAAGTGGAATATAACTTTGAGTTATAGTAAATTCACAATTTAAATACATTAATGCGTCTAAAATCCCTGCATAAGTAGTATTTGAATAATCTTTGACTTCAATAGCTCTACAAAATTTGTAAGTATCATCATTGTAATTTATTTGTGCGCTCTTATGTTCAAAATAAATATTATTTAATCCACCGCTTAGATATTCATATAATGGCATATCCAAAATGCGAGTGGGTGTAAATCTACCACCTATTAAATAGTTATAAAACTCAAGCTGCTTAGAAAACTTAATACCATTTTTCTCATATTCTCCTAAAAGAGCAACACCAAACTGCTTGATATTACTTTCAAATCTTGCTTTGTATTCTTTGAATATATAAAGAAAACTTGTAAGTTGCTTTTGTTTGTCTTTTACACTTGCTTTTTTAAATACCCCTTTATCCAAACGCCCAAGAGGTGAGTAGATAATAGTAATAAAAAGACTATTTTTTAAAAGTGTCTTATCTTTAAAAGACTGCTTATATTTCTCATCAACATCTTTTAAATAAGGATTGTCAAATGCAGAATCTAGGCTATCATTGATTCTATGGCGGACATTATGAAAATAAAAGCTAACAGGCTCATTACTGAATGCGCGAAAGCACATATTAAGAGATTCATTGATAAAAGAAAGATTTATATCACTTTCAGCCTCAAAACAAATACCATCAATTCGGTAAGTGCTTAAAAGCAAGTAATCCTTTGTCATTACCACACTTGGTGCAATAATGCTTGAATAAGGAATTAGCTTTTCAAAATTTGGCTCATTATTAAGGGCTATTATATTAAGTTTTGGCACTTCTGCTCTTGCCATTTGCTTTTTGGTGTAACTTGTTGCAGAGTATGTTTTAACGCTATGAAATTTTTTGCTAAATGGATTTGTTAGAAACATTGCCTTTAGCATAAAAAGTCGAAAAATATAAGGATCTTTCTTTGCCATTGCTTTTTCTATAAAAAATAAAGGAATAGCAAGAAATAATAAGGCAAAGCTCTGTGTCCAAAAAGTTATTAAAAGTAATAACCCAAATGTTGCCAAAAGAGGCAACATAGGAACGCCAAATAATAATGCAGGACGAGTTAATCCTTTAAATAGCGGTTGCACCATTCCTCACCCTTAAAATTAGCTAATTAAAAGTCCAGCAATACCACTTGCAGCACCGATTAGAATCCCACCAAGCAATGGTGGAGCTACTTCGCGTAAAGTCTGCCCTTGAAACATAATCTTAAATCCAGCCCACATAATTGCAATAGTTAAAACAACTACACCCACAGCATATAAAGCATTACTAATGCTAGTCATAAGAGTATTTACCTTATTTAATCCGCCTGCACCAAATGTAAAGCTAGGCAACAATAAAATAGCTATAATCACGCTATTAAACAACTTAATCATATTTACTCCTTATGGAATTAAAATTGAACGATTTTTATTCCTTTGATATAATTAAAATTTAGTTTAAAAATGGGGGAAAATATGAATTTGGCATATATTAGGATTAGCACAAATAAGCAGGATACGCAAACACAGAAGTTACAAATTCAAGAATACTGCAGAATAAATGACATACATATTGATAAATTCATAGAGATAGAGCAAAGCAGTAAAAAGAGTCAAGAAATCCGCAAAATAGGAGAATTAAAAACAAAATTAAATCGTGGTGATTTGCTCATTGTAGTAGAACTTTCAAGGCTTGGAAGAAGTATGTTAGAAGTGATGAACTTAGTGCTAGAGTTAAGCAATAATGGTGTGCAAATGATTTTTCTTAGGCAACCTGAACTTAGCACATTTAATAGTGCTTATGCTAAATTGCTCCTTGCTATCTATGCCTATATTGATGAGACAGAGCGAGAATTTATAAGTCAAAGAACAAAGGCAGGGCTTGAAAAAGCAATGGCTAATGGCAAAAAGTTAGGGCGTCCAAAGGGTAGCTTCAGTAGCGAATACGATAAGGATATAGACAAGATTAAGATTCTGCTAAATAGAGGAGAATCTAAGCGTCAAGTATGGCAAAAGCTAGGTTATACCCATAAAACACTTAAAAGTTTTACAAATTTTTTAAAGAGTAGAAAAATTATCTAATTTTTGCTACAATAATCGTTCAATTTTAATTCCATATTGTAATAGCATTTGTATTATTTGGTTACAACTCTTTATTTTTTGATAAGGAACAACAATGAAAAAAGCTTTAGTATTTAGTGTAGTGATAGCAACAATGTTAGCATCTAGTGGCTGTGCGGAATATGTAAAATTCACAGAAAAAATGATTTTAGGTGATGAAACAGATTATTCAAAATGCGAGTATCTTGAGCAAAAGGCTAATGATTCTACCTTGAGTATGCCACAAAGAGAGCAGGCATTGTTAGATTTAGATAAATGCCGCAAAGAGCAAAAAAATAAGCAAAATAAGGAGAAAAAATGAAAAAGATAGTAGTATTTAGCGTAGTGGTGGTAGCGACACTTACGCTTAGTGGTTGTGGAGATTCTGTAAAAAGTGTAGAGGAATATTCTAAGTTAGAAAAGGCAGAGTTAGGTAAAATGCTTAAAGAGTGTGAAAATAAATTTGAAAAGATTTTTGATTCACCAGAAGCTTGGGAAGGAAAAGGAGAAGCTGCTGAACTAGAGGGGATAAGTCAAAAAATATACAAATCTCGTGGTGGTGAAGAGAAGCATCCTAGCAAGGATTATTTTGGATTTGTAGGGTATGGGCTAGTAACTGATGATGAGCTTAAGAAATTTGGCAATAGTAGATATGCCGAGCTTGTAGAGTGTGGGAGAATACAAATTGCCGAAAAGGGCGGTATGGAAGTCATCAATAAGCCTAGAAAATCTATAGCAGAAAAGTATAGAAATGTAGGCAAGTAGCCATAAATTTTGAATAGGTTAGTTAAAGGGACACATGTAGTATGGACATAAATGAGGTAACACAAGGAGAATATCTTTCCAAGAAGTATAAACTTTCTTGGGTTGCATATGTTGAGATGATACTTGCACATATTATTTTTATAGCTATAGTTGTGTTTTGCTCTAGTTTTTTTTCACACCAAACAATTATACTTTCCTGTTTTTTTGTTTTTGAGGCTATTTTTATTTTTTTAGTTGTATTGTCAATGAAAGCAAAATATGTTTTTATAGATGAGAGGGGAGTTTGGTATCACAGAGGAATTCTTCCTTGGACTAAAGGGGTTAATGGAATTTTATGGCACGATTGTGGTGGCTCTTCTTATAAACAAGGTTTTTTTGCTTATATTTTCAACACTTACACTATTTATATCACCCATAAATATACAGAATCTATGCAGATTGCAGTTCATCATATCTACAATGGTAAGGAGTTTTGCGGGGTTGTTTCAGACTATTTGCATAAACTACACAATAATTGAGGTTTATAATTTTACAAGCAATATACGCTCAATATAAATATAGAATAATCATACTTGATTACGCTTTAATTATTATTTGTAAATGATATAAAATTAGCGGTCAATATCCCTATCTTTCTTTTTAGGACGCATTTCTTTTAGCTTACCTGATTTATCAATCTCATTAATTTTTTGCTTCATTCTTTTTATAGCTAAGTTTTGTTTGTTTTCCAAACTTAAATCTTGCGTGAATCTATCTTTAAGTTGTTGTGTATAATCAATCATTACGGGTTGGTCATAACCTCTTATGCTTTTAACACATTGAGGAAGCCAAGTGAGTGTATCACTCATTTTCAAAATTAATACGCCCAATTCATCATCACTAAACTTGGTTGTAGAATCATACACAGAGCCTTGTGTATGCTCAAAATGATGTTTATGCAAAAAACTGCCTATATCATTATAGGCGTTATGCCAATCACCCTTAATATAATGTTCTTGTAAGGCTTTGGTATCTAAATCAAAGGCTATGGATTTAAGCTTTTTCTCACTCACGCCCAAACACCTATTTTTTCCTTTTTAAGCAATGCAATCATATCCCCCACATAGTTTTCATTATTGCTATCCCCTAGCCATTCCCAGCTTTTGACATTTGTAGTGAACCAATCACATTTTGATAAGCAATTAAACACTAAAATCCCCAAATGTGCTTGAGCATTCTTTTCCCCTCTAAACTCATAGTGATTCTTAGAGACTTTTGTTAGCCCAGCTCTTTTTGTGGCAAACTCCTCTATCTTTGCATACATCATATCAAGGTCATATATGTTCTCTCTTAAGATTTTCTCCTCGTCAAGTTCAAATCGTGTGCCAAATATTGCCTTTTGTGTCGCAGGTGCTGTCATAAGTTCTCCTCATAATTTCAAAATATATGGGCAATTATAGCAAATTAACCCACCATTATTTCACTATTCATACTTTTATTGGAATCTAGCAGTGGCAAATATATTTTAGTAATACCATAACCACTTTTTCTATATGTCTTTTCTGCCCTATAAAACACTCCATCATACTTATCAAGTAGCTTCCATAATGAATTTTTGCCCACGATTTCTAAGTTGTTTGCCGCCTTTTTGCAAACTAGCTCTGCTAAATCTTTTTGTGCAATTCCATTTTTAGATTCCGTGATGACTGCTTTAATGAGATTGAGCGTATTTTCTATTTTAGTTTCGATTTTATTTGATGTTTTAGATTCTATGGCAGTATTAAGTGGAGTGTAGATTTTTCGCACACCACCACCTTTTGGCGTGAAAGTATGGATTTTAAAGAGTTTGTTTTCAAATTCAGCAAGTAAATTCCATAATGAATTTTTACCTACAATCTCATAGTAATTTGCATTTGCAATCTTTACTATTTGTCTCGCTAAATCACTTTGAATAATGCCATTTGGATTAGCATTAATAACTTCTTGAGCAAGTTCAAGTGTTATTTGCTGCTTTTGACTTAGTCCTATCCTAATATCATCACGAAAAAATATCGTATGTGTCTTATTATCTATAATTGCTCTTTGTGCTTTTGTATCTAACCTATATTTTTGTGGCTCTAAATCTAGGCTAAGAGTTTTGGAGTTACTATTTTGAATAAAGGATTTTGATACATACCACGCTTCATCTACGCTATCTATAAAGGCTGTTGCACCTTTATACATCTTATTATTCTCTTCACCATATTGTTTTGGTTGATGGTGCAAGAAAATAATAGTCGCTCCTTTGCTTCTAAGTTTTTGCAATCTTTGCAGATAGCGAGTTACCTTGATGTCATCTTTAATATCAAAATTAATAAAGTTGCGAATGCTATCTATGATAAGCACGACATTTTCTAGGTTGTATTCTTTGAGTTTATTAAAGATACTAAAATATTTATGAGGATTTACAAAGTAATACTCCAGCTTTGCACCGCTAGATTCTACAATCTCATTTAACCCGCGCGCAGTTAATGCAGCTTCACTATTATCGCCATCTAGGTAAATGACTTTTGATACATTTGGCTTTTTAGCTAAAAAATAGGCTAATTCAAGTGATAAAAGTGATTTTCCCACTCCTGCAGAGGCATAAACCATATTTAAACTGCCGCGCATTAAAAAGTTATCTATTAACCATTTTGACCTTTCTGTTGCCTGAGCCATATATTCCTTACTAGCCAACTTGGCACAATTGCTAAATATTCCATTTACCAGAGGTAAATTTTCTACTTTTTCTGTTTTCATTGTATCTCCTTTATATTGAAATTCATATCTATTTGTTCTTTACCAAATAGCTCAATCTCTTGTGGATTCTCTGCTTGGATAGTAAATTTCTCTTTTGCCTTTAGATTGAGCGATTCTCTTATTTGAAAATCATCTAGCATATAGAGGATTCCTTTTTTATCTCTTGACAAGAATAGATGAATTGTTGCTATTCTCTTATTTTTAGTATCAAGTAAATCCCAAATTTTAAAGGATTTTGTATCTTTTGCCATCAAGAATCCTACGCATTCTTGTTTTTCATTGTAGATTTTCATCTCTCTAACCTTTTAATAACTCGGGATTTTCGTGGATATTGCCGATGACTTCAACCTCATAATATTCAAAATCAAAAACATCATTATTATTTGTTGTTTTATACATCATAAAATACAAAGGTATAGAATCATCGTGATATTTCTTGACTATTGCTATAAATAGCTCTGCTTCCTTTGGATAATCTGGGTCTATAATTCTTTCTTTAGCCTTTACAATATCCCCTTCGTAAATCTTTACACCATTTTTATCTTTAAGCCTTATCCATAGTTCAATTTCACAATCTTTAATTTCTTGATGTCCAAAAAGCTCATTAAATTCTGTTACGAAAGGCTGTTTGCTACACTCTGAAATTCCTATCGCAATAGGTTCATTCCCTGCATACAAAAGCCTTTTATTCTTATT
>NZ_JRMS02000013.1:0-27177 GCF_000762925.2 Helicobacter sp. MIT 03-1614
GTGTATAGATTCTGATGATGATATAAATGCTTGTGCTTCCCCTTGTGTCTTAAAAGGCTCACTCCAAATGCGGAGGACTTTACCAGCATTACCTCCAATGCCGTGAGCGTAAGTAAAGTATAATATATTAGACTTAATAGCACAAATTTTTTTGCCACACTGATTAGCCCGAAAACAAGCTTTCTCCACACTTTTTTGGATTAAATTAAACCGCATAGCGAACTCCTTGCTACTTACCCATTGTTCCATTTTTGCTCACTTTGTATGCAATTTAAAGCCATCAGATTCAAGCATTTCTTTAAGCTCTTTGCCCCTGCCGCGCTTACCTTGTATAAATCCATAAGAGAGCTGATTGAGCAATCCTATATCTTTCTCACTTAAGCCCTTAGATTTTGCCCAAGTGCGGAGCTTCATACCCTTTGCTGCCATTGCTGCGCTCAAATTTTGTTTTTTCATTGCTTTGCCTTTATTGATTTATTTATCTCTTATCCTTTGTTGGATAATATTATAGATAAATATATAGAATTATAGTCTAATATATTAAACTTGTCAAGGAGAATCTCATATATGGAGCTTAAGGAAAAAATAAAAGCAATGAGAGAGAGCAAGGGAATGATACAAGAAGATTTAGCCAAAGCAAGTGGCGTGTCTATTCAAAGCATTAAACGATATGAAACAAAAACAAATAGCAATATAACACTTGATAATTTGCAAAAAATTGCTAATGCCCTTGATACCAATATAGAATTTTTTGTCTCCCAATGTCTCCCAATCACAAAAATGATGTCTCCCAATCACAAAAATGATGTCTCCCAATTAGATTCTAAAATCCCTCACCTTCCCATACAAAAGCCTACTACTATCCAAATCCCTGTATATGATGATGTGTATGCTTCTGCGGGGCAGGGGCTGCTCAATGAGGAGTATATCACGCGCCATATTGATATGCAAAGGGATTTTTTGCGCGATTATTTTGGGGTGGCAAATTTTTTAGGGCTTTCTATTATCACTGCACGAGGGGATTCTATGAGTCCCACTATCCCAGAGAATTGCCAACTTTTAATCCAGCAAAGTGATAGCTTTCAAGAGGGGCAGATTTGCGTGGTGCGCCTTGATAATGAACTCTATGTCAAACGCTTGCAAAAACGCCCAAAATACAAGCTTATCAGCGATAATAAAAATTATGAAGACATTGAGCTAGAAAATGAGGATTATGAGATTTTGGGTGTGGTTGTAGGATTTTTTAAACGAATGATTTAAGGGCGCTTAAAGCGCATTAATGTGGCTTTAAGGCTTTTTGCTTTTTTGGGGTAGCTCTGTGGGATTTGAGGGATTTTAGCGTAATGTGCGGTATTGTCTAGGAGATGGTATCGTATATAGTTTTGTTGAGGATTTTGTCAGTTTTTGTCTAAAAAGTGTCAAAAAATATCAAAAGATTTAGTCTCACTTTGATTTTTAAAATATTCCTCATTCTCTCGCACTTTGCTTTATTTGATTATCGTCTCTCTCACTTTGATTCCTGATAAAACTATACAAGATTCACATCACAACATTGAAGTTTTATTAAAAATCTTAACTCCATTAGGAGTCTTGATATAAGTTTTTATACTTTCTTCTACTTCGACAATATAGGCAATTACAAGTTTATTTTTACTTTTTGTAAGTTCTACTTCTACATTTAAATCACCACTCTCTGTTGTGATAACAATAGTTTTCTTTAAACTCTCATTATCATTGGGTAAGTTCATCGCAATGATTTGCCTATAAATCAACGCTCTTACTTCATATTCTGGGAATTGGATTTCTTTTTTTAAGTCTTGTTTAAAAGCCTCTAAAATATCAACATTAGGAATAAAGTTCTCACTAGCAGAGCAATGATAATCATCCCCGCATACTTCTTGTTGATATTTGGAATCTATTCTCTCTATAACCACTTCTGCATACGCAAAAACTAAACAACCTAATAGCAAAATTAACTTTTTCATTCATTGCCTCCAAAAGTATTTTTAAGCCCTCTTGTAGAATTTCTAAAGGGTCAGCTATGTCTTCTCTCCTATTAAACTAAAAGCTTAAGCTTCCGCCTACGCGTAGATTGATATATTGAGGAATAGGTATGTTCTCTACACGAGTGAATTTGGTGCTCGTTTGCAAGGCAATATCAAGGAATCCAAGCACATTAAGTCCCCCTGTGAGTATAAGTCCCGTATCTTGGCGTAAATCTTTCATTGCACCCACGCGCACATCAATTGCTTTTAAATCAAAAGCAATACCGCCTCCAATCATTTGACTTTGCTGTCTAATATTGCTAAATGCAATCAAATCATTTGGAGTTAAATCTGCATCAAAAGCGAGATTAAATCTTTTTGAATTATAACCAATCCCTGCCCTGTATTGTGGCTTGATAGTAATATCCGAGAGTGTAGATTGAAAGGATGGGGAATTGATATTTTTTACTACAAGTCCAAAGGTAAGATAGCGAAATTCGGGGAAATCAACCTCATAAAGTGCGCCAACATCAATACCAAAATTATTTGAAGAAATAGCATTATCAAGCGAGGCAAAATTAGTAAGCTCTTTTTTAAAGTCTATATTTGTTTTGATATTCATTTGACTTTGGGTGCTAATGGCACTCATAAATTTGCCTGTTACACCAATATTGAGGTTGCCATTTTTGAGATAAAAAGTCCTCGCATAGCCTATAGGCAGTTCAGTAAGCACAAAACTTGTGGCAATAAGCTTGTGTGCATCGCTACTATCTTCTAAGGCAGCAATGAGTGAGTAGTTGTCATAGTCGGTTTGATTCGAAACTTTATAACTAAAGCTATCACCATTATCTGTTAGCTCATAATAACTACCATTGCCACCATTAATGATAAGACGCATACGAGAAGCATCAGCTTTGACTGACATACTTGAATACACAGAGGCAAAAATTGCTACGCCAAGAGAACCTAGCTTTTCATTCATTGTTTTACTAGAGAGTTGCAAGATTACACCATCTTGGCTTGTAACATTAAGGTTATTATCTTTAAGTATATCTTGCACGGCACTAATGTCATTCACAGCTTTATCAAGCCCTTTATCACCGCCTTTAGAAATAGTAATATCTTGTAAAAGTCCTGCTACACCACCCGCTCCTGCTTGGCTAAAGTCAAGTTTACCATAATCAATACTTCCTGCAATATGGCTAAGTAGGTCTTTTTGTTCAGGGTTAAGAGAGGAGCTTTGTTGGACTTGTTGTAATACTTGGGTTATCAAATCGCTGTAATTGCCGCCTTGATGATTTTGTAGATAGGTTTGTAAATCTTGTTCAACATTACCAGTTGGAGTTTGTCCGCTTGAAGTAAGTACAGAGCTAAGTGCATCTTTGACAACATTTGTAATCTCACCCACACTTGCTCCACTACCAGAAGCAAAAGTGCTTACAAGTCGCTCAGCAGTATTTGCCATATTTTTAATATCAATTTTAGCAATTTTAGCAAGATTATGTTCTTTTAAGCCAATACCCAAAGAATATCCCATTTTTACTCGCGGGTCAGAGCTAAGAAGCGCAGGATTATAATACAATCCCCACGCAGAATGTTTCAAGGCTACTCCAGCTCCACCCATTGCCGCAGAAGTGTTACCCATTGACCCAAACTCTAAAGCTTCAAGTGAGCCATAGAAGCAACTGCTTAACATTCCTAAAGCAAGAAAATTTTTTCTAATCCCCCACATCACAACTCCTTATTTCGCTACCAAAACAGGAATGGGAGAAGAGTTGATGAAGCTATTTTGATGTGAATTGAAGATTCTATGAAGGAGTGAAGATTCACTCGCACCAATGATAAGCAAATCATAGTTATTAACAATCTCAAGCACTACATCAATAGGGTTGCCTGTCTTAAGAATTTTTTGACAAGTAATACCTTCTTTATTAAAGGCTTGTTCAAATTCATTAAGAATAGCATTTGATTTTTCATTTTCAATATTTTCTATTGTGCCATAATCTACAATTCCGCTTTCAGCATATACAACAATTTCTGGTGTTACGTGCAAAAGTGTGAGTTCAATTTCTTCACGATGTCCAAAAAAACGGATAATAGTCTGAATAGCCCTACGACATTCTTGTGTGTCGCTTACTCCGAATAAGAGCTTTGTCATAATCACTCCTTATTTTAAGATATTTATTTAAAGAATCTCATAATTAATGAAGTCTATTATATCACAAAAATCGGCATTATAGGAAATAACCTTAATAGGTGCGCCTTTTGGCAGGCATTGCACATTATCAAAAAGAGCAATCGCATTATTTTTCCACATATTTGTCAGCGAGCTTGAACCAATTTTTCCGCCATTATGAGGAATAAATGTTTCATTTTCACATCGTCCTAGAATTATAGAAGTTGTATTGGCTTTGAGCTTTAAAGCCTCATTGAGCTTTAAACTAAAACTTTGAGGATAGAATGCACTTCCTCCTTGTAAAGATTCCAAAATAGACAAAATAAGTGTATGTAGATGAAGAAGTAAGGCTAGGGGATTACCCGGCAGCAAGATAATAAGTGTTTTTCCTAATGTAGCAAATCCAAGATGGCGTCCGGGCTTGACATTAATACCATCAAAAAGCATTTTTGCTCCTTGCATTTGCAATACTTCTTTAATCAAATCCGCATCGCCTACACTTGCTCCACCGCTTGTAATAATGACATCATATTTATTAAATTGCTCAATAGCCTCGCAAAGAGCTTTTTTGTCATCTTGTAAGATGCCTTCATAGCTACATTCATAGCCACGTTGTTTGAGGAGCGTGTAAAGACTGGTAGCATTTGTGTTATAAATTTGGTGTGCTTTGGCACTCTGATTTGGCTCAATAACTTCATCACCACTTGAATAAATCCCTATACGTAAGGGCACAAAGCTTTGCACTTCGCTGATACCTTGGGAAGCAATAACGCTTAAATCAAGGTGATTAAGTCGTTTGCCTCTTTGTAAAAGAAGTGAATCTTGAGCTATTTCTTCGCCTTTAAATCGGATATTTTGCCCTTGAATAAGGTTTTGATTACAATTTAGTGCAGGAATATACACACCTGATTCATCTTCTTGCACCCATTCAATTTGCACGACAGCTTGGGTGTTTTGAGGGAGCATTGAACCCGTCATTACCTTATATGTGTGTCCTTGTGCAAGTGCAAATGCACTGCTATTGACTCCTGCTAAAATGCTTCCATCGCATATACAATGTGTGCCATAATCTTGCATTCTAATGGCATAGCCGTCCATTGCAGAGTTATTAAATGAAGGAAGTGAGCGTGTAGCGATAATATCTTGTGCAAGAATTGTGCCATAAGATTCAAAAAGAGGCAAAGTATGCGTGTGCTTGGTAGGAGGTAATGAAATGCCTATTTGTAATGCTTGATTAAAGGTTGTCATAAAAGTTCCTTTAAGTGTGAAATTGTCGTAGTTGAGTGTAGGCTTGAGCAAGTATATGAGTGATAGATTCTATAGAATCTAAATGCATATAACTTACACTCAATAATTCGCGTGTGCTTGGCTCATCATACCCCATAGAACGCAGCACAAAGGAGGGTTTAGCGTTACCAAATAAGCAATCTTGCCCATTAATGGCATAGATTCCCTCTATGCTTAGAGCTTGGATTAAAAGCCGTGCTTTGATGTGCTTAAAGCGCAAAGGTAAAGCATTTTTTGTAGTAATCTCAAGGGGTGCAAAAAGCGAAATATCTTTACCCAAATGGGCTTGAAGTTTATCAAAAAAGATATGTTTGCTATCTTGAATTGGTGGGCTAGATAGAATACATTTAAGAGCGTAACTCGCAGCCTTAAAAAGATGAGGGCGCAAAAGAGTTGCGTTAAAAAATGCTTCTAATGCTTCTTTATGCGTAGGATTAAGTGTATCAAAATCACTCACAATAAAGCCACTTGGGCGCATTAAACCAATAGATTCACCATTGCACAAAAATATTATTTGAGGATTTTGCAAGGTGCGCAAAAATGCAAGCTGTGCTTGTTCAAGTGTGCTTACAAAAAGTGATATATCAAGGAAAATAAGCGCGTGAGGGTAGCTAGATAGAATCTGCTCAATAAGGAATTGTATGGGATTGAGCGAGAGAATATCTTGATTAATAAGAGGTATAAAAAACGCATATGGAGTATTATGGCTGTCTTGTGGAGATGCTAAAATGCCTTGTTGATTGAGAGGAAGAAATGATAAACCTTGTGGTGATATATGTTTAAAAAGTTCTGCTGCATAAAAGCTCTGTTGATGAAGGCTAGGGGCTAGAACAATATGATAATGATGTGCAAAAAGGGTGCTAAAAAGTGCGAGAAAGTTCCCACTGCTATAATCAAAGGTATGAGAATGTGTTTTGCCAAAAAATGAAGCAAGGCTTTGAGAATCTGCCTTTAAAGTGTGCAAAATAGTGCTATCAAGCGTATTTACATTGGGATAAGTATCCTCAAATAAGGCATTTGCATTTGCATTTAGAGGGACATTTGCTAAAAAATCAAGATGTATCGTTTTTTTCATATTTTCCTCATTTGCTTTATGTGCCGTATTTAAAGGAGCGTTTGTTTTCATTGCATTCAATATCATCAAATTTATCTAAATATTCTAAATAACCAATGAGGTATTTGCGACTTAAATCTGTCCGTTTTCGCAGGAGATTTACATCAACATAGCTATGTGTGGAGATAATCTCGCGCATAAGGCTCACTATATGATTAAGTGCGGAAGAAGTGATAAAAAGATTATGTGTGATACGCACGACTTTGTGAGCTTGAGTGAGAGATTTTAGAGCGTCATCACCTACTTTTTTGTCAATATCAAGTTCTTCATAAATATTATAAGGTGCGGGTGGTGCATAATGCCCTTGAGCAAGAATCTCAAGTATGCGCTCTTGGACATAAGTTTTAATATCTTTAATTTGGCACCATTGTGAGAGATATAATCCATTTTTATATCTAATTTGCTTTTCATTAAGAAGTTCATCAAGGGCTTTTTGGCAAAGTCCAAGACTTGCCCATTTTATTTTTACACAGAGACTTTGAGCCGAGAGCAGAGCAGATTTATTATGCAAGAAAATCTCTAAAATATGAGCTTTAAGATATTCTACTTGTGAAAGAGGATAAAGTGTAAGGGATTTTTCATCAATAAAAATATCTTTGAGAGTAGAAGCGATTTGGAGGCTTTGAGTATGGCTAAGACAGAATCTCTGTGTAGAGCTTACAAGCCCAAAACCTTTTTTATGAATAGAACAAAGCAGGCTAAAAGCACTATCAAAATGCTTTTTACAAAGGGATTCTAAGAGTTGCACACGTTGATGCTTTTTAATAGGGTCAATGATAGGATTTAAAATAATGCCACCAAGCACAGCACCTTCATCATCGCGTAAAATAAAATGTTGTGAAAATATACTAAATATAATTCCATCACATTTAAGTGTAGCAAAGGTAAGAGGCTTTGAACCAAAGGCGTGAGAAGTGATAGCTTCACTGATAAGATGCACTTTCGCATTGAGTTTTGAGCTTCCTAGATAGAGTTGATAGATAGTATTATGTTGAGGTGCGCCGAAGATTCCCACATCAATACTATCAAAGCCGCGCAAATATCCTTTCTGAGAGAGAAGAAAGCCACGCTTGAGTTGGTGATGACTGATTCCAGAGAGATTAAGTGCGACACGATGAGAGGGAGTGGCTTTTGTAGCATTTTTATCGTGGATTTGTATTCCTCGCACAGCGACTTCTTGCTTTATATCATAGGCATAAAGCTTATCTCCCACGCAACATTCACCGCTTAAAACACTTCCTGTAACTACACAGCCTGCACCCTTAATGCTAAAACTTCTATCAATATAATATAAAAATAAGCCAAAATCTATCTTTTGGGGTTTAGGGATAGAATCTAAACTTGTTTTTAGCCTTTTGAGTTGAGATAAACTATCATAAGCGTTTGTGAGTGGCATTGTAGATGAATGCAGACTAAGAGCAATAGTGTCATAAAGTTTCATATCACAAGTTTTAAAGAGCGCGACAATATCAGATTCTAAACGCGGTAGCTCTAAAGAGGGATTTTCAAGTTTGTCAATTTTGGTAATTACACAAATACAAGAGCTAATACCCAACATATCTGCAATGAGTAAATGTTCTATACTTTGAGGCATAATGCCTTCATTTGCAGCAATGACAAGAAGTAACACATCAATACCAAATGCCCCTGCAATCATATTTTTTACAAGCTTATTATGTCCGGGCACATCAATAAATGCGACATTGCGTGAGGGCAAATGAAGATGAGAAAAACTCAAATCAAGTGTAATGCCTCTTTGTTTCTCTTCCTCTAAACTATCGCCATCAAAGCCATTGAGTGCTTTAATAATGGTTGTTTTGCCGTGGTCAATATGCCCAGCTAAGCCAACGATAATATCATTATGCCCCTCGCTCATATCTTTCTCCTTATGAGGATAATACTTCCCCAAGAATCTCCATAATACGCTCTTCATCACCTTCTAGTAATGTTCGCACATCAAGGAGAATCTTTTCTCCTTGTATGCAGCTAATTAATCCTAAGGCTCGCAAAGCAGATTCAAAATCCTGCACTTGTAAATGTTTTGCTTGAAGTGAGATGCCAAAAGAATCAAAAGATAAATGTGGCACACTCCCACCACCTGCGAGTGAGTGTAAAGGTATCACTTCAACTTCAAGTTCTGAAGCAATAGATGAGGCAAGTATGCGTTTTTTGAGATTTTTAGCCTTAGATTCTAACTCTTTGGGGGTGAAAGCAAGCATAGCAAGAGTTGGGATTTTGTGATATTCTTTGTTTTGATACGCTTTGAGCGTTGCTTGTAAGGCGAGAATACTAAACTTATCTACCCTTAAAGCGCGTAAAAGCTGATTATGCTTTAATTGCGCAATAAGCTGTGATTTGCCGATGATAATGCCTACTTGAGGACCACCGAGCAATTTATCGCCACTAAAGCTAAGGAGTGAGGGTTTATATTTGCAGATTTCGCGAACACTTGGTTCATCTGCGAGGGGCAATGCACCTATGTGTCCGCTACCTAAATCAAAATAATCAATAAGATGATGTTTTTGTGCAAGATGTATGATTTCTTTGATATGGCATTGCTTTACAAAGCCAATTTGTTTAAAATTGCTTTGATGAACTTTCATAATCATTGCACTTTGTTCATTAATAGCATTTTCATAATCTTTTAAATGTGTTTTATTTGTTGCACCTACTTCGTAGAGGATACTTGAAGCACTTTTCATCACTTCTGGGATTCTAAAACTTCCTCCGATTTCCACAAGCTCTCCACGAGAAATAATCACTTCCTTATGGGCTGCAAAGGTGTTGAGGATTAAAAGCACAGCTGCAGCATTATTATTGACCAAAAGTGCATCTTCGCAACCAAACATTTCGCACAGAATCTGCTTAGTATGGGCATATCGCTCACTTCTTTCACCTTTAGCTAAATCATATTCAAGCGTGTGATAGCTTCTCAAAAAAGGTGTGATTTCATCAAGGATTTGAGGTGAAAGGACACTTCGCCCAAGATTTGTGTGAATCACTACACCGGTAGCATTAATTACTTGTGTAAGCGTGGGTTTAGTTGCCTCAATAGCTTTTTTTTTAATCACAGGGATAATTTCGTTTAGGGCAGATTCTAATTCTTTAGGTGAAAGAGTATTTGAGCATATATTTTCACGCAATAGCGATAAATGTGATTGAATAAGTGGCAAAAGTGTAGATTTTTGAAACATTTTAAGTTCATTATGAGCAAGTAGTGTATCAACTTTGGGGAGGGATTTGAGTAAATGTTGCACCTGTTTCTCCTTTGTATAAACAGCAAGGACACAATTATATCGTAGAATAACTTTTTTTACACTTATAAATTTTGGAGGTAATATATGGCAGTAATTTATCTTGCAGGCGGCTGTTTTTGGGGAATACAAGGCTATTTTGATAAGCTTAAAGGCACACTTTGCTCACAGGTGGGCTATGCTAATAGTGCAGTTGAGAATCCAAGCTATGAATTTGTATGCAGTGGTAATAGTGGAGCAGTGGAAGCTTTGGAGTTACATTATGATGAGGATCTACTTCCCTTGCGTGAAATTATAGGGAGATTTTTATCTATTATCAACCCTTGTGCGCTTAATTTTCAAGGAAACGACATTGGCACACAATATCGCAATGGTGTATATTTTGTGCAAGAGAGTGATGAGAGTATTATTAAAGAATGTCTAAAACTTTGGGAGAAAAAGCATCACAAAAAAGCAGTGACAGAGGTTGAAAAATTACAAAATTTCTATTCCGCAGAATTGTATCATCAAAAATATTTAGAGAAAAATCCACTAGGGTATTGCCATATCAATACAGATTTAGCATTACAAAAATGGGAGGAATGAAAATCCATTGCTTAAACTTTAAGCAATGGAGTAAAAATTAATGAGAGAAAATAACAGAATCCATTTTTTCCTCGCCAAAAATAGGGGCGAGAGTTTTCTCATAAGCTTCTTTCATAAAGCCTTCGTGGGTAAGTGATGTAATTTCATTATCAAGCCAATTTTTAAGCTCAATATTTCCTTTTTTTATTGCTGGAGCAATATTTTCTTCTTCACCTAGTGTTGGAATGCCCACGTTAAAACCTTCATTTTCCATAGCCCACGCGAGCAAAAGAGTATTATCGTGAGCAAGTGCATCACCTCTTTTATCTTTAAGCGCGAGAAAAGCTTCAGTATTTTGCTCATATTTAAGCAATTCAATATCAGGGTAGTTTTTGCTAAAGAATGCGTCAGCTGTTGTGCCTTTATTGACAATTAGTTTTTTCCCTTTTAAGTCATCAATGCTTTTAATCTCGCCATTTGGAGATATAACACCAAGAGCCACTTTCATATAGGGTTTAGCAAAATCCACTACTGCCTCGCGTTCTGGAGTTTGAGTGAAGTTCGCCATAATAATATCTACCTTATTAGAGCGCAAAAACTCTACGCGAGAAGCAGCTTCAGTAAGCACAAATTCAACTTTATTTTCATCTCCAAGTAAATCTTTAGCGATGCGTTTTGCAATATAAACATCAAAACCATCATTTTGTCCTTTTTCATTGATGAAACCAAAGGGTGGTTTATCGCTAAATACTCCTATGCGCACAACACCTTTTTGTTTAATTTCTTCTAAGGCATTTTTTGACTCTTTTGTGCTTTGATTATCTCCACACGCACTCAGTCCTATCATAAATACTACGCCAAATAGCGCTAAAAGCAATTTTTTCATTTATTTAACTCCTTTTATAAATGGGTATTAAAGATTATTGTGCCACAAAAAAATGTGATAGAAGTAAATATCATTAAAGATTCTTTGTTCTCTTTCATAAAAGAATAATGTAGTTTTTAGATATTCATTATGAATTTTAATAAACAAAAATATACAAAATGAAACATATCTTAAAGATTTTTCTTTGTTTTCATTATTGATTATTTATTTTTTTGTATAGTCCCTTTTCCGTTTTATTTATATATTTAAAAAATAAAAAAATAACTGCTATATTAAATTAAGGAATTATATGTTTAATAGGTTTTCTCTTGGAACAAAAGCTATATTAAGCGTTTTGGCAATTTTAAGTATCTGTATGGTTTTAATGATAAGTATGCTCGTTATCCAGGCAACCCATATTGCTAAAAAAGACGCCAAAGTGCTTATCTTCAATGTCGCCAAACGCATAGCAAATGATTACGAAGCACATATCAATGAAAGTTTGGTTGCACTTAATTTTGCACAACAAACTCTATCAGCCCTTATTCAAGAAACAAATGATATGAATTTTGAACGTAGAGCAAAAAATCGACTTGAAAATACGCTTGATAGTAATCAATGGCTTGAAAATGGTTTTGTCTATATCAAAAAAAATGCCCTAAATCGTTTTAATATAAATGCGGAGAATTTAATTAATGGCGATATGGTTTTATATGCTTTTGATGAATCCCCAGAATCTACAGGAGGTGTAGTATTTTTGCCTTCTGATGACCACTTTTTGAGCTTAGAATCTGTAAAAAAAGCTTTGGAAACGGGTCAGCAATCTATTGGTAAGCCTCACCCAATAGACTATAAGGGACAATCTGCCATCGTCCTTGATTTTGCCTATCCATTATTTGATAGCAAAGGTAACACACAAGGTGTGGTGGGTATGAGCATTAATCTTGATTGGGTGGGAGCACAATTATTGGGCAATAAATTTTCAGTCTTTAAAGATGATTATCGTTGGGTTCTAGATAATCAAGCACATATTATCAAACACTTCAATAAAGATTTTCTTTTAAAAAGCTTAACTGATTTAAATGCAAGCGAAAATGCTAAATTAATGGCTTCTGATATAAATTCTTGCCAATCGGGCGTATATGAATATAGTAATATTATGAATACTGCTACAACTTCAGGAGTAGCAAGTTTCCCTATTGGTGAAAATAGCGATATATGCTATGCTGTTGTTGTTACTGCGCCCAATAGTTCAGTGTATGCTTCAGCCACGAAGATTACTATAATTGCTATATTAGGAGCTGTGATATGCTTACTTGTTTCAGCAGTATTTATTGCTTTGTATATGAAAAGAAGTATTACCAAAAGACTTCATCGCATCTCTCACACATTTTTTGAATTTTTTAATTATCTTAACTATAAGCAAGATAAACCACCCAAACCTCTTCGTATCATTGCTAAAGATGAGCTAGGCAAAATGGGAGAAACTATCAATGAAAATATTGCTGTGATTGAAAATACTCTCAAGCAAGATAAAATGCTTATTAGTGAAGTTTTAGGTATAGTTGATGAAGCAAAAAGAGGTCACTTTGGTAAAAATATCAAGCAAATAACTTTTAATCCCCAGATTAATGAGCTTAAAAATGCTATTAATGAAATGTCGGTTGCACTTTTAAATCTTGTAGGAGATGATTTAAACAGGACAAACCGCGTATTTCAATCCTATCGTAATAATGATTTTACCGATAGAATTGAAAATGCTCGTGGTATGGGCATAGCTATCAATGAATTAGGAGATTCTATCTGTAAAATGCTTCGTGATTCTATGAGATATGCCAAGGATCTTGAAGCCAAATCAAAAGAAATAGAATCTGTAATAGATGAGCTCACGCAAGGTTCTAATTCCCAAGCTTCCTCTTTAGAACAAACAGCTCAAGCAGTAGAAGAGATTACAAGTTCTATGCAAAATGTAAGTGGTAAGACTGGAGAAGTTATCCAACAAAGTGAAGATATTAAAAATGTTATAGGTATCATTAGAGATATAGCAGATCAAACAAACTTACTTGCTCTTAATGCAGCAATAGAAGCTGCACGTGCAGGAGAACACGGAAGAGGATTTGCTGTTGTTGCAGATGAAGTAAGAAAATTAGCTGAGAGAACTCAAAAGAGCTTAGGAGAGATTGAAGCTAATACAAATCTCTTAGTGCAAAGTATTAATGATATGGGAGAATCTATTAGAGAGCAAACTACTGGAGTTACTCAAATTAATGAGGCTATATCACAGCTTGAAGCACTCACACAAGAGAACGCAAATATTGCTAATCATTCGCAAAAAATTAGCAATGCTCTTGATGATGTTGCCTCAAAGATTTTAAATGATGCAAATAAAAAGAAATTCTCATAGAATCTTTATTATAGATATAATGTGCTTATTCTAAAAGAGAGAGTAAAGCAAAATTCATTACAATATGCTCCATATTTTCAAAGGAGTGTTATGCCTTTTGTTACTAATTCCTATCATATAGCACAGCCTCTTCCCGCTTTTTTATTTCTTATGCGGCACAGGGGTTATACCCAAGCTCAAGCTCAAAAGGTTTTGGACAAAAAACGCCTAAGGCAGCATAATCGTGTTATTGCCAAAAATGAAATTATTTGTGGGCAAGTAGAGTTAAGTGAATTTGAAGCTTGTGATATAGAGCTTGAACCACTTTTTTTCAATGAAGATTTTTGTGTATATGATAAACCGCATAATCTCCTTACACACCCCAAAGGCAGATTCTATCATTACTCACTCAATGATGCCCTCAAATTACGTTTTGGCAATTATGCTAACGCTATTCATCGCCTTGATAAGCAAACAAGCGGACTTGTATTGTGCGCAATCAATCCTCAAAGTGAAACAGAGTTAAAAGAACTTATAAGCACAAGGCAGATTCTTAAAACTTATTATGCCATTGTTGAGGGCAAACTTACGCAAGAATGTCTTATTGATGAGCCTATTGCTTTACAAAAATATAAAGGCACAGATTTATCTATTAAAAGCATTATTAGCCCTTATGGCAAGCCAAGTCGCACGAAACTTTATCCTTTAGTCTATCATTCGCCTACAGATTCTACTCTTATCCGTGTCTTGCCTCTCACAGGCAGAACTCATCAAATCCGTTTGCATTGCGCACATATTGGGCATAGAATCTTGGGTGATCCGCTTTATGGCACCAAAGAAGAGTATAGTAGATTCTATCTTGAATCTCCCGCATTGCCTCCTCATCAATATGAAAGTTATTTTGGCGCACCTTATTTGTGCCTTAATGCGCATACTCTTGCTTTTAGCTTTAAAGGCAAGAGTTATTATTTCACAAGTTGCCATAATTTTTCGTTTATACCGCATTTTGCGACATATTTTTAGCTTTATATAGTTTATGTGAAAAAAGTGTTTTTTTTTTTTTTTGATATAATTTATAACTTTATAACTAAAAAATTCGGAGGGCTAAATGCGTTATTTATGTTATATATGGAAGTTTTTTGTATTTTTTGGATTTATTTATGTATCTACTTTTCTTACTGCTTGTTCGGATAATAAGTTCGTAGAAAGTTATACTCAAAATATCTCTACTACACCAGAAATACTTATCACCTTTAATCAACCCATTGCATCAGAAAATGCAGAAAATATAGGCATTCTTTATAATGTAAATGAACAAGACAAATTCATTACGCTTAATGGAAACTCTTTAGTTGGGCATTACAGCTTCAAATCTCCTTATGAACTCCTCATTGTTCCAAGTGGCATACTTGAGCCAAATACAGATTATACGCTTAATATCAAGCTCTCAAAACTTGCTCAATCACTTTTAGAAGATACCATTAGCCTAGATCTTCATACTAATACTACAAAGATAGAGACATCTAAGCTCCTTCCTCATTACATTGATGACAAAAGTTTTTTCATATCAGCCGAGATTGTTCTTTCTCAAGACATAAAAATTCTTCGCAATACAACGGGTATTTCTTCAGTAGATTCTAAAGAGTTGCGTTCAATTTTTCATCTCAAAGATGATACAGGTAAAGAGCTTGATTTCACTCTTGCCCCACAAGCGAGCAAAGATTTTGTTATTACAAGCCAAAATTTAACCTTTGATGATAAAGAAAAAAGTTATGAACTTACTCTATCTGCAAAACCTTTGGGTTTGGAAAAAGATGAAATATTGCGTTATGTGCGAGAAAATGAGGGCTTAGAAGTAGTAGATATTCAAGCTATCTTAGATGAAACACCTCATATCCAAGTGCATTTTTCCCAAAATCTTGCTGATAATGCAAATTTGGCAGATTTTGTCTCTATAAGCCCACAAGTAAAAACGAATATTACCAAACAAGGCAATATTATGAGGATTAATGCGTCTTTTAATCCTTCAACAAGCTATAAAGTGCATATCAAAGAGGGAATTATGGCTATTGACCGCTCACGTTTAGAAAAACCAAAAGATGCTGATATAGTGTTTAATCAAATTCCTCCTTCACTTGCCTTTTCCCAACAAGGTGTATTTTTGCCAAGTAATGCAGAGAAAAAAATTGCCTTTAAAAGTATAAATGTCAAAAAAGTTAATCTCAAAGTAAGCAAAATCTACCCAAATAACACTACGGCTTATCTGTATAAACAGAATCTTATTGGTGAAACCAAATATACTAATGCCTCATACAATGATTATGACGATTATGATGATGAATATAATGGAGGGCGCAGTGGGATATATGCAGATTTTGAACGATTGGGCGATGTTGTATTTGAACAAAGCTTTGATATTGCTATGCAAAAAAATCAATGGATTCAAACCCAACTTGATTTTTCCACACTCAAGGCACAAGAGGGTATATTTATTGTAGAACTTAGTTTTGATAAAAACGGGGTAGATTATGATTTCCCAGAGGGCACTTCGGAGTGGCGTAAAGAGCAATTTTTTAATCAACAAGGCAAGATTTTAAAGCATTTGATTTTTTCAAATATTGCGCTTTTAGCTCAACAAATTGACAACAAGCTTGAAGTATTTGCCCTTGATATTGTGAGCAATAAGCCTCTACCTCAAGTAAAAATAAATGCCATTACCCACAAGAATCAAACTATCGCTACTCTTACTACTAATGAGCAAGGTCTAGCTCATTTTGAGCAGGCACAAAAAATAATGTATCTAAGCGCTACAAAAGGTGAAGATACTACTATTTTACGTCTGAATGCACCTCTTAGCCTTGAGGGTTTTGATGTGGGAGGATTGCAATCACATCAACATACTTTTGCTTATATTTATACTGATAGAGGTGTTTATCGTCCCGGCGATACCGCCCATATTAATATCATTGCACGTGCAGATGCTAAACCTATAACCCACCCTATTCATATAACCCTTACTTCTCCGCAAGGTAAAGTAGTGCTTGAAGATTTTTCGCTCAAGGAGCAATTATTTGGGCTTTTTACTTATGATTTTAAAATAGACAAAAGTGCAGATACAGGTATTTGGCGACTTAAAACTAAAGTCGGAGGAAGTGAGTTTTGGCACAATATATCAGTAGAGAGTGTCGTGCCAAATCGTATAAAGGTAGAGATTGTAAGCCCAGAGCATATTAATCTTACAGAGCTTAAAAAAAATGATAATGCCCTCTTTTTTGATATCCGCTCACATTATCTTTTTGGTGCACCAGCAGCAAATCTTAAATATGAAAATAAAATTTATATGCAAGGCATAAATTTCTATGCCCCAGCCTATAATGGTTATACTTTTATGCACCCTTCATCTTTGCATTATAGTTTTAATGATACCTTAGAAGGACAGCTTAACGAAAATGGTCATACGCAAGGCTCTTTTAATGTAAAAAATACAGAGGATATAGGCAAAAATCTTCGTGCTTTTATTACGACAAAAGTCTTTGAAAATGGTGGGCGATTTGTGAGTGCAAGAAAAAATGTGGATATTGCACTCTATGATAGTTTTGTGGGGATTAAATCCCCTTCTCGCTATGTCAATATAGATTCTGAAATGCAAATCCCCATTATTGTCCTTTCTAGCAATACGCAAAAGCCTCTTGCTAACCATAACCTTAACTTTAGAATTTACCAAAATAGTTATTCGTGGTGGTGGGATTATGATAATTACAATGAGTTTGCGCGTTCTATTAAAAGAGATAAAAATACCAAGCTCCTAAAAAGCGGCACACTTATCTCTAAATCAGAGCCCGTTATGCTTACATTTAAGCCTACTCAATCAGGAGAGATTTTTATTGAGGTAGAAGATGAAAGTAATCATAGTAAAAGTGCAATTTTCCTCTATGCAAGTGAGGCTGGAGAGCCTATACAAGCCCAAAAAAATACACAACTTAAGATTCAATCAGATAAAGAACAATACCTCGTGGGCGAGGAAGCAACTATAAATTTTGAAAGCACACCTGATGCTCAAGCGCTTATCACTATCATCAATCAAGAGAAAGTCCTAGAGCGGTTTTGGATTCATACTAAAGATGCACAAAGTAGTTTTAAAATTCCGCTTAAAAAATCTTATGCACCTAATATTTATGTTGCTATCAATTTGTTACAAAACTATCACAAGCTTGATAATGACCGCTCACAAAGGCTTTATGGTGTATTGCCGCTTATGGTAGAAGATAAGGATTCTAAGCTTACACTTGAAATAAATGCCCCTCAATCAATCCGACCAAATACTGATTTTGCAGTCAAACTCTCTAATAAAGAAAACAAAAAAGTTGCCTATACCCTTGCTATTGTCGATGAAGGATTACTTGATTTGACAGATTTTGTCTCGCCAAATCCGTGGAAATATTTTTATCAAAAAATCGCTCTTGCACTTTCTAGCTTTGATAACTATAATCTTATCATTGGGCGGGATATAGGGCATATACATCAGATTCTCAAAGTCGGAGGAGATGAACTTGCAGCAGGTGCAAATCGTAAAGATTTGCATCAAGCCCAACGTTTTAAACCTGTAACATTTTACACGCCGCCTATTATGAGTGATGAATTTGGCAAAGCACAATTTACATATACTATGCCCGCTTATATGGGTAGTGTGAGAATTATGGCAGTAGCGATAAATGACGAAGCCTATGGGAGTGCTTCAAGTGATATGAAAGTAAGCGCACCTGTTGTAATGCTTCCTACCATTCCACGCAGTCTTAAAATAGGTGATTCTTTTACTCTTGCTATTGAAGTATTTCCTACTCAAGATAATGTGGGTAAAGCTAATCTTACCCTTACAAGTGGCGAAAAAATCCGTCTTGAAAAAAATAACATCACACTTACCTTTAATGATAAAAAGTCTCAAATGATTCACCTTAAAGCTCAAGTGGATAAAGAAAGTATAGGACAAGATTTTATTGATATTACACTTAAAAGTGGGGATTTTAGTATGCAAGAGCGCACAGAAATTGATATTTTGCCAAATAATCCTTATACAACTCTCAATAAAAAATTTATCCTCGAATCAAGAGATTCATTCATACTTGAAAATCCAAAAGAATATATTAAAGATTCTCAAATGGGCTATGTGCTTGTGAGCGATAAGCCTATTATGAGCATTGACCATCGTCTTAAATGGCTTATACGTTATCCTTATGGTTGTATTGAACAAACAACTTCAAGTGTGCTTCCTCAACTTTTCCTCACAACCTTAAGTAAGGCAAATTTTATTGATAAACCCACGATAGTGAAAAATATTAATGCAGGTATTGCGCGTATAGCTACATTTCAGACAAGTAATGGTGGATTTGCTTATTGGCAGGGGGGCTCTTCTGCTGATAGATGGGGAAGTGCGTATGCTGGACATTTCTTATTGCTTGCTCAAGCACAAGGATATTATGTGCCAGAGAGTGTTCTTAAAGCGTGGATAAATTATGAAACTTATTATGTAAAAAATACAACTGATGTGCCCACCACGATTTATCCGCTTTACTTGCTTTCTCTTGCTGGAAAGCCACAAATAGGACTGCTCAATAACATATATGAACATCATTTTAAAAAGCTTGATGTAAGAGATAAATGGCTTCTAGCAGCGGCTTACAAGCTTGCAGGGCTTGAAGAGATTGCACAAAAAATTACAGAGAATCTCCCCACCAAAAGCACAGAACGCGATAATTCATATTATCGTTTTAGCTATGGTTCGCCATTGCGTGATGATGCAATGATTCTTAAGGCTTATATGGATATTTATAAAACTCCACACAAGGAACTTTTAACATATATCCAACAACAGCTTGAAAGCAATAATTGGCTTTCTACTCAAACACTTGGCTATTCACTCCTTGCTATTGCACCCACGCTTTCTTCTCAAGGTGGGGATTCTCAAAATAGTTTTAGCATTACATTTGAGGGCAAGAACTTTGAGGGTAAAGATACACTGAAATTGCCATTTGATGATATAAAAGGCAAAATTACTTCACAAAGTGCTTTTCCACTTTATATTGCTCAAGTATGGGATGGCATCTTGCTTGAAAAAGATATAAAACCTAGTGCAAAAAAAATTGCACTTGAGCGAAGTTTTGTAGATGAAAAAGGAAACGCCATTGATGTAGATTCTTTGCCTTCTGGTAGCACTTTTTATCTTAAGCTCACGCTCACAAATGCTGATAAAATCGTGATTGTGGATAATGTAGCTATCACGCAGAATCTTCCTAGTGGTTGGGAAATTGAAAATACACGATTAAATAATGATAAACTCCCCGATTTTGTTCGCAACGGCAATATTGCTTACACAGATATTCGCGATGATAAGATTATGTGGTTTTTAAATTATTATGGAACAAATGAGAGTATGTTTGTCAAAATCAATACTATTACTCCGGGTAATTACCTCTTGCCTCCTGCAAATGCAGAAGCAATGTATGATAATAGTTTTCTTGCCAATACAGAATCTATGGCTGTTTCGGTAACATCTCCGTGAGAAAAAGACATCAAAACATTTTTTTAACTTATCTCAAAGTGCCATTTTTATTTTTTATGGCACTTATGATACTTTTTTGTATCTATGGCATAGGAGTGTTTGTAAGCTTTTATACTGCACTTTCTCCGCATAGTGATCTTTTTGAATCCAGATATAGCAAAAGCGTTTTTGATAGACATAATCATATCCTAAGTGTATTTTTAACGCCTGAGCAACAATGGCATCTCAAATCTCCATCGCCTATTTCATCTAAAATACGTGCAGCAGTGCTTACTTACGAAGATAAACGTTTTTATTCACATTTTGGTATAGATATACTTGCACTTTTGCGAAGTATCAAAAATAATCTTACCTCCTCAAAACGCATAGGAGGAAGCACCATTAGTATGCAAGTAGTTAAGCTCTATCTTAATTCTCCACGCACTTATACAAATAAAATCAATGAGTTTTTTCAAACTCTTGCGCTTGAAGCTGCTTTTAATAAAGATGAAATTTTGCATATGTATCTTAATAACGCCCCTTATGGGGGAAATATTATCGGATATCATTCGGCTGCTCTTTTATATTTTAATAAAGATGTTGGCTCTCTCACTTGGGCAGAATCTGCTCTCCTTGCAGTTTTGCCTAATGCACCGGGCTTATTTAACCTCAAGAAAAATACGGATATTCTCAAAAATAAACGCGATGCCCTTTTGGTTAAACTTCACACGCAAGGCTATTTTGATAAAGAGATTCTCTCTATAGCACTCAAAGAGCCTCTTCCCTCACGCAAGATACATCATCATAATCTTGCACCACATCTTAGTCTCAAACTTATTGCTGCAAGGAAGCAAAATAATATTGTTTCTACGATTGATAAAACACTTCAAGCCCGTTTAGAAACTAAAATCAAACAATATCACAAAAAGCTTCTTTCTCAAGGAATTTTAAACCTCGCTGCACTTGTGGTAGATACACAAAGTGGAGAGATTTTATGCTATGTGGGTTCGCAAGATTTTTTAGATATTGATAATTTTGGGCAAATTGATGGAGTAAGCGCAATGCGCTCTGTGGGCTCACTTTTAAAACCTTTTCTTTACGCTCTAAGCATTGATGATGGACTTATTGCTCCTCAAAGTCTGCTTGTAGATGTGCCCTTGTTTTTTTCTAATTTTAATCCACAAAATGCTACTAAAACTTATCAAGGCTTAGTGCCTGCACAAACTGCTTTGCAAAAATCACTCAATGTGCCTTTTGTCAAACTTTTGCAAAATTATGGTTATGAAAAATTCTTTTTCACATTGCAAGATATGGCAGGATTTGAAGCAAGTAATGCACAACGTTATGGTTTATCATTTATACTTGGCTCAAAAGAAATGAATATGCTTCAAATCGCACGACTTTATAGGGGTTTGGCTCAATATGGAGAATTTGGGGAGCTTTATACACTTTTAAATACCCAAAAGAAACCTCTTAAACGCTTTTTGAGCAAAGGAAGTGCTTACCTTACCCTTCAAACGCTCAAAGAGTTGCAAAGAGAGGGAGATTTAGACTATCATAGAGAAAAAATGGCATTTTCGTGGAAAAGTGGCACAAGTTATGGGAGAAAAGACGCTTGGGCAGCAGGAGCTAGTCCTCAATATACTATCGTTGTCTGGGCTGGGAATTTCACAGGCAAAGCAAATCCGAATATTTTTGGCGTTAAAACAGCCGGGACATTGCTTTTTGAAATTCTTGAAGAACTCCCTAATAATAACATTAGTTTTTCTCTTCCTACAGAATCTTTAAAAAACATTGAAGTGGATAGACTGAGCGGATATGGCGTAAATGATGAATTAAAAATTTTACTTGAAGAGAGCAAAATAGGGCTATCAAGCATTCTTTTTCCTACATCAGCTCAACCTCTGCAACCATCACCTTTTTTAAAAAAAGTTTTTTTAGCAAATGAAAAGGAAGTAGATTCTCTTGCTAAGGATTTTCTTTTTGCCAAACCCTCTCTTGCCCTTAAACTTCCTACAAATGTTCTAGCTTATTATAAGCTTCAAAATGTGAATATTCAAAAACATCTTTTAGAACGCAATAAAAGCTTACAAATTATCTATCCTTTACAAGGAATTACAATTATTCAGCCTAAAGATTTTGATGGACAGCAAGAGCTTATAATCCGCATTGCTAATCTTAAAAACCAACAAGTATCGTGGTATTTAAATGAAAAACTTATCCACATTTCTACACAATCTACACTTAAATTATTTCTTGCTCGGCGCACTCATTCTCTTGTCATTGTAGGTGAAGATGGGAATATGGACACCATAAGCTTTAATATAGAATGAACAAAAATTAGCTAAAATAAGTTAAGATTGTGCAAAAAAAGGAGAATACAATGAAATTTAATGGAGAAAATGTGCTTATTACAGGTGCAAGCAAAGGAATTGGGGCGCAAATTGCCAAAACTTTGGCAAGTTATGGACTTAAAGTATGGATAAATTACCGCTCAAAGCCTGAACTTGCCCAAAAGGTAAAAGAGGAAATAGAATCAAGCGGTGGTAAAGCAGCAGTGATTAAATTTGATGCAAGCATAGAAGAAGAGTTCATAGCTGGTTTAAAAGTTATTACACAAAGTGATGAAAAATTAGCCTATCTTGTGAATAATGCAGGAATTACAAATGACAAACTTGCATTGCGTATGAGCGTAGAAGATTTTGAAAACGTAATTGATGCAAATTTGAAATCGTGTTTTATTGGTTGCAGAGAAGCTTTGAAAATAATGAGCAAACAACGTTTTGGGAGCGTTGTAAATATCGCCTCAATCATTGGTGAGCGTGGCAATATGGGACAAACAAATTATGCAGCGAGTAAAGGTGGAATGATTGCAATGAGTAAATCTTTTGCCTATGAGGGCGCACCGCGAAATGTTCGCTTTAACTGCGTTACACCCGGTTTTATACAAAGTGATATGACTGATGAACTCAAACCCGAAGTTGTAGAAAGCTATATGAAAAATATCCCTCTTGGACGCTTTGGACAGGCAAGTGATGTAGCTCAAGCAGTGGCATTTTTGCTTTCAGAATCTTCAAGCTATATTACAGGTGAGGTATTAAAGGTCAATGGTGGGCTTTATATGTAAAACATACTTTAGAATCTGCTATTGATAAGGTAGATTCTATATAAAAGCAAAAGATTTTGTAGCAAGATTCGCAAATCTATTTGCTAAAGCAATTTTAAGGAGGTTTTATAAGTAAAGAAGAACTAAAGAGCAGTTATACAAAGCTGTTGAAAATGGAGATCTAGAGGACGTGATAGAAGCCTTAAAGGCAGGAGCTGAATGCACAAGGGATATTTCCAGTTTTGCCGAAGCTCGCCTAAGTGATTTGGAGCAAGAATATTAGGACGATAAGGCGTTTTATGCAGGATGCAGTGCGAAAAATTCCCCACAAGATTATATTTATAGAATCTGTTCGCGATATGCAAAGGGACAAAAGCTCGATACTATTCTCAAAAGCATATTTGATAGAAAGCCAGTCACGTCAAAAAGCAAGGGTGAGATAATCACGCCAAAAAACAAAAGGGAGTTGCAAAAACTTGTAAAGCTTAAAAAGCAGTATTTAGGCGATATTGACATCAGCAATATTAAAGATTTATCATTTCTCTTTGAGGATGTTGATAGAAATGATTTTGCTGGGATTGAAAATTGGGATACGAGCAAGGTTACAACTATGCAAGATATGTTTAGATACTCTAATTTTAATGAAAACATATCCACTTGGGATACATCAAAGGTAAAAAATTTTAGCTTTATGTTTGAAGAAAATAAGGTGTTTAATCAGCCTATTGATAAATGGGATACTTCAAGTGCCACAAACTTTTCTTGTATGTTTTACCAAGCAGAAGCTTTCAATCAGCCCATTGGTGCTTGGAATACAAAAAAGGCTACAAATATGCATTATATGTTTGGTTATGCTTTAAGTTTTTGCCATAATGTAGGGTATTATTGGGATCTTAAAGGTGTAAAGGACACAGATAATATGTTTCGCGAAGCAACCGCATATAATCGTGCGCAAAAAAGGAATAAATGGGATTAGGATAGACAACATTTAGCGATAGATATACGCACGCATAATCTTGTATCTTGTGAAAGCGTAAAATACACGTGAGATTCTAAGGTATAACTTTTCAAATCCCTATATTTTGCAGAATCTCGCATAAGCTTTTGTAAAAGTTTCCAAATAGTAGCTAGTAATTTAACAAAAGTTTGATATAATCTCACCTTTTAAGTTTAAAACCAAAGGAGAATACAATGGATACATTTGAAAGTGTAAAGGCTGTAGTTGTTGAACAATTAAGTGTTGATGCAAATGAAGTAAAACCCGAATCTCGTTTTATTGAGGATTTGAATGCAGATTCTCTTGATGTTGTAGAGCTTGTTATGGCTCTTGAAGAGAAATTCTCGATTGAGATTCCAGATGAAGAAGCAGAAAAAATCAAAACAGTCAAAGATGTTGTTGCTTATATTGAAGCTAACAAATAAATTATAAACTATAGAATCTTGCTTTGCTTTATGCAGGTTGGATTCTATAACCCCCTTATTATAAAGGAATGAATGATGCGTCGAGTAGTGGTAACTGGTTTAGGAATGATTAACTCATTAGGCTTAAACAAAAGTGACTCTTTTAAAGCTATCATTAATGGACAATGTGGGATTAAAAGAATTTCTTGCTTTGATGTAGAAAATTTTCCTGTCAAAATTGCTGGTGAAATTACAGACTTTAATGTTGAAGAAGTTCTTGACCCACGTGAGGTAAAAAAGGCTGACCGATTTATCCAGCTTGGCTTAAAAGCAGCAAAGGAAGCAATGAGTGAGTGCGGATTGCTTGAAGGTAATGTCGTAAATATGTCACTTAGTGAGCGGTTTGGTGTTAGCTCCGGCGCAGGTATTGGTGGGCTTGGCAATATTGAGAAGAACTCCGTTGTTTGTGAGCAAAAAGGACCACGCAGAATTAATCCATTTTTTATTCCTTCTGCGCTTGTAAATATGCTCGGAGGTTTTATCTCTATTGAATACGCACTTAAGGGTCCTAATCTTGCAAGTGTTACGGCTTGTGCGGCTGGAACTCACGCTATTAGCGAAGCAGCAAAGACTATTATGCTCAATGGCGCAGATGCTATGCTTGTAATTGGTTCAGAATCTTCAATTTGCCCTGTGGGAATTGGTGGTTTTGCAGCGATGAAAGCACTAAGTGATAGAAATGATGAACCCTTGAAAGCTTCGCGTCCATTTGATAAAGAACGTAATGGATTTGTTATGGGTGAAGGTGCTGGAGCACTGGTGCTTGAGGAATATGAGAGTGCTAAAAAACGTGGTGCAAAAATTTATGCAGAATTGATTGGCTTTGGTGAAAGCGGTGATGCTAACCATATCACAACTCCTGCTCCACAAGGTGAAGGAGCATTAAGGGCTATCAAAGCTGCACTCAAAATGGCAAATAAACCTGTGGGATATGTCAATGCACACGGCACAAGCACGGCTTATAATGACCTTTATGAGACAATGGCACTTAAAGCTGCTTTTGGCTCTAAAGAATCTGTGCCGCCTGTAAGTTCTACAAAAGGGCAAATTGGGCATTGTTTAGGTGCAGCTGGTGCTATAGAAGCAGTCATTTCTATTATGGCAATGCAAGAGGGTATCTTGCCTCCAACAATTAACCAAGAAAACCCAGACCCTGAATGTGATTTGGATTATATTCCTAATACTGCACGTGAGGCAAAAGTTGATGTTGTAATGAGTAACTCATTTGGCTTTGGTGGCACAAATGGTGTTGTAATATTTAGCAAAATCTAATTAGGAGGCATAATGGCAACCTATCTTGATTTTGAACAAAAAATTAAAAATCTCCAAGATGATATAGAATCTGCTATTATAAGTGGTGATAATGATGCTATATCAATCCTTGAAAAAGAGCTTGAAAAAGAAGTATCTAGCGTATATTCTAATATAAGTGATTACCAAAAATTACAGCTTGCACGCCACCCTGATCGTCCTTATGCAATGGATTATATTGAATCTATTCTCAAAAATCCTTATGAGATTAATGGAGACAGACATTTTAAAGATGATAAGGCAATCGTATGTTTTCTTGGTAAAATAGGTGAACAGACTACAATGATTATTGGTGAGGAAAAAGGAAGAGGCACAAAAAATAAACTTGCACGTAATTTTGGTATGCCAAGCCCTGAAGGCTATCGTAAGGCTTTGCGTGCGGCAAAGCTTGCCGAGAAATTTCATATCCCTATCCTTATGCTTGTAGATACACAAGGGGCTTATCCCGGATTAGGAGCAGAAGAACGCGGACAAAGTGAGGCAATTGCTAGAAATTTGCAAGAATTTGCCAAACTCAAAACGCCAACGATTGCGGTTGTTATTGGCGAAGGAGGAAGCGGTGGTGCATTAGCTATTGCAGTGGCAGACAAGCTTGCTATGATGCAATATTCTATCTTTAGTGTTATCTCCCCAGAAGGTTGTGCAGCGATATTATGGAATGATCCTTCAAAAATAGAATCTGCAACAAAGGCACTTAAAATTACGCCTATTGAGCTTAAAAAATGCGGGTTAATTGATGATGTTATCAATGAACCACTTATTGGTGCTCATAGAGATAAGGAATCTGCGGCAAAGGCTATAGAATCGTATTTTCTTAAAGCGTTTGAAGAAATATCACAAGATGATAACTACCTCAATAAACGCTATCAAAAGTTAATGAATTATGGGGCTTTTAGCTAATCATTAAAAATTCTTAGAAAGGGTAAGGGTTAAGATTTTTAGCCCTGCATCATCATAATTTTGAATTTTTTATCAAATATCCTATACAACGCACAGAGCAAAATCAAAATATACGCGATGTAAAGTTCTTTCCTAATTAAAACCTCTTCTTATTCACATCATCTAATATATCTTTAGCTACTTTATCTACTCTCTCACTAATCTCTGCACTAGAATTAGCAATCTCAACATTCTCT
>NZ_JRMS02000014.1:0-26567 GCF_000762925.2 Helicobacter sp. MIT 03-1614
TATATAATATAAAAATATTATATATTATATTAATAATGTATATTATATTGATAATATATATATTTAAAATTGTATTTTAATCTAGGCTAAAGCCTAGATAGAGAAGTGGAGATTTGCGTAAGCAAACTCAAACACTTCGGAGCTATGGAATAAGAAGTGCCACGCACAAACAATATCCTAAAACAAAAGCAACGCGTTGTTTTACCCTAGTAAGCTAAAAATGAGACTTTTAAAAAGGGGAAAGAAAGGCTTTAGTGAGGATTCTCGCGATTCATCTCCCCCTACCGCTTTTGTAAGCATTTATAAATTTCATCGTGTGGTTGGTATTCGCCACATTCTCCATTCTTTAGTAATTGTTTTATTTTTTCTCTATCTTTTTGTGGATACTGATTTACCACATAATCTATCTCGTGTTTCTCTTGAGTGTTAAAAAACTTATCGTCTTTTGCTTTATCTTTAGCCATAGCTTTGTCTCCTTTTTAGTGTTTTAGATTGTGGTATTCTACCACAAAATTTTAAAGCGACACAGGCAATTGATTGGCACAGAATCCACATCAATAAAAGCTCTCTTAAGTGATTAAAATGGTATGTCTTCATCTGTGATGTCTATGGTTTTCACATCTAAGTTTTCTTCAACTACTGCACCATTTGTTTGGCTTTCTATACTTTGAGTGTCTTTAGCCTGATTCTTGTGTTTGTCTTGTCCCTCTAAATATACCCGATTTGCTATTATTTTCACTCGAGCATATTTTTTGCCCTCATACTCCCACGCTTCTTGGCGTAATTCTCCTTGTATATAGACTTTTTTTCCCTTGTTTAGAAACTGCAAGATTCTTTCTCCAAATTGTCCAAATAGCACTACTTCAAAGAACATAACTTGCTCCTCTGTATTACCTCTTTCATTTTTAAACTTATGATTCTTAGCAATGACAAATTCTACACAAGGTGTATTGTTTTTGCCTATATACTTAATTTCCGCATTTCTAATGAGGTTTCCGCTGATATTTATGCTATTCATTTTTTCTCCTTTGGTTTTGATTTAAAAGCTTTGTCTATGAAACTTGAGCAGATTTTATAATCAAACTCATAATTTTTTGGTAGCTCTAAGCCTTTTTCTTTTGAAAGCTTGAGAGCTAAGTCTATTTGTTTTTGGCTGGGTGGTTTTGGTGGCAATTTCTTTTTCATAGATTCTATAAAATCGCTACACACTTTCATAGAATCTAATACTTCTTGTGGCATTTCTACATTCATTTGTGTTGCTAAATCTTTAGCAAGTTTGATTTGATTTTCTGTTGGAGCTTTGCTTTGTGTTTCCATTCTTTCAAAACCTAATTTTTCGTGTAGGGGCTTAATAAAGTCTAAATATTGTGATTGTCCTTGAGTAATAGAATCTAACACTTCTTCCATTGCCTTAGTAAATTCGTGTTGAGTAATCCACTCATCGCTTTGCTTCAAGCTTTCTATGGCTCTTTTGCCTTTGCTTGTAGCTTTAAGCTCTTGTTTCTTGCCTTTGGTTATTATCTCTATAAACTCCCTTTTCAGTAGAGTAGGCACAAAAGAGGCATAAGTGCTTGGTCTGCCTATACCTAACTTTTGTAAAAGGGGAATAAAATCACTTTCTTTAAAGCGACTTGGAGCTTTTTTCTTTACATCTTTTATTTCAAAAGATTGTATATTGATTTTGTCTCCCTCTTTAAGCTCAAGTGTAGAATCTAAGCTTACTTCTTCTTGGTTTTCTTCTTCATCTAATTGTTTAAAAACGCCCTTAAATCCATTATAGATGAGCTTAGTTGCTCTAAGATTAAATATTCTTCCCTTAATATTAGCTTCAAAGTTTAGGCTTTCGTATATGGCGTCTTTTGCTTGTGAAAGAATGGAGTTAAGATATATAAGAGTGTATAGCTCTTGATGATTTTTTGTGAGATTTTCATCTTGTATCATCGTTTCTATATCTTCAAATTTATGGCAGTGAGTAATTCTTGTAGCTTCGTGAGCTTCTGCTTGACTTTGAGCACCTGCTTTGTATTCTCTTCTTTGATACCATTCCTCTTTGCCAAACATAGATTCCACTTCTGTAATAAATTCTAGGCTTAAGTTTTCTGCGTCTGTTCTGTGATAAGTAATCAGTCCTTTTTCATAGAGGTTTTGCGCGAGATTCATCGTTGTTTCACTACTAAATCCAAAAGCAATATTTGCCTTTTGTATAAGGGTGGCTGCTTGAAATGGTTTATTAGGGCTGCTCTTAGTCTCTTTGCATTCTTTTTTTGATACTATCGCTTCTTGTGTATCAATAATGGCATTGAGAAAATCTTGTGCCTCTTCTTTTGTGGCAAAAAGAGATTGGTTTTTTAATTCTACTTTTTTATCCTGTATGGTGGCATTTGCAATAACTCTATAATCTATTTTCTTGCTAGAATCTAGCTTCTCAAAGTTTTCTATTTCTATTTCTCTTGTTACAATTTGATAAAGAGCTGGGGTTTGCACTCTACCTACACTTACATTCCCTCTCTCTCCTAATGCTTTCATAAGTTTTGGAGAAAGAATAAAGCCACATAGTCTATCGCCCACACTTCTTGCCTTAAAGGCTTCATAGAGATTTTTATTTGTGTTTTCAAAACTCACTGCGGATTCTATGCCTTTATTGATACCACTTTGTGTAATCTCAAAGAACTCTGCTCTTTTGACACTTTTTGCTATGTTTTTAATGACTTCATAAAACATATATCCTATGGCATATCCTTCTCTATCTGGGTCGGTGGCTATATATACATCTTTGCCACGACAGGCAGAAAATATATAATCCATTGCCTTTTTGCGCTCTGTGTTAGAAAATTCATAATATGGCTCATAAGTATCCCAATTTATGTAATTTTCTAAAGGTAATGATTTAAAATGTCCTTTTGTCGCAAAAACTTTAGCTCCGCTAAACTTCTCTATCTTTTCACATTTATTTGGTGCTTCTATGATAATAATAGAATCTTGTAATTTCATTTTATCTCCTTAAGTTTTTCTTGCTTCCTAAACACACTCGGTTTTATAGGATTAGAATCTTTCCATAAGCCTTTATGAGCTAATCTTGCTTTTATTTCTAAATGAGTGTAAGCATTAGAATATTCTTTATAAGCCCAAGCAAAACCATTTTCTACTAAGTTTGCATTGACATCAATATCATTGCAAAAGACTATGGCTACAATTCTGTTGTATTTATCTTTATCTTTGATTTTAAGTGTGGCATTACTTCCTATGGGGCAAAGAGTTAAAAGATGAGATGTAGCCTCTTTGCCATAGCTTTGGTTAGATTCTGGTGCATCAATGCCATAAAGCCTTACTTTGAACTTCTCTCCATTATGAAGTATTGTTAGAGTATCGCCATCATAAACCTTAATAATACTTCCTTGCACTTCTTTACTTGGCATAAGATAGGTAAGATTAAAATTGCTAAATTGGCTAATAATAAATCCTAGAATACCTAAGCTTATCAATAATATAAGCTTAGATGTTTTGTGGCTTATATTATTCATCTTTCTTTTCCTTGTTGTATTTTTTGGGAATCCTTATAAATATTCTTTATTTGCTTGTTTTTAGTTATGATTTGTTCTTTTGTAGGATACCAATGCTCTTTTACAAAACTCACCATTTTGACGGAATCTTTAATAGCCTTTGAAATTTCACTTTTATCATCTTTAAGCACTTTAAGCCAACTATCCATATAAGAAGCGTGATTTTTTAAATTATAATCAATGCCAAGCTCCATAGCTTGTAAAAAAGAATAAAGCTCTGCTCTTAACTCTTCTCTTGCATAACCTTCGCTTCCAAAGGAATGATTTAAATCTCTATTGAGCCTATTTTGATGTCCTGTTGCGTGTCCTAACTCGTGTAAAGCAGTGGAGTAGTATTGTTCGTTATTAATGAAATTTTCTTTTGGTGGTAATACGATTTTATCATTTGAAACTTCATAATAGGCTTTGTCTTGTTTTGTATGTATAATTTGAATGTTAGAATTTGCTAGAATCTGCTCTATAAAAGGATTCTTTTCAAATCTATTTCTTGGTTTTGTTTCAAAAGAGAGATTATTTTTCTTTTGATGTTCTTTGAGCTTTTCCATATCTATATTGTTGCATTGTGAAATATTAAACATAGAATATGCTTTAAAGACTTTTTGCCATAAGTTCCCCTCATTATCTTCAAAAATTAAACCTTTTGTTTCTTGGTTTTTATCTATCTGTCTTTTTCCTACAAAAAGCACACAACTTGCTTTCTCTCCCTTCTTTACATATCCTCCTAATTCTTTGACTTGATTAAAAGTCAAATATCTAAGTTCCTCGTATTTATTAAGCATAAGTCTTAAGGCATTGCAACCTTTATAAATTGTGCCTGTGTATGGATTATATGGCATAATGCCTTCATTTATCCAAGGCTTTATCCAAGGTGCAGTGCCTTTTTCAAGTTCTCTTACAATGTTCTCTTCAAGCTCTTGTGCTATTTTTTCCAAAATGCTATTGCTCATTTTCTTTTTCCTCTTCTTTTTGAAGGAGATATTCATATTCTTTTAAATCTTCTTGAGTAATACTTTCTACGATTTCGTATTTTTCTTGTATCGTTTCTTGTTCTTGGTTTATTCCTAAGAAATTTGCTATATTTGGCTTATTCATTGTCTTTCCTTTGTGTAATATCTCCCCCTTGTAAAGGGAGATTATCTTTCTTTGCTTTTATCTTGGGCTTTCTCTTGAGGTTTTGCCTTTTGAAGCGGAACATATTTTTCGTGTCCTGCTTGAGCTTTAAGATAATTATTTATTTGCTTTTCTGTGTATTCAGTTAAGCCTATATTTTTTAGAATATGTGGAGATACTTCTTGTGGTTCTCTTGAGATAAGATTTTTGAGCTTATCTTGATTAAGACTTGGGATTTGTGAAGTATGATAAAGTGTTGTGGTCTCTAATATAGGCTTTGGCAACTCTTTAATATCATACACAAAATCGTAGTATGGCTCATTTGTCTTAGGATTGATTTTTGTTTTGCCATCTTTGCCTACATAGGTTTTTACAAGCGGTTTGCCATCTTTGTCGCATATTTTTGTGGCTTCCTTTGTTTTGATATAAGAAATTTTTACGCCTTCCATTTGTTTGAGCTGTTCGCTTGTAAGCCTTGCTCCCAAGAAATTTGCCTGTTTTGCTGTAATCCAAGCTCCATTTTGATAGCCTTTAGCATTCTGTTGAGATTCTAAAAGTATGGCATTTAGTCCTTCGTATGCTTTACCTGTTTGGGCGTTAAATGGTCGTGTGGCTTGTATCTCTTCTGCACTTTTTGCTTTAAGCCAAGGTGCAGTTTGAGACTTAATAGCTTGAATTATGTTGTATTTAGCATAATTATTGAAGCTTTCTCTTCTTTCCTCGTGGGTGTATTCTGCCCATTTTTTTGGTTGTGCTGACATTTTTTCTCCTTGTGATGTATATTTTAGTCTTGCTCGTCTGTTTCTTGCATATCTAAATCTTGTTCTTGACTCAAGCCGCTTTGTAGCAATTCTTGAGCTTCCTCTTGGCTGATAACGATTTGCTCATTTGGTATGAGCACTTCATTTTCCATAAGCAACTCCTTAAGTATAAGAATCTCATAGCTCTAAACTCATCTTTTGACATTAAAAGAGATTGAGCTATGAGTAGGCTTTGCGCTCTAATTCACAAAGCCCAAATACTTACTCTTTGTTCGGGGGTAGAGTAGATATTTGGACTTTGTTTAATAGCCCTTAAAACTTCTAAAACCATAGGTATAGTTATTTTGATTAGATTCTGTCTCCTCTTTCGTTATTTGTTCTTCTTGTGAGTTTTGCTCTGTTGATGTTTGTGCCTCGTCATTTGGTGGTATGTAGGCTATCTTGTCTGCTCCCTCCCATTCTTTTACCTTAAACCAAAAATTTACATCTGCTTTAATGGGTCGGTTTAAGAATCCTCCTACAAGGATATAGATTTTATCAATGGGATTACTTAGAATATCTTGCGCGGTTATGAGTTTATAGCCCTCTGCATTTGTAGATACATTATGTTTAAGTAAATCTAAGTTTCCTTTAGAGGTGCTTACTTTTTCTCGTGTGAAGTCTCCTATCATCTTGCTTAGAGTTTCTGCGTCTTCAAAACTATTCATTCTAAAGACAACTTGATAAGCTACATTGGCTCTAATAATTCTTAAATCATCTTCGCCATAATACTTTTTAATTTGCTCATAGCTTTGAGTAATATAGAGTGGCACAAGCCCAAAGCTTCTGCAAAGTGCAGGCATTTCAAGTAAAAATGGCATTTTTCCAAAACGCACAAACTCATCAAGGATAAGGTAAATAAACTTGTTAGGGTCGCTATTTTCGTTTGTCATAAGCTTTTTACACATAGATTCTAAGAGAATGCGTATAAGTGGAGCTAGAATATCCATATCTTCAGTTTGTATAACAATATACATTGTGATATGCTCTTCTCTTAAATCCTCATAGTTAAAGCTCATCTTTGATACTGCTTTAGCGACTTGAGGATTACTAAAGACTGCCATAAAGGTATCATAGGTTGATTTAATACTTGCAAATTCATTTTGAGCCGCAGTGCTATATTGTCTTGCTTGATTTCGCACAATATCATTCAAAGATTCGTCATTTGATACTTGCAAGAAAAAGGCTTTAAGTGTATCTTCTTTAGGGTTTCTCTCAATTTCTCCTGTTTCTTCATTTTGTATTTGACACATTTCTAAAAATTCACCTTGTAGCTCATTGTAATAATCTTTTTTTGGAGCTTGTGCGAGGTCTGCAAGTGTAGTGTGTTTAAATTTCTCCATATTATACAGAGCAAAGAAGCTAAACATTGTTTTAGCTGAAACAACCCAATGGTCGTTTTCTTTTCCTTTTTCTCCTACAAAAATTGTCCCTGCTATTTGGTCGGCAAGTTTTTTCATTTGCACAAAATTCATATCTTTAATCACTTTATTGTCAAATGGATTAAAAAACATTGTATTTTCATCACTAAAAGGGGAGAAAAGCAAAACTTTATTATCAAGCTTTTGCTGTCTGTATCCTGCTGTTTTTTGATAAAGCTCCCCTTTGATGTCTAGCACCACGCAACTTTGTGGTAAAGACAAGAGATTAGGAATAGCTATACTTGCAGTTTTGCCTGTTCCGGGAGGTGCAACTATGAGTGTAGCAAGAGGCTTGTTTGAGCGTATAAAGGTTGGTGGCTTCTTGCTACCATTTCTAAAACAACCAAACATCATACCTTCTTCATAGTTTAAGCCCATTTGAGCTAATTCTTTTTTGTCTGCAAGTCTTGCATTTCCATATTCTCCTTTAGCCCTTGAGTTTCCTATGAGTGAAAACACAATCCAAATAACTAAAGGGATTAAGGCATAAATAATTGCCATATAGGACTTTAGTTTAAGATTGGGGTTGCCTAAGTTTGAAAAAATCTCTATACCTATGTTATATGCAATTTTAAAATTCTCTATACTCGTAGGGATATGAAAAAAATAAAAAATGCTACAAAAAAATATGATTACACTTAGAATCACACACATAATAAGAGACAATGCGTCTCTTTTGATATTTTTCTTTGTTTCTTCTTTAAGCATTGAGTATCCTTTGTAAAAGTTTTTGATTCTGCTTTGCAATAGATTGAAACTCTAAGAAGATTCTCTTCGTTTCTTTGGCTTCTTGCGTAAAACTTTCTTCATTTGCTCTAAATCCTAAGTTAAGATGATGAGCGATTTGGTTTATATTACCTGCCACGCGCGATATTTCTAAAAGCATTTCTGCATTAAATTTTGAGCTTTTGTCAAGAATCTCTAGGATTTTTTGTGCTTCTTCTATGCGCAATAATTGCCTTATAAACTTTGATTTAGAGATGTTTTGTTTTTTTGCCATTTGGTTAAGTAGTTCATAGTCGTGAAGCTTCAAGCATATTAAAACCTTTTTTGTTTCCATTACTATCTCCTTATACTTCCTTTGGAATGTGATTTTTAATGTCTAGAATCTCATTAACAATTCTTGTATTACCTTGTCTTTTTATTTGAATAATGAAGTCAATAGCTGTGCGAATATAGGCTTTAAGAGCTACTCTATCTTGCATTCCCCCAAACATAGCGTTAGTGATAAGGGCATTAATGGCATCTTCACTATTATTTGCGTGAAGTGTGCTTAGATTGCCCTCGTGTCCTGTGTTGTTGATACGCAAGAATGCTAGGGTGTTGCGTATGTCAATTTCTCCAAGTAGGAGTCTATCTGGTCTTAAGCGCATAGCATTATTTATAGCCTGTGTGTAGCTATAAATTTCATTCTCTTCTTTGGGGACTGCTAATTGTGTTTTGTTTTTGTTTTCAATCATTAGCTCTTGAGAATCTTCTATGGTTACAATGCGTTCATCTTGTGGAATTTCATTCATTAGGGCATTAAGAAAACTTGTTTTGCCTGTGCCTGTTCCACCGCTTACCAAAACATTTTTTCTTTGTGGAATAAGAGCTTTGATTTTTTCATAATCCCATTGCTCTTTGACTTTATCACTTAGTATAAATTGCTCTAGTTCAAAAGCTTTCGCACTAGGGATTCTTATGCAAATACATACATTTGAGTGAAATAGAATGCTATTGTGTTGGGCTTGAAGTCTATATCTATTATATGGCGGTGGTAATTCACAAGAAAGGCTAGGGTGCTTCTCATTAAATCTTTGTCCTCTGCGCGTGGCAAGTTGTAACAAAAAAGATTCTAAAAAGCTATATGTTAATGCGGAATCTTCTATGTATTCCCATTTTAGCCCATAATCAACGCAAATTTCTCCTGTTTTATTGATAATAAGCTCATTTGCTTCAAGACGCAAGTATTTATCAAGCACTTTAAGCTTTTGCATAAGAATGGGTGTAATATGGTTTGCTTCCATTACTCACCTTTGTTTCCTATGTTTTCAAGCTCTTCAAATGAAGATTCAATTTTAGCTTCTATGTTTTGGAGAATTTTTTGTTGCTTGTCTCGTTGTTTAGATAGCTTTTCTATCCTGCTTACGAGTCTATCCTCATTTTTTCTGTTTGCTCTTATGCTTTTAATGTCTTGTAGTCTTTGGGTAATATCGTTCATTATCTCTCCTTTGTATTGGTGTTACTTTTTGTTAGATTGGCTTTTTCAAGTGCTTTTAGAGATTTAGAATCTAAAGCAATATGTTGTTTTTTAGCTTGTTCTTTAATGGCATTTGCCCTTACTAAGTATTCTTGCTTTTGCTTTTCATCGCTTACTCTCCTATGGTTGTTAAGATTAATGTTAAGTCGTCTTTGTAATTCCTCTTGTGTTAAAGGATAATGTGATATAATGTCGTTGGTAGTTGATGAAATGTTGTTATCAACCAGTCGCCCGTCAAGACTTTGGGCTTGAGTGTAGGGGGTGTGGGCGTCCCTACCATCGGCTACTACTTCTTTCTTTGCTAACAAATCTAAATTCTTTAACCTTTTTTTATTGGCGTGAAAAATCTTAACAATATTTTCATCTTGTCTTACGCCAACTTCACCCATTTTTTTATCATTAAGCTTTTTTCCTGCTATATAATCTTTTTCACTCTTTGGAGAAGGATTTTTAATAATGATTTCAGGCTCACTTACTACTTCTTGAATTAATGTTGATACCTCTTGCATATTCTTAAACATTTCAGGGTGGAGTTTTTGTAGAAGTTTTAAATCTGCAATAGCTTCTTTATCCCCTAAAAGCTCTGTTAATCGCTCACAAAGTGCAAATATTTCTAGTTCTGTATCTTTTTTCATAGTAATTCCTTAATTGTATTCATCATTAAAATACTTAGCCATTACTTCCCCATTTTTTGGAATGGGAAACCACATATGTGTTGTAGGTGTAATGTAGATTCTGCTTCCTGCTCGTATCTCTATTGTTGGTTTAATCTTTGCTTGTTCTGAAATAAGTTGTTTGAAAATATTGTTTAAATCTCCTTGTGCGTTTGAAAAAAGTTGTGTGGTATAGGGATTTGCTCCTGTGCCACTTTTTTGTGTGGCATTTGATATGGTTATCATTAAGCCATTGCTTAAAGTATTTAAAAACAATCCTAAGCCATATCTTTGCTCAAATTTATTATCTAAATAGCCTTCAACGCCATTAATCCCTCTTGAATCTGCGCTTACTGCATTGGTAAGAAGGATATTTACTCCTTGAGGTGTTATCATTTCTCTCCATACTATGCTTAGTCTTGATTGCCCTATTTTGTTATCATTTTTATAAAAGCCCATTACCTTTGTGCCTCTTGGGATAAGCACTACTCTTCCTTGAGCGGCATAAACATCTTGCTCTACTTGGGCAGTGATTATGCCTTCAATATTGCTTACAATGGGTGTCATTAAAACAGCAGGAATAAGCCTCCCTGCTCGTATCATACGATATAAGCGATGTTCGTTTGTCGCTATATCTATGCTTTTTTGATTAGAGAATCCATCATCTCCATAGCGTGAGCTTTGTTGTGCAAAGATTTGAGAATCTCCCTCCGCTCTTTCACCTAATAATGCACTTTTATATAATTCTCTTTCTTTTGCAAGGGCGATTCGTCTTGCTCTTTCTTCTTCTTGCTTAGCAAGTAAGGCTTGATAAGTTGGGTCTGCTAGTTTCTTCATTTCTTCTTCAGCTTTCTTTCTTGCTTCTTCTTCAAGCTTTTTACGCATTTGCTCTTGAAGTTCTGCTTGTCTTTGTGCTTCTGCTAAGAGTTCTTGCTGTCTTCTAAGCTGCTCTTCAGGGGAGTTTTGTGTATTTTTATTAAGAAACTCATTAAGGGCTTCTTTATTGTTGATATTGATAGGGTTGCCATTAGAATCTAAAATAGGATTATCGTTTTTATCTTTGAGATTGCCATTTTTATCTATAAAGATATGGTTTCCATTTTTATCAAGGATTGGTTTTCCTGTTTTATCAAGCAATATTTTTTTATCAAGAATTTTTTTGCCTTCTCCTGAATACATATTGCCTTCTTTATCAATATAAATAGGGTCTCCATTTTCATCAAGTATGGGATTACCCAACTCATCGGTAAGCATAGTGAGATTAGGTTGTATATGAGATTGATTAAAGATATTACTTTTTGAAAGGTCGCCCTGATGTGTGCCTTTTTGTTGCCACACATAATCACTTATAGGAAACTTACTTTCAAAGAGATAATCTAAATTCTCCTTTACGCTTGCATAGGTAATACCCATACCTAAAAGTGCAAAAATTCCTATTCCCTTATAAACCATTATTTGCCTTTTTGTGCTTTCTCTCGCTCTATGCAAACATAGGCTTCACCGATTCGTATGGTAAATTTATCTGCTACGGTTTCAGCAATAACAAAATCTCCTATAACTCTAGTTTCTATTGGAGAATCTTGTTTATCTACTACAACATATACGCTAGGAATTTGAGGATAGCGTGTTTTGTCGTATTTGAAAAAAGTATAGTTGTTATCGCTAAAGACTTCTTCAGGCATAAGCCAAGTGTTTTGTTTTTTTGCTTTTATCTTGTATCTCTTATATACCTCTTTCTTTTTCACTCTTAGCTTATTAATACCTTCTTCTACATAAAAATACTCATCAAAAAATGGGTCTTTGCTCTTCTCTATGGTGGTGCGTTTATCTTTTACAAACACAACGAGATGAGGATTCTTCCACGATTTAAAATCAGTAGAGAAAATATAGAAAGAATAAAGCTTCCCATCTTCTGTAAAAACTGCCAAGCTTGTATCTACACCTATGAGTTTAGGTCGTATTGCTATGGTGTTTTGAGAATTAGGCACTTCTAGCACTTCAAAGCCTACATTGTCTCCCAAAATAAAATTTTTTATCTTTTGTGGAAAAATCATTGTGCTTGTCATCGCGATTCTTGTGCGTATTTTATAGGTATTATTATTTTCGTAATCTATTGTTATGGTGTTTTCTGTGCCTTTGTAATTCTTGGCAAAGAATTGTCCTTGAATTGCATTGAGATTTTGGCTTCTTACCGCTTGTTTTCTAAGCAATATTTCTTGTTCTGTCGGTGGCTCTTGAGTTTGTGATTGCATTTGAATAGGAATTGAGCTTGAGCTAAAATCTCTACTTGTAGAATCTAACATAGGGCTATTTTTGACTCTTTCTTTATCTTGTTCTCTTTGGTCTTGCAAGTCTTGAATTTTTGTTACCATTTCTAACATTTGTTCTTGCCCTTCTAGCACTCTTTGATTGGTTAGTTCTTCTAGTGAAGGTTGTTCGGCTAAAGCAAAAGAGGTTAAAAGGGGAAATGTAAGGATTATTTTTTTCATTATTTATTCTCCTGTTTTTGTGATTGGTCATCAATAAAAACTTCAGTAAGCGCATAATCTTCAACTATGAATCCTGTGGGATTTCGTGGCACAGATTCAAAACTAATGCCTTGCTCTATAAAGTCATATTTGAGTGTGGCTCGGTAACGCTTGAGTTCTTTGTCTTTAGTATTTTGAGTGATAGAGATAAAATCTACATTGGCTACGCTCTTTGATAATACACTTAGGTTGATGATATGTATTTTTCTATATATCTCTTTATTTTGATAGATAGAGTTTTCTTGTGTTACAATTCTTCTAAAAGTATCCCATACCTTATTAGAGCTTTGTTCTCTTATGTCTTCGTATCGTAACTCATCATCAATACGATTGATTGTTTCTCTCTTTTGCACATAACTTGCGAGGATAGATTTAAGAAGTGCTTCTTCACTTCTAATATTTAAGTTTCCTTGCTCTACCCTTACAAAATTACTCTCTGCATTTGAGAAAAACACAAGATAAGGCACATTTTGCTTGAGTGGTAGCATTACCATTATGGTAATAATTAATAATGCAATTATTGCAGATTCTGCAATAATCCAAAAAAACATATATTGTTTAATGTGCCTTTCTAGCTTAAACAGAAAGTTTGCGTCCTTTTTGTATTCATTATCCCCAAAAGTCATTTTTATCCTTGTTTATCCATATCAATGATAATGTCATAACAAGCACAAGGGCTTTTTGAGGGAATCTTAGTTTTGCTACTACCACAACCTAAGATTGTTATAGCTAAAAAGCCGAGCATAGTGAGTGTTAAAAATTTCTTCATAGGTTCTCCTTTTGTAGAATTGATTTTTGATTTTTAAGATACATTGCTCTCCATTCTTGTGGGTGGTATTTTTTACACTCTATGAGCGCATTTACATTTTTAGATTCAGAGCTGAATACTTTTAAATGTTCGCCTAGTCTTGAAAAATTAATATCAAGAATTGCAGATTCATCTTTTCTCTTTAAAAGAATTTGCCTTGAAGCCTTGCTTGTATTTTGCAAGAAGTTAATTTCGCTTCCTGTTAAGGAAAGTTGGTCTTGAAGTCTTTCAAGTGTTCGCACGTCTGTAGTTGGAAATATGATAATGTTTGCCATATTTTCTATGAAGGCTTCCGCATTTGCCACATTCTTAAAAAAATCAAGATTTTGCACTCCCATTGCCATCACACCATTTATCTTTCTCACTTCCATAATGGATTCAATGATTGCATTGCACATATTTGGATTATTGAGGTAATCTCTAAGCTCATCAATCCATATAAAAAAGCCCTTGTTTGTATTCTTTGAGATATTTTTTATTTTATGAAAAAGATACAAGGCGCATAACGCCGAGTTCTTTTGATCCTTGAGTATGGCGTCCATATTAAGCACTGAAAGTTGTTTGCTAAAATTAAGTGCGTCTTCTTTGTTGTCAAACAATCCTTCAAGATAATCCCTATATCTTATTTTTAAATCATCTTGTGAGTTTGGAAAGTGTAAGCTGTCGTAAAAATCCTTGAGTGTAAAAATATGGCTATCATCTTGTGCTTGTGTTTCTCGTATTTGCCTTATTGTGTCTCCTACGATATTTCTTAGTTCGTGTTCCCCATTACCTATTTCGCCCATTTCACACAACCAAGACTTTAAAAAGTTATTGTTTTCTGTTGTATCACCAAGAGAGAAGGGATTAAGCTTAAAACCATCAAGTTCTAAATCGTGGTATTCTCCTGCAACATAGTTTGTAAAATTGTGCATACCGCGCAATTTATCCATTGCAAAGATGTTAATATCATACTTAAAGAGATTTGTCATAAAAAACTGCATAAGCGTTGTTTTGCCATAGCCTGTTCCACCTATAACTAGCGTATGCCCTGAAGCATCTTCGTTAGGGCTGTCGTGAAAGTTAAAAAAGTAGGGGCTTCCACTTAGGTGTTTTAGAATCGTTATGGGTCGATTCCCCCATCGCGAGTTCTTAAATCCTAAAATATCATTCTCAAAGGTGCATAGTGTGCTTATTACCGAGCTTGTTTGTGTGCGGATTCTTGCGTTAATATTGCCACGAGATGGGAAAAAGCTAAAAAATAATGGTTTAAGATTAAGTGTCTCCCTTGCAACACTTAAATTTTGAGCTTTAAGTATGGCTATAAGTGAGTTTGTTTTAGAATCAAGGTCTTTCATTCCATACTCTGACAAAACAAGAATGCTAAGAGAAAACTTCAAGAGTTTTTCTCTATCCGTTTGAATCTCTTGCAATAAGGTTTCAAGGGCATTTTGAATAAGCTCAACAGCATAGAGCTTAGCATTTTTCACTTTATTAAGAGAAGTGTTTCTATCAAGAGCTTCGCAGTGAAAAATAAGAAAATAATCTGTATTCTCTCTTAGAATGGTCGTTGGTAATATACTTGAAATATTTTCTGTTTCATATGCCTTAACACTTAAGAATCTCCCATAGATTTCCTTACCATCGTTGCGAGTAAAAATGATGAAATCTTTTTTAAACTCAACATTTGAAGTGATATAAGAATCTGTTATACTTTCATATCCATAGCGTAAATTTGTGAATTGCATATTAGAGTAGGTAGCATAGAAGTTGATAATACTATCAGAGTCAAGTTGAATAGGTTTAAAGTCTCCCAATGCACTTTTTATTTCTTCACATACTTCATCAAGTTTTTTTGCCTTAAATTCAAACCTCGTAGTATTGTTCTCTGGGCTTAGATTATCTGCAATTTGTTCTGTCGTCATTTTTTCTTTTTTTGCTTCAAAATAACCTGCGACTTGTTTTGATTTTGTGGAGACAATGAGGTAGTAATTGATTTTATATGTTACGATTCCACTCTCCCATTTTTTTATTATCTCTTCGGCAAAATGATTTGGGGAGCTTGAATCAAATTCTAAATGAATTTTTTCTTTTTTAGCAAAGATATTTACTTCCACATTCGTATCAAGCTTACTCCAAAATCTATTGCGTGTATTAACAAGCTCTATTTCTTGATTAAGTGTAATTGCTGAATAGCTTATGCCTTCAATTCTGAATCCCGCACATAAGTTACCATCTTGTGTTGCTATGTATTTATCACTAAATTTTGAAGCGATATTAGATTCTTCATTCATCGCATAGATTGTTGGTTCTTGGAGTGTAAGTATGCCTTCGGCTTCTTTCATTGTTTTGTTAAAAGCTTCATTGAGAGTATCAATATTTTTGTGTTTGCGTAAATTTTGAATAATCTTTTTTGCAAATTGCATTGTATTCCTTATGCGTAAAAAATATTTTTTGATTTCATCTTTGAGCGTATGATGAGAATGTCGTAAATATCTTCATCAAAATATTCAAAAATAGATAGCGTAGCGAGAATCAAAACAAATAAAGGTATTGCCCACCATACAAGTATGAGCCACAATACACCGCCACCTAGCAGGGCAATAAGCAAAGAAGTTCTGCTTAAGCCTATGTTTGTGCGTGGCAAATACACCTTGTCCTTTTTTGTGATTTCTCTAAAATTATCAATCTCAATCATTGAAACACGCTTACACCATTATTAGTTACACCCCATAGCACACCTGTGATAATTGCTATCCAAATAATTGTTTTCATATTGTCTTTTAGAAGCTCTGGTTTAAACTTTGCAGCAATAGCAAGAAAACAAATCATTAAACCACCAAATACGCCTACTAGAATATGAATTACACCCATAACAATATCTCCTGTGCTATTCACTTCTGTTGCTATTGAATTTTTGAGTTTTTCTCCAAATGCTCCATAGAGATAAACTTGAGCCATAATCAAAAAGAATGTGATTTTTGCAAGTATCTTTTTCATTGTGTTTGTGTCCTTCCCCAAAGTTTGATTGCAAAATTTTTGCGTAGAATATAGAAATTATTAAGTGGATAAATTGCGAATACTTTTTTTGTATGTATAAGTCGCTTTTTCTCGTGTATTGTGTATTTCTGCGTGTATAATCTAAAATTTTGCTTGTGTGATTCTTTTTGCTTGTATATTTACTTTTCTCTGTTTCTCTATTTCCCTATTTTGTGAGGATATATAAAGTTTTTGTTAAAAATTTTTTTCGCAATTTATCCACTTAATATAAAAACTTTTGTTTTGATAGTTTTCATAAAAAAATGATGTCTCTTTCAAAATATTTTCTCATTTTTACAAAATGAGAAAATCTCACTAAAAAAGCCCTAGTTTATGGGGCTTGATAGTGAAAAAGGATATACTTTAGGGTTATCCTGCTAACAAAAGTTTGATTTTAAATTGAGTAAGTATTTATGGTATGTTTCAAAAATACACGCTATAATATTTTTATGAAAAAGTTTGCTCGTTTGAAAAATATTTTTTTTGATTATGAAGAAGAAAAAAGAAAAAAAATTAAAGATGAAGTTGCGCCGAAAAAAAGACTTGAGCTTTTTTCTTCTCGGCTCTTTTCTACAATTCAAGAAAGAAAATTTGCTAAGCAAGTAATGATAAAGCTTTTATCAAATCTTTCTGCAAAAGGTGTTAAGAATGCGCTTAATTATGTTATACGCAATTCTGAATCTACATTTGCGCTCAATCAAGATAATGAACTCGTGAGCTTAGAGGATATTATGAATGATTGGCAAAAAGATTTTTCACCAAAAGAAAACGCAAAAGAAGCGTGGCACTTCACATTTTCACTTGATGAGGCTGTGGATAAACATAGCCTTGAGGCATTAAAAATCTCTGTGAGTGAAGTAATGAAAAAGAATTTCGTTGAATATAAGTTTGTAAGTGTTATTCACTCTCATCAAAATAAACCACACATTCACATTATCTTAAACAAAAACAATATATTTTCTCGTAAGAAACTACATTTCAAGAGTAAGCAAGATATAAAGGATTTTTGGAATCTCTTGCGTGAAGATTTTAAAAACTCTCTTAACTTTCATAATCCAAACTTGAACTATGAGAATAAGTATAAATTTGAGCGCGATTTATTAAAACAACACGCTAGAGCTTCACTTGAAATACCGCTTAATATTAATAACGAGATTTCAAAAAGTATGCACTCCATTGTCAATAAAATTTCGCTTTATGAGAGTAAAATTCAAACTATTAATGAAGCAATAAGGCAAAAGGTTGCAACAAAAATTCTCTTTGTCAATGAAGCTAAAGAACTTATGACAAGTGGCGATAAACTCTATTATAAAAAATTAAAGCTTGTTAAAAGCCATAATAGTGAGATTAGTGAGCTTAAGCAATCATTGCAAGATTATAAAACTAAGATAAAAGCTCTTAGAGCCATAGAAAAAGAATTAAACTATGAGCGATTGAGCTATAAAAATGACTATGCTACACTTGCCAAAAAACAAGCTTACTTAAAATTCTTAGAATCTAATGTTACTAACAAAAATTATTCAAAAAATGATGTGTATCTCATCTCCCAAATTAAAAATGATTTGTTTGTTAATGAAGCAAAGTTAGAGAAGCACTTTAAAGAGAATTTAGAGCTTGATTTACTGCTTTCAAATTCACTCAATAAAAAATCAAATGCCTTTACACTTATTAATATGGCAAAAGACTTAGAATATCATCTCAATGCGATTAATCGTATAGATATAAGTTTGGATTTAAACGATAAGATTCAAGCTTATGCCCATAAGCTAAGTAAAAATAAAGATTTTGTAATAAATCTCTGTAAAGAGAAGCAAAATAATCTTTTAAAAGGGGAAAGAAGCAAGTTTAAAGAGAATGAGCTTAAGGCTTTAAGTCAATTCTTAAACACGCCTTATACTTTTGAATCTACTCAAGAAAAAATTTCATCTGCCAAAATAGAAAGAACAAAAATGATTGCAGATTCTCGCCTTGATATTGATGAGTTTATAGATTGGTATTGTAAAAAACAAGATATACGCAATAAAAGCTTCTACGAAGCAAGTCTAAAAGAGAAAATACAAGCTAATACATTTGAAAATTTTAAGCAACTTTATAAAGAATTTGAGTATGATAGGGCTAAAGGAATGGGTAGATGAGTAGAAAAGAAAGAGTAAAGACAATGTTAGATATGCTAAAGGCTATCATTATAGCTTTTTTGACAGCATTGTTTGGTTTATTTGGGTATGCTGTAATAAACTATGAAAAGCTAGATATGGTTAGAGCTTTAGGCGTTGTCTTTGGGGCAATTGTTTTGATAGCGTTTTTAATTTTGTCTATTGCTTTATTTTTCAAAGAACTTGATGAATTGGAGAAAATGGAATGATTGGAGTCGTAGCTGTTATTGTTTCGGGTTTAGCATTTTTTGGTGGTTTAGCATTTTTTGTTTATAGGCTTTCACAAGAAGTCAATACGACTAGATAGCCTAAAAATAGAGAAGTGGAGATTTGCGTAAGCAAACTCAAACACTTCGGAGCTATGGAATAAGAAGTGCCACGCACAAACAATATCTCAAAACAAAAGCGAGGCGTTGTTTTGCCCTAGTAAGCTAAAAACTAGCACCTTTCTATTTCCTTGTTTTGCTCTTTACCAAGACTTTTTACAAGACTTTCTGCCCTTTTACACATTTTAGGATAATCCGCCTTGATATGAGGACATTCTTTGAGCGCGGATTCTAAACTCTTATCAATCCGCCTTATATACTCTTGCTTTGTATCTTTATGTATGCTGTAATCGTGTAAGTCAATATCTTTGTTTATTTGCCTTGCAAATGCAATTTCAAGTTTAAGATTCTTAGAGAAGTTTTGTATTTTCTCCTTACTCTCCTTGATTTTGCTAAGGCTATTTTTGATAAAGTCAATACTTAAAGCCTTGTCCTTCATTTTATTAAGCTTCTCGCTAAATTCTTGAGGATTTGGCTTTTTCCCTATGCCTAGCTCATACATACCTTTTTCTAGGTCATATAAGCACTTTAAGAAGTCAAAAACATTCCTTGAGTTTTGAATCTCATTCACTGCTCTATCAAGTGTGCTAGAATCTCCTTCTTGCTCTTTAGCCTCGTTGTTCTCCTCTTGATGTATCTTTGCTTCTTGGCTCTGCTGTTTTTTAATACCTTCTTCTGCTTTTTGCATTATGGATATTGCCTTATCAATATCTTTATACTGCTCCTCATAATTTTTAAGGATATTCTCGGCGTGTTGCTCTTTTGCCTTTGGGCTTTTGCATAGAGTGTAATCATCGCTAAAGCTTAGAATCTCTTGTTGTTCTTTTTCTCTAATCTCCATTATCTCACTCCTTTTATTTGATAGATGGTGTATGTTTGGCAATGAATCGCCCTATTTGCATTGCTTTTTCTTTTCCTGCTCTTGCTATTTCTGGGGCTTTTTGTGTTGCTGCACCGCCTAATTTTCCTCCTACTGCTGTGCCTATCCCTGTCCCTATTGAAGCACCTATACCTTTTCCGTCTTTGCGGGCTTCTTGATATGCTTTACCTCCCTCTGCTATTCGTTTCATAGCCATTCCACCTGCACTTGCAAGTCCTGCAAGTCCGCTTCCTCCACTGCTTGAATCCGCGCTTCCTATAATTGCACTTACCCACGCAGGAATCTTTGTGAGGAGGAATAAGGCAAAAATACACATAACGCTAGGTATAATTAAAACACTCATCGTTTCTGTGTTATACTTTTGTCCTCCTCCTATCGTTGTTATTTGGTCTAATGCACTTTGTGGTAATCCACTTGCTAATATAGCAAGAGGTGCCCATAAGCTCATACCTATATAGAGCTTAAGCCAACTAAAGAATATGCTTCTTGTCTGACTCCAACAAATAAGAGGCAATACTAATGCACAAAGGCTTAAAAGTATCGTTGCCATTAATTGACTTAGGATTGTCATTACACATATTGCTATCATTACAATAAGAGCTAAGGCTAAGAATAATCCTAGAATTATCCATTCTCCTATATCTGTCCAACCTAGATTTTCAGCATATCCCTTGCCTGTATCAATTGCAATTTTCCAAAAATGATTGATAATAGCGTCTGCATTTCCTGCTGTGCCATAAGCACTTACTCCCGCGCTCACCCACTTGTAAGGTAATTGAAATATGCGCAAAAAGTCTTTATAGGTTTCATAGCTACTTAATGCGACTTTGATAATGATAAAAACACTTATCCATATCATAGCCTTATGTATATCATCTTTATTAAAGCCATTGTCTTTGATTCTTAAAAAAGCCCAAATTGTTATACTTAAACCAAGTAGAGTATAAGCAATATTATGGCTATATAAATTTCCTATGCCATTATAAATATTTGCTACAACGACATTCCCTGTTTGATTAACAATATTGACTAGATAGGGCAATATACCTTGTTCGTTTGCCATAAGCTCCCCTTATTCAAACATAATAGGTAAGCCTATTTCGTTATACCTTACCTCGTCTTTAAACTTAGAGAATGTATCATTTTCAAAAAGCTTTGAAAACTCCTTTTCGCTTTTATCTACGAGCTCTTTTTCGTTTTTCCTTGTTGCTTTTTCTCTTTTTTCCTCCTGCTCCTTGCTTAGAAACTCTATGATGAGATTATTTGAGTTCATAGACATTTCATATTGCACCATAGAGAGCTGAAGCATTTGTTGGAGAATCGCATTGGTCGCATTGGCTACTTCTTGAGGATTAGTCGCTTTTTTGGCATTGCTTATTATTTTTGTTACTTGATTTTGGATTTTTCCTTTCTCCACGATGTTAAATTTCTCGTAGAATTTCGCCCATTGTGTGAGCTTTTCATCAGTTACTTTTGATTTAATGTATTCTTGTGTTTTTTTGATTTTTTCTAGCCTATCTTTTGCCTTTTCATATGTCTTATAGTCTTTCTTCTTGAGGGCTTCATCTACTTTTTGTCTGAGTTCATCTTTAATGCTTATCATATCCATAGGATTTTCTAAGACTGCAAGGCAAACCAATACTGATTTTTCTTGCTCGTTATAGTTTTGATATTTATCTTTTTGATATTTTTCCTTTGCCTTATCTAAAGCCTTTTTAGCATTTTCGTTTTGGGCTAGAGATTCACAATCTTGATTGATTCTAGCAAATATTGAAGTAAAAACATTTTCGGTATTTTCAAAACTGCTTATTATATCATCACTCACCCCATCGAGCTCTTGTAGAATTTTGCCAACTCTGCCTGTGTCAATCCCCATAGCTCTTAGTTCTGCTTCATACTTTGTAAATTCTTTTATCATTTGAGTATATTGCATTATGCTTTGAGCGATTGAGCTTACATCAATTACAGGAAGATTTGCTTGAGCTATGCTAAAGCCTATGCTTAAGCAAAAAGCAATATGAAGTAGTTTGTGTTGAATAGATTTCATCTTTTCCCCTTTGTCATAGAGTAAAGATGAGCGAGTATCTCTTTTAATGTCGCTTATGATTATAGCATAAAAATATAGAATCTAAATGAGAGAGTAAAGCTCGGTTACACACTTTTCAAGCATTATATCATCAATATATTGCGAATCGCCTTTAATATCACTTTCTCTAATGATAAGAGAAGCAATACCTACCTTACCAAGCACTTGAGCTTTGACAAGGTCATTTTTACGCACCTTTGCTTCTAATTCATTATCTGTGCCATAATGTTTGCCTCCGTGATATTCTATTACAGCTACGGGTTTATCTTTATGTTCCCCTCTTTTGTGAGTAACTAAAAAATCGCAATAAAAATCACTAAAGCTTCTCCAAGCATTTGTATCTTGTTCTCCTTTTAAAAAGGCTTTAAAAGAAACTTGAGGGCTAATGTTATAGTTTTCTTTAAAAACCTTTGCAAGAGCATAATAAATCCTTGCTTCTTCGTTATTCATTAATTTTTTAATTGTGATTGTGCCATCGCACATATCTTCTAAGCGTTGAACAGCCTTATCTTTGGGGATATTCTCTACACATTGTTCCTCTGTCCTCTTAGATTCCCAATAAGCTCTTTTTCGTGCAGATTCTTTTTTAAATTTCCAGCTTAAAAATATTTTAGTCAAGCCATAGACAACAAATGCCACAACCACACATATAAGAATTACTTCCCATATATCAAATGTAATTGTCGTAAGTTGTGGCATAGAGTCTCCTAAGAGCGATTTGTGTTATATCCGAGTTGCAAACAAAAGCTACTCAAAAATCAAGTGCTTCTTTTCTAGCCTTAGACTTGTCATAATATTTTGCTGTTTCCTTTTGAAGTGCATCAAAGTCTTTACCTTTAAATGCTTTGCGTTTTTCACCTCCATAACTTATGGAGCTAAGAATGAAGCGGCACATCGCTTGAGCATTAAGATTATTCTTTTTTGTATGTTTTGCAATATCAAAATCTGATTTTTGAAGTTTGTCTATAGCATTATCGTATGCTTTATTCCAAGCTTCCACATCTTTTTTATCATATGTGCGAGTAAAACTCCAGTCCTTTGAAGATGAGTAATCAGGAATCCCATTGTCGGTATTAAAAGCGATTTTATGTTGATGATAAAATTTCTTACACGCCTCTATATTTTTCTTATCATTGACATTATCTGTCATAATATCAATAGGTTTTCCACCTTTGACTACTCCTGCGTCTCTTCCCGCTTCTAAGGTTTTCTCTAATCCTTTTGTAATATCTCCTAAGTCAAAGGCATTTACTCCTGTGAGTAAAATACTAAATGCGATTACTCCTACTACACTCTTTTTCATTTTTTCTCCTTATGATAAAAGTAAAAATTCAAATATGAATCTTAAATCTGTAAGTCTTATCAAAAGTTTTACATACTTAAAACGAACTCCTCATATTTAAGTTTCATTTCAGGAATTTGTTTTGCGGGGGGGGGTAATATATTACTCTTATTAGCTTTTTTCTTTGTCTTTGGTAAAGAAGGTGTGAATGAAAATTCTATTCTATCAATCGCACCACTTTGTCCCCTACCCTTTTCACCTTTGGTATTTTCTTTAATCTTTTTATACGCGAGGTTTTCAAAGTAGGGCTTATTGGTATAAGGGCTTGTCTCAATGAGCTTTAAAATAGAGGGTTTTAAAACCTGTTTATCAATATCCCTTGTTTCATAACTACTAGGAATAGACATTAACTCTTTAAATCTTGCATATTTGACTACATATTTGCCTGTGGCTTGGTATTGTTTAAGTAACCGATAGAGATTTTTTGCGTATTTATTATTGAGAGAGCAAAATTCTCGCAATTCAAAGCGTGTAAAATGTGAAGTAAGCTCATTTATCAATTCTAGGGAGCTTTCGGTAACCTTAATACTTAAAACACAAGTTTTTTCATCGGCTATAATTCTTTCAAAGAATGTGTAAGCCGAGAATCGCTCATAGCCTTCCTCATCAATTTGGCTTTTTTGAGCCTTAAGAGAATTAAGCTTTTTAGCAAAATCTACAATATTCTTGTAAAATCTCTTTTTGTTTTTATCATTTTCTACAAACTCTCTCATTTGCTCAAATGAAATATTGATAATCCTTGCTCTTTGGTTTTTTGCCACTGCGCAAAGAATAAAAAAGATATTAAAGTCCGCTTCTGTGAAATCTTTAAAGATAATTTGATTAAAGCGATTCTCGTATTCTACGCTTAATTGCTTATCATAGACAACATCATCAGCAAGAATTTCGGCTGGATTTATTACCTCTCCAAAAAGATTTTTTTGTTCAGTCAAAATTTACTTCCTTTAATATATCTCATAAGATATGAGTATATCTTAAAATAGATAATATTTCAAAACAAAGAAGTATTTTAAGCTTAATAGCCTATTTCTCCGCAATTTATCCACTTAAAATTCGCAATTTATCCACTTAATAAAATTCCTCTAAAAGAAACTCTATAATCCTATTTTTCGTGCTTTGATTAAACAATGTTTCTCCGCAATTTATCCCTTTAATAGCCTATTTCTCCGCAATTTATCCACTTAAAATTCGCAATTTATCCACTTAATAAATGCTATAAAGGCGTGTAACACTACTTTTTGAGCTCTTCTAAAACAAACATAAAAAACAAAAATTTAAAAGGGGAAAAGTATATGATAATAGTTCTTATATTTATTATTTATAAAGCAAAGAGAATTTTCTTTTGAATTGGTTTTAAGTTTTAAAGTGTTTGAGTTAAATCTTCGTTAAAATCTTTATTTTTTGGAATGAGGATTTGTGTTTGAATTTCATAAGATTGCGTGATTTTTTTCATTTGAGTGTTGAATTTTTTTCCTTGTGTGTCATTATCAAAAGCTAGAATCACTTGAAGATTCTTTTCTGCGCTTGATAAAAGAAAAGAGATTGCTTCTTTTGTCTTTTCTGTGATAGTTCCTCCTGTGGCACAAAGTAAAGTATGTTTTGGCTCTAGCTTTTGGAGTTGTAATACGCTTAGAGAATCAATGCTAGATTCTGTAATGATTAAAAATGTGATTTCTTTAAGACTTTTTGTGCTATGAGCTTTGAGAATTTCAAGTCCTTTTTTTCCAAAAGAAAGAGTTTTAAGTGCCTTTGCATAGTCTTTGCCTTCTCTGTCTTTTGTGATTGGTTGATTAAGTTTTGCTGTATAGCCACAAAGAGATAAATCTTTGGCATTTAAGTTTTTTTCATAGATATAAGTAGGGAAGCATACATTATTGCGATTGTCTATTTTGATATTATATTGAGTAAAAAGTTCTTCTTTGATTCCACGCTTTTTTAAATAATTTCCTCTCACTGCTGAATTTTTACTTGAAAGATTGATTGATTTGAGGTTTTTAAAATTGATTGCGGCTTGAATTTCATTGTTTTTTAGCTCTGTGGCAATAAGCTCATAAGATTGTGAGATTTTTTTACCTTGCAGAAGCTCTTTAATATTAATTTTTCTATTTTTGCAAAAATGATGTATATTGCCCTTATCGTGTTCGTTAAATGGGTTGAAATAGAGATAATGCGCGTTACTTTGCCTCGTGATTACAATCATATCGCCATTTGGGCTACTCATTGTAATATGTCTTTGTGAGCTTTTCTCTCTTTTGATTGTGTAGCCTATTTGCTCTAAGATTTCGGGAAGTGGTAACAAGACAAAATCGTAAGCTCTCAATTTTTTCCTTTTAACTTAAAAAATACTTAATTTAAGTTTTCTCAATTCTTAAAGGTTCTAAAGCCTTAGAATCCATACTTTAAGTTTTGCATTTTTTGACTTTGAAACTTAAAGAAATTGAAATATCCCCATATTACGATATTTGGAGCATTTTTATTAAGTTTGAAAATTTTTATTTTCATAACTAAAAATTTTATATCGTGCAAACTCACTTGAACTCATATTTTTTTGCTCTGCCATTTCTTGAATTTTGTGTATTTCTTTTTCTGTGAAGTAAATAGTCATTTTTTGTGTGCGCTTATTTGCTTCACTTTTTGGTGGAGCTCCTCTTTTTTTATTTGGAGCTTTGCTGGTTTCTCCCTCTGCGCGATTGACAAAATCATCTGCTTTTTTGTGGAGTTCTACATTCTTAAAAGAGTTTATGTTTTTAAATCCTGCCATTTTTCAACCTTTCATTTATATATATTTTAGTATTATTTAATGTATAAAATAATACTAAAATATATATAAAAAATAAATAAATTATTATTTTTTTATATTAGAAAATATTTTAAATCTTTTGTGCTTCTGCTAAGAGTTCATTATAGAAGCTTACAAAATCATCAAAGGCTTTGTCGCCACTTTTACAAAATTCAGTAATACCCATTCCTGCAGATGTCGCATTCTTAAAGGCTTCACGCTCGTGAATTACCGCTTTCATCAAGTGCAAATTTTGCAAGTTCTTTTCATTAATATATTCGCGTAAATCGTTGATTTTTTTCTCTAAAAATGGATTTGGAGAAGCCTTATCAATGACAATCAGGGCTTTAGATTCTGGGTTAATTACGCTTACTTCATCATAAAGTGAAATCATTTTATCAAGCACTACTACATCATATTGACTAGGCACACTTGGAATGATAATTAAGTTTGCAATAGCAAGAGCTTGTCGCATTTCTTTAGAATCTCTCCCCCCTGTGTCAATCACAATAGAATCATATTTTGAAGCAAGAGATTTAACTTCTCGCGCTAAGCCATCGCCGAGCTTTGTAACTGAATTAAACAATAGGGGCAAGTCTGCATTTGTGCGAATATTAATGAAAGCTTCACTGCTCCTTTGAGGGTCTGCGTCAATGAGTAATACATCATCACCTTCTTGAGCTAACTTACACGCAAGATTAACTGATAGAGTAGTTTTGCCACTCCCGCCTTTTTCATTTACAACCGCAATTATCATTTTTATCCTTTTTGATTGATTTAAAAACTATTAAATATTAATAAAGTAAATATAAAGTAAATATTATATATTTATATTTTATATATAAAATATATTTATTTATA
>NZ_JRMS02000015.1:0-24728 GCF_000762925.2 Helicobacter sp. MIT 03-1614
TTGAATATTATCATTAATAGCATTACCCATTTCACCTAATTCATCTTGAGCAACAATCTTAAGAGGTTGTGGTGCATCTTTGCGTTCGTGGTTGAGATATTTGAAAAATTCAAAGAGTGTGTGAGAGATATGCTGGATTCTACGTGCAATGGTTGAGCGAATGTAGATAAATACAATAAGTGAGATGACGATAATAGCAAGCACTCCTACAACAATCATTACGATTTGTAGAGTATTAATTGGTTTTTCAATTGAACTAAAGGGTGCAAGGGAAAGAACAGTCCAATATTGGCCTGTTCCGGGCCAAATTTCAAATGAGGTAATAGCTGTTTTTGAGCTTCTGCCGTGGAGGTTGGTATAAGTATAAATACCATCTTCACGTTTTTTAGCAGCATCAACAATTACTTTTGTAGTTGGGTGAGTATTTACTTCGCGCAAGTCTTTAAGGCGTGTTTCCGCACGTTGGTCGGTAGCACTATTGAGGATAAGGCGTCCATTATCATCAATAACAAAGCGTTGGTCGTGTTCAAATACACTTAATGCGTGGTTTGCTAAATGCTCATCAAGCATTTCTAGGTTAAAGAGATTAGCCATAGCTCCTATTATCTTACCTTTGCGGATAATTGGAACAATTGCAGCTTTAATATAATATTTTTTATCATTGAAAGTAATTTCATATGATAAGGACATACTTACTTGGTCATTGTGCAAAGAGGCGAGAATGTCAGGCATTTGTTTTATAAGCTCAGCAGGTAAAGTTTGTGTATAAGTGCCTCCCGGTCCTGTGTCTTCATCAAGCGTGAGTATGGCAAATTCACCAGTTGGTAACACAGAGGAGCTTTTAATAAAACTTTGCGTGTATTCTTTTGTCATTATGACAAATCCTCCAGCAGAATAGCGATTAGAATCAACTACTTTTTCAATTATAGTTGTAAGCTGTTCCTCATCAAGAGCGACACCTTTATCAAGCAATGCTCCTATGCCTGCTTCTGCAGAGATTGTGCTTGCAAAAATTTCATTGATTGAGCCTGCAATGAGATTTTTATAACGAGCAGCCGTATTAGTTAAGAGTTTATCGCTTTCGTGCGAAAGTGTATTTGATGCAAAATATGAGACAATAAAAATAATAGCTGCCACACAAATTGCGACAATAATAGAGACAACAAAAATAATCTTTGTGCCAATTTTGAAGTGATTAAAAAAACTCATATAACGCTCCCTAAGTATTTTAATTTGGTCAAATAAAACTCTAATTCTAACAAAAAAAAAAAACGCTGATTAATAATCATCAATTTTTCTTATTTTGTTGGTTATTCATCTTTAAACCGCAGTTTGAAGATTTTTTTGTCAAATACAGCAATATGAAAAATAGAATCAAAAATTTTAATATCAAGCAGATAGCCTTCTACTTTAACTTCGCATTTTTTTGTATCACTTTGGATAGATTCAGCTTTAAAAATGACTTCGTGTCCTAATTCAATGGGTGCGAGAAATTTCACATCAGCAGCAATAAGCACACTATATTTTTTATTAATAGCTGCCATTGCTGCAAAACTTGCAGAGTTAAAAACAAATCCTGCGTGAATCATTTTGCTCTCGTCCATTATCATACGTTCAGTTGGAGTAAAACGAACAACTGCTTTATTGCGGTAAAGCTCAAGAAGTTCTCCGCTCATATTTGAGGGCATACTCGTGCAGACTTCTAAATCATCTTTTTCAAGAGGAGTGAAGGCATTGCCATTATCTTCATTAAATTTTTCTTCTTCCATACATTTGCTCCTTTATCGTTTTTTGAGTTTAAAATATCCTCTTAATGGGGCTTGATACCCTTCTATAGTGCGAGTTTGTGTTTCATTTAAAAATGCACTTAAACTTTGAGAATCTACCCAAGCACTTTGGCGTTGCTCTTGTGTGGTGGTGGGTGTAAGATTAATGACTTCAAAATCATAGAGATTTGCTCTTTCACACCAACCTTTTAAAGTAGGGATACTCGGGATAAAATAGACATTTGACATTTTAGCATAACTTCGTGCAGGACAAAGACAAATTTCTTCATTGCTCTCATAGATAAGTGTATCCAAAATAAGCTCTCCACCTTTGTTGAGTGATTGAGAGAGGATTTTAAGCGTATTGATTGGGTCAAATCGGTGATAAAGCACTCCAAGACAAAAAATCACATCAAAACTTTGATTGTGTGCTTGAGAATATGCTAACAAATCTTCTACACCAAGCAACTCAAATTCAATAGGAGCATTGATAAAGTGATTAATAAAATCAAATTGACATTTAAAAATGCCGCTTGGGTCAAAGCCTATGATTTTTTTATATAATTTTTTCCCCTGCAGGAGCATTTCAAACATATAATAGCCATTATTACAGCCGACATCTGCTATGTATTTACCCTCAAGGTTGCAATGTGGAGCGAGAAGCTGCCATTTCATAAAGCTTTGCCATTCACTATCAATATGTATATCAAATAAAAAAAAAGGTCCTTTTCTCCACGGCTTAAGCTGTGTAGCAAGTGTATAAATTGCTTTATGATACTTTTGAGCTAAAGTTTTATCTTGAGCGACAATATGAATGCCATTATCGCTATAAAAATGTGAGGGAATAGTTGGAAGAGATGCAATGCACTCTAAAAGCGGAGCAATATTTTTAGCAGAGGTGATATGCTTTGCTTTTTTGGCGGCGTATTCTTTAAAATCATTAGAGTTCAGGCTTTCTTGCATATCTTTCTTCCATAATATCTGAGAATAAATTGGGCTCAAGAATCTGTTTGTGATTAGTATTTAAAGTATGCACAAGTGTGCTATCATCAATACCTAAGATAAGTGCAAAATTGAAATTATTATGGTGAATATATGTATATAATTCCTCTTGAGTTTTGTATGCAAATGTTTGAGCGATTTGATTAAAAAGTTCTAAATATATATCAGGCACAAGAAAAAGAAGTTTCCCCCAAGTGGCATTATTAGCAATATATGCCATATATTTTTTAAATTGTTCAATATCTTCTTCGGCAATAGCAACCTTAGCAGCTTGTCCATAATCAATTACTTTACCAAAGGCGTTGAGAAAATTAGGCTTAAAGAAAGGAATATGTTTAAAATGATTAAGTGAATATTCTATGCCTTTATTTTCACAGAGATTAACCACTGCACCCAAATCATTTAAAAAAAGTTTAGGAAGATTAATACGATAATGCGTGCTTTGATAGAAAATAGTGCTATCAAAGAGTGTGTGGGAGATGATTAGAAATGGACGCTCTTTTGGTTTATGAGCCTGTATCACTTCAAAGCTAATCTCTAAAATATGCTCATTGTGTGTGAATATAAAACTGATTTGTTCATTATTGAGGAGTTCAATAAAAGCATACAAATCATTGTGAAAAAATTTTGCACGTTCATCAATAATAATTTCTTGGGCTATTGCTTCTTCAATGGGATTTAGAGAAATAGTAGTAATATTTTTGGCTAAGAGCTTATAGCGAATAAGGCGTGTGAGGCAGTCTTGTAAATCTTCTACCATAATCCACGCTAATTCTTCATCATTGATATTATGTATATTTGCACAAATTATGCCATATGCTCCCATCGCAACAGCTTGTGGCACTTGAGCAATGTCTTTAGCGATAAATAAATCACCTTTTTGCACACGTTCTACATCACAAATAATACGTGAAAACTCCGCAATGGAAGGTGTAGTAAGAAGCTTTCCTTTAGTGATTTCTACAACTTCATTTACTCTCACATTTTTTCCTTAAGAAATTTAACTTATCGGACTTCCATTGATTCGTGGATTATCTACACCAAGCAAAGACAAGCCGTTTTTATCTTTACTAGCAAGTATCATTCCCTCGCTGATTTCTCCCATAAGTTTGGCTGGTTTGAGGTTGATTATCAAGCATATTTGTTTATTTATAAGAGATTGAGGGGTATAGTATTGAGCGATACCTGAAAGAATCTGACGTGGCTTAGACTCACCAATATCTACCATTAATTTTAGGAGTTTTTCACTTTTTTCTATGGGAGTGCATTCTATGATTGTTCCTACGCGTATATCAATTTTGCTAAAATCTTTAATATCAATAAGTCCTGTTTTTTCAGGTGTATGTTTGTTTTGAGAATCTTCCTTGGTATTGGTAGGAGATTCTGCAAGTAAAGGAGATTCTATACGAGGGAAAAGTGGAGGAATTTTATTGAGTTTAAAAGAGGCAAGAAGCTGTCCTTGTTTAATAAGTTTTTCATAATTTTGTGCATTAATATCAAAATTAAGCGCGTTGGCGATTTTACACGCACTTTGAGGCATAATCGGATAGAGTAAAAGGCTACTTTGGGCTAAAATATTAGCAATCAAGCCGAGCAAAGCCATTGCCTTATCTGTTTGATGAAACTTGATGAGGTTCCAAGGTTCATATTTGGTAATGACACTATTGCCCAGTCCAAAAGCTTTCCACAGCTCTTCAACATAGCGGTGTGGCTGCATAGAGAGCATTTTTTCTTGTGCTTGGGCAATGATATTTTTAAGCTCATTGAGTTCAGGAGCAAAAAACATTTCCACCTGCACAGAATCGACTTGGAGCGCAAAATATTTCTCACTCATACCAATAAGGCGATTAAGCAAATTGCCTACATCATTACCTAGTTCAGCGTTAATGCGCTCAATAAAGGCTTTTTGGCTAAAGTCTCCATCTTGTCCAAATGGCATTTCTCTAAGCAAAAAATATCGCAAAGATTCTATACCATAGGCATTTGCAACTTCTTTTGGATTAATCACATTGCCAATGCTTTTGCTCATTTTTGTTCCATCTTTTGTCCACCAGCCGTGCGCATAAATGTGCTGTGGCAAAGGTAGCTCAAGGCTCATTAAAAATGCTAACCAATACACTGCGTGGAATCGCAAAATATCCTTACCAACAAAGTGTATTGCATTCTCCCAATAAGGCATTTTTGCACTATCTGAAAGATAACCCAGAGGGCTTAAGTAGCTTAAAAGTGCATCAAGCCACACATACATCACGTGTTTTTTGTCATCTTTACGCGCGGGATTATGCGGGAGTGGCACACCCCATTCAAAGCTTGTGCGCGTAATGGAGAGGTTATTAAGTCCTTCATTTACAAATTTGATAATTTCATTTTGGCGAAATTGTGGTAAAATGAAATCAGGGTGAGATTTATACCAATCCAAAAGTTTATTTTGATATTTACTTAGGGCAAAAAAATAACTTTCTTCTTGCACAATCTGTGTAGGCTTGCCACAATCAGGACAAGCGTTATTTTCATTAAGTTGCTTTTGAGTAAAGAAAGTCTCACACGAAATACAATAATGTCCCTCATAGCTCCCCTTGTAAATATCACCTTTAGCATACATTATTTCAAAGGCTTTTTGCACACTTAGACAATGCATATTATCTGTGGTGCGCACAAAAATATCATAATCTATATTAAATTCATTCCACAACTCTTTGAATCTTATACTAATTTTATCAGCATAAGATTGAGGGTCTAGGCTATGCTTTTGTGCGGATTGTTCAATTTTTTGTCCGTGTTCATCTGTGCCTGTGAGAAACTTTACATCGTTGCCTTGTAATTGATAAAATTTTTTAAGCATATCACATAAAATGGTTGTATAAGCGTGCCCAATATGAGGAATATCATTCACATAATAAATAGGGGAGGTTATGAGGATTTTTTGACTCATTTTCTATCCTTTGTATACATTAATTAAAATCAAAATCGCCGTGTTGCCCTTTTGACATACTCTCATAGACTGCTTTGACATACTCTTGTCGCACTTGACAACCTATAAGCTGTTCACATTTTAAACAAGATATATAACCTTTGTTTTGTTGGCATTGCTGCAAGAGAGTAGTTTTGTCATTGAGATTTTGTGTGTATTCATCTGTTATAGGCTCACTCATAAACTTCCTTTACAAGGTTCATTTCACTTTGGCTACCAAAAAAACAAGGTGTGCTATCGTGTAAGTGAGCAACTTCAAGCTCTAAAATTCTATGACTGCCATTTGTAGCAAATCCTCCAGCTTTTTCATACACAAATGCAAAGGGAAATACTTCAAAAAGTTTGCGAAGTTTGCCATTAGGAGCATCACTCGTGGCAGGATAACTAAAAAGCCCCCCACCTTTAATAAGAATCTGATGCAAATCTGGCACCATACCTCCAGAATAGCGCAAACGATACCCCTGTGCAAAAAGGGATTCTATCATTGCTTTGTGTTTGTTTTCCCAATGCTTTTGTGTGCCACCGGGCGCATTAATTTTACCTTTTGTATTAAGAGCTAATGCACCAAGATTGCGCCACATATTGCCATTATAGCGATAATGCAGAGCTTGCTCTTGAGCTACTACCATTTCAAGACGCGGTCCATAAATAATATATCCACTAGCAATAAGATGTTTTGCACTTAACTCTTCGTTATAGATGCCAAAAATTGTGCCAATACTTAGGTTACTATCAATGAGCGAAGAGCCATCAAGAGGGTCATAAGCGATAATATAGGGTGCATTTTTATTTTCTGAATACATTATTTCTTCTTGCTCTTCACTACAAATAGCCTTTACACAAGGTAGATTAAGTAATTTTTCGCTTAAGAATTTATCAACCCTTACATCAATTTCAAGCTGCATATCGCCACTTGCATTAATGCTTTGCAGATAGCTTGTGGAAGTGTCTTTTAAAAGACTATCAATATGTAGGGCAGATTCTCTTAAAGAATCAATAATGATGCTTATCATAGATTCTCCTCGTGTATAAAATAGAGGCGATTATAACATTTTAGGATTAAGATTTGATGATTTTTGTAAGCTCTTGGTAAAAATGTGAAGTGTTTATCATTTGATTGATACTTGCGTGATGAGCTGGTTTAGATAATGAGGCATTATAATCACTTACTTCAATGCTATTCCACGCGTGTCCAATAAGAGCAATGATATTATCGCGGCGCAAGTATTGTATTTTATGAGAAATATAAATATTTTCCCATAATCTAATGCCACTAGGGCGTGTGTGAGGTGTATTATAACCCACAGGGTCCAGCGTAAGTAAGTAATGTAAGTGTATATTATCAGCAATCTTTGTTTGAAGAACTTTATTGAGATTACTTGCACCCCAAGAATGTGCAATGATAAAAAGCGGTAATCCCATATTTGTAAGTATGGGTAGCCATAAAGTAAAAAGTTTTTGGCATTTAAAACTTATATAGAGTTTAAGACAAAAAGGTTCATTAAATGCCACAAATTCCCTATATACAGCTCGCATAATTGTATCACAAAATCCACCCACAAAAATGATAATTGCTTTGGGCGCATTTGTTTGAGAAGATTCTATGTGTGCGATGATTTCTTTTCCTTCTTGTATAGAAATATTAAACCCATAGGGTATAAAAGGACTTTTGGGCTTAGGTAAATGATGTAGAGGATAAATGAGCGTAGGCGTAAATGGAGTGAGTAATGGACGTAATGAATAAAATAAGGGCATACAATCTCCTTAATAATCAGTGCAAGACTTACAGCGATATTATGCTAAAATATATGTAGGATTTTATCATAAGGATAAGTAATGAACAAAGATATATTAGTAGCCCCAAGTATGCTTTCTGCAGACTTTGCAAAATTAGGGCAAGAGGTGGAAGATATATGTAAAGCAGGGTGTGATTTTGTGCATATTGATGTAATGGACGGACATTTTGTGCCAAATCTCACAATGGGTCCTATGATTGTGCAAAGCATAGCCAAGAGTTCAAGCAAACCTTTAGATATTCATCTTATGGTAAAAAATGTTCCCTTTTTTGTGGATTTATTTTTGCCTTTAAAACCTGCATTTATGAGTGTGCATATTGAGGAAGTGCAGCATTTGCATCGCCTCATTTGGTATATTAAAGAATCCGGCGTAAAAGCAGGTGTAGTGCTTAATCCTCACACTAACGAGCAAAGCTTAGAGTATATTTTGCCTGATATTGATTTGATATTGCTTATGAGTGTAAATCCGGGTTTTGGAGGGCAGAGTTTTATCCCCCATAGTGTCAAAAAATTACAGAATCTTAAAAAAATGCGTGATAGACTCAATCCTTCTTGTTTGCTTGAGATTGACGGAGGAGTGAGTGATAAAAATATTGACATACTCAAAAATGCAGGAATTGATATAGTTGTAGCTGGGAGTTTTATTTTTGGCTCAACTGATTATGCTCAAGCTATTAGCGCACTTAGATAAAATCTATGACATATCAGCAGCTTTTTGAAAAAATCCGTCAAAAGCCTATGAGCGAGGCACAATTTTATACTTATGTAAAAAATATCGGCGGACTTTATGCAGATATAGCATCTGAACTTGAACTACTTAAGGGTTCCGGTGCTCCTTTGTATGTGCAAAAACACAATGGAGAATCATATTTTAGTCTAAGCACACAACACCAAGAATGGCAAAAAGGCAATTTAGTTTTTGTAGATATTGAAACTAATGGGGCTAAACCTCAACAATGTCAAATTATCGAGATTGGCGCGCTTAAAGTAAAAGGTGGGGAGATTATAGATAAATTTGAAAGCTATGTTTATGCCGATGAGGTGCCAGAGAATATTACGCAGCTTACAGGTATTTGCCAAGCAGATATTGCTTATGCACCTTCAATTAAAGAAGTTTTAGGAGAATTTAGGGCATTTTTAGGCACAGATGTATTTGTGGCTCATAATGTAAATTTTGATTATGGCTTTGTAGATTATCACTTACGTCAGTGTAGTTTGTTTGGGCTACTTAATCCTAAGCTTTGCACGATTGAGCTTGCCAAAAAAACGATTCTTTCTCCTCGTTATGCTCTTGGGTTTTTAAATGAATTTTTAGGCATACGCACAGCAGTTACTCATCGCGCTTATGCTGATGCACTCACAAGTTTTAGAGTTTTTGAAATTGCTTCAATGATGTTTCCGCCTTTTGTTAAAAGTATGCAAGATTTGATTGATTTTTCAAAAGGGCGACTAAAGTTAGATTATACTACACCTTTTATATACCAAAATAAGCACTAAATCCCCTGTCCCAGCCACTTAAATCTTTATAGAATGTTATATTTTTTGCACGAGATTGTAAAAGTATGTGTTCAAGTGCATCTTTTTGGTCATAGCCTATTTCGCATAGTAGCCATACTTTACGAGTAGCACATTCGTTAATGAGTGATTTTAATATCCCCAACCCATCTTTTCCGCCAAAAAGTGCAATTTTGGGCTCATAGTGCAGCGGTGCACTTATAGGATAATCATCTTTAATATAAGGAGGATTTGAGATGATAAGTTGTGGGTTTATATGCGCGGGAAGCAGGGAGCAGCATTGTAGTGTAATATTTGCATTTGGTGCATAAGTGGCAATATTAAGTTTGCTCACCTCAAGGGCTTGCTCACTTATATCTGTGGCAAAGAAGTAACATTGTGGGTGCATAATGGCAAGTGTAGTAGTGATAATGCCTGAACCTACCCCTACCTCTGCTATAAAATTTACTTTTTCCCCTTTAATTATCTCATTTGCTTTATCAATGAGTATTTCGGTTTCCGGACGCGGAATTAATACGCGCTCATCAACATAAAAACTTCTCTCATAAAAACTTGCTTGGCGTGTAATATATTCAATAGGCTTGCCCTTTGCACGTTCATTTATAAGTGTATAGAATCTTTGCGCAAGAGTAGATTCTATATTTTGCGCACTATGAGTGTGAAGATAGGTGCGTGGGACACCTAGTAGAAATGAAAGGAGGATTTCGGATTCGTATCTAGGCTTAAGTTCAAAGGTAACATCAGATTGAGAAAGACGGGAAATAGAATCTTCTAAAAGCTCGTCAATACTACATATCATAATCTAATGCTTTAAGTCGTTGCAGTAGTGGTGGGTGAGTATAGTAGAAGAAAATATAAGCAGGGTGAGAGCTTGGAAAGCTTTTATTTTCATTCACAAGACATACTAGAGCATCAGCAAGGCAATGTTTGCTTGAAAGATTCGCTCCAAATTCATCAGCTGCGTATTCTGCCTCACGACTAAAATAACCAATTAAAGGCATAAACCAAAAAGCAATCATAGGTGAAATAAGGAGCATTACGATAAGTATCCCTGCACCATTATGTGCCAAACTCAGTGCGTCAAAGAGTTGTGGAGGTAAATGTCCTACAATAAAAAAGAGCACAAAAAGCACACACGCCATAATTGCAATGTTTTTAAGTATGTCTTTGTGTTTGAAATGCCCGAGTTCGTGTCCTAAAATCGCAATTAAGCCATCAGCACTAATTTTATCAAGCAAAGTGTCAAAAAGCACCACTCTTTTATTTTTGCCAAGTCCGCCAAAATAAGCATTAAGTCGTCCATCGCGCCGAGAAGCGTCAATAACAAAAATACCATTACTTTTAAAACCTATGGTGTTGAGTAATGATTCTATGCGAGCTTTGAGGTTTTCATCATCAAGGGGAGTGAATTTATTAAAAAGTGGAGCAATGAGTGTAGGATAAACAAAATTAGCTAGAATAACTACACTAAGCAGAACGATAAAGCCCACAATCCACCATAATACAACTTTTTCAATGATAAAAATGAGCAAAAATACAATCAAACCACCAACAATTAAACTCAAAAGAAAATGTTTATATAAATCAATAATAAAAAGTTTTGGTGTTTGTTTAGAGAATCCAAATTTCTTATCAAGCCCAAAAGTTTTATAAATAGATAAGGGTAATTCAATGATACTGCTTATAAGCATAAAACTAAGCACTAAAGCCACACTTTGCCATATAGGATTCAAAGAATGTGGCATAAATATATCAAGTTGTTTTTGAAGTAAGCTAAAGCCAAAACTTACCCATAGAATAAAAGTAATAATTTCAAGGACACGATTTATTATATCAAGACGCAATGAAGCAATAGCATACTCTCCTGCTTGGTGGTAATCCTCAGATTCTAACAAAATGGCAGGTTTTTGTAATTCAGCTTTAATATGACGTATTTGTAAAATAGCTAAAATAATACTTGGCAAGGCATAAGCACAGATAAACAAGCCAACAAAAATAATGAGAGTATGTAACAATTTATGCTCCTTGTAATTTACAAAAATTATCAAAAACATATTATGGAATATAAAATACAAAAAAAAGTAAATTAACAAGCTTTTAACTACTCATTTATTATGATTACATCAAAATTTATGAAGGATTAGCTAATGGCAGTAAAATATATTTTTGTAACAGGAGGTGTCTTAAGTTCCCTTGGTAAGGGTATTACTTCTTCTTCCATCGCAACTTTACTTCAACAGAGCGGATATAGTGTATCAATTTTAAAAATTGACCCTTATATTAATGTTGATCCGGGCACGATGAGTCCATTAGAACACGGAGAAGTTTTTGTAACCTGTGATGGAGCAGAAACAGATTTGGATATAGGGCATTATGAGCGGTTTTTGAATAAAGATTTCCATAAAAAAAATAATTTTACCACAGGACAAATTTATATGTCGGTGATTGAAAATGAGCGCAAGGGTAAATATTTGGGCAAAACCATTCAGATTGTGCCGCATATTGTTGATGAAATTAAATCTCGTATCAAGTTTGCAGGAGAGGGAAGTGATTTTCTTGTTGTAGAACTTGGTGGAACAGTTGGTGATATAGAGGGTATGCCTTATCTTGAAGCTATGCGACAGATGAAGCACGAGCTAGGAGGCAAACAAGTTATTTCTATTCATATTACGCTTATTCCTCTTATGCGTGCAGCAGGAGAGCTAAAGACAAAGCCTACCCAACATTCCGTTCAAGAACTTAGACGCATTGGTATTTCTCCACAAATTCTTGTAGCACGATGTGAGAAAAATCTTGACAAAGAGTTAAAGCGCAAACTTGCTTTGAGTTGTGATGTTGATAATGATAGTGTGATAGTGGCTCAAGATACGCAGAGTATTTATAAATGTCCTCTTAATTTCTTAGAAGAAGGCATACTTACTCCTATTGCAAGGCATTTGGAGTTGGGCGAATTAAAACCCAAAATGGATAATTGGGATATGCTTGTAAAAAAAATCATTGCACCCAAATCAAACATAACCATTGGTTTTGTCGGCAAATATTTAAGCCTCAAAGAATCTTACAAGTCTTTAATAGAATCTCTTATACACGCAGGAGCAAACACCGACACACGTGTAAATATCAAATGGATTGATAGTGAGATTTTAGTAGATAATCTTGCGCTTTTATATGATGTAGATTCTCTTCTTATACCCGGAGGATTTGGCGAGCGGGGCATTGAAGGTAAATTAGAGGCAATAAAATATGCGCGTATCCAGCAGATTCCATTACTTGGTATTTGTTTAGGTATGCAGCTCTCACTCATTGAATTTGCGCGCAATGTATTAGGAATGAGCGAAGCAAACTCTATTGAATTTGATCCACAAACAAAAGAGCCTGTGATATATTTAATTGAAAATTTTATCGATTCGCAAGGTGGGGTGCAATTACGCACGCATACTTCACCTATGGGTGGAACAATGCGTTTGGGTGAGTATGAATGCCATATCAAAAAAGGCACAAAGCTTTATGAGGCTTATGGCAAACAGACACTTATTAAAGAGCGTCATCGTCATAGATACGAGGCAAATCCTCACTATCGCGCACTTTTTGAAAAAAATGGTATGATTGTAAGTGGAGAGAGCAATGGACTTATAGAATCTATTGAGCTTGCAAATCACCCGTGGTTCGTTGGAGTGCAGTTTCACCCTGAATTTACTTCGCGATTGCAAAACCCTAATCCTGTCATTTTGGCTTTTGTGAAAGAAACTTTAGCACATAAAAAGACATAAATAAATTGGTATAAAAATGCGTCAGATTGATAAAGATACCCTTTTACAGATGCTCTTAGAGCGTGATTTAGAGCAAGGTATAGCAACTTTACGTGATTTGCCCAAGCCTGATTCACTTACACACGCACTTACAGGCGCACAAAAAGTGGTAGAATGTATGAATAAAGGGCAAGAGATTCTTGTGGTAGGGGATTATGATGCTGATGGAATATGTGCAAGTGCGCTAATGTGCCGATTTTTTGAGCGTTTAGGTTATGAAAAATTTAGGCTTGTTATTCCTCATCGTTTTATTGATGGCTATGGAGTGAGTGCTGCACTTTTGGAAAAATACGCAAATAATGCTTCTATTGTGGTAAGTGTAGATAATGGTATAAACGCATTTTGTGCAGGAGATTGGTGCAAAGAGCACAATATTGTATTTATCATTACAGACCATCATACACCCGCAAATACATTGCCTCAAGCTGATGTGATTATTGACCCTTATATGGCTGATTGCAGCTTTATACAAAAATCAATTTGTGGAGCAGTGGTGGCGTGGTATTTTTGCGCTGCGATAAAACAGATTCTTGGCGCCTCAATAGATATGGGCGAATTTTTAGAATATCTTGCTTTGGCAAGTATTGCAGATATTATGCCGCTTGTGGGGATTAATCGCATACTTGTAAAAAAGGGCATAGAGCGACTTCGCAACTCTTCAAGCCCTCTTGCTTTGTTGATACGCTCTAAGCTTAAAGCTATCAATGCAGAGAATCTTGCATTTTCCATTGTGCCATTGCTTAATTGTGCTGGGCGTATGGCAAATGCAAATTTAGCTTTGGATTTTTTGCTTGCTCCAAGTGTTGTAGATGCACTTAGAATCTATGATAAACTCTTTGAACTCAATGTTCAGCGCAAAAGTGTGCAGAGTGAGATTCTATCTCTTGCACAAATGCCAAATATAGAATCTGAACATATTATTGTGAGTTATGGAGAGGATTGGCACGAAGGCGTTCTTGGTATTGTTGCTTCTTCACTTGCTCAAGAAAAAGGTAAGAGCGCATTTGTATTGAGTTATAGCAATGGCATACTTAAGGGGAGTGGGCGCAGTTTTGGAGGGCTTAATCTTATTGCAAGTATCACGCCTTTAAGTAAGCATCTTTTGCGTTTTGGTGGGCATAGTGGCGCAGTGGGGATAAGTTTAGAGTTAGAACAATTAGAGGGATTCATAAATGCTTTAGAATCTGCTCTCATATTTGATGATATAAAAGAAAATGCAATACTTGGTGTGATTGAGAGTGCGAGTATTAATGAGGAGATTCTGGCGATTTGTGAGCGCTTTGAACCTTTTGGCGAGGGAAATCCAAAGCCTATATTTTTGTGTGAGAATCTTCAAATCCAATCTCTTAAGCCTCTTGGCAGAGATAAAAAGCATTTGAGCTACATATTGAACGATAAAAGCAATGGCGTGTTGCTTGAAGCCATAGAGTTTTTTGTGCCACAAATGCGTGAAATAGGACAAAGCGGTAATGTGCAATTTGAACTTATGCGCGATGATTATAACAATAAAGTCAAAATGAAAATTTTGCAATTTGATGTTTCGTAAGGATTCTAAACAATTATTCTCTAAACTGCCATTCTTTTTGTATTTGATGAATATGTGTTAAATCAAGCCCAACAAGCATCATTTCTTCTTTATCACCTAAGCTTTCTTCAATATGCCCATTTGCGTTGATAAAAAGACTATCTCCATAGAATCTCCAAGGCGTTTGCTCATAATAAAGCTCCCCAACGCGATTAATGCGCAAGATTGCCATAGAGTTAAGGAAAGCACGCATTTGACAGAGATTGCGCCATCGCATCTTGGAATTAAAAGTATTACTACAAGGCAAGAATACCACATCTACCTGCGCTTTTTTAAGCTTGAGCCATATTTCATCAAAATGTATTTCAAAGCCTGCGACAATACCTATTTTAAAGCCATCTTTTTCAAAAATAAGCGGTGTTTGCGGGGATTTTGAGACTTTATTATTAAAAAAGGCTTTTTCGTTCCAATGTGGATAAGCAATGAGTTTTTGCTGATGATAAAATTGTGCTTTGTCATTTTGAATAAGAGCGATAGATTTATAAAGTTTATTTTGTTCTCTCATAAGTAGTGGAGCGATAATATCAAGTTTGTATTTTTTAGAGAGTTTATGGAGCACAGAAAGCGTATCGGCAGAGAGAGTATGCGCCATTTCTTTAGGGTTTGTGGTGTCAAATTCTTTAAAAAAAGGATTAAGGACATATTCTCCAAGAGCTACAAGCTTGACTTTTTTCGCTTTGCAAGTTTGAAAATATTTTTCAAGCTTTGTGTCAGAGGACATAAGTGATGGAAGCTGTAAAAGCGCGACATTCATAAAAATATCCTTAGTAAGTAGGGAATCTTAATAGAGTTAAATCTTAAATGAGATTGTAGCATATTAAGCTAAGATTTATTATAATGGCAAAATTTGAGCTTTAATTGATGAGATTTACAATAATGAATTTTTGGCTATGAAATTTAACACTTTGCCATAACATAGTAGAACTTAAGCGGAAAATTGTATTATTAAGGAGAAAATATGATAGAGCGATATGCACGCGAGGAAATGAAAAAACTATGGGATTTAAATGCTAAATATTCTGCGTGGCTAGAGGTGGAAAAGGCATTAGTGCGCGGGTGGAATAAGCTAGGGCTTATCCCTGATGATGATTGTGACAAAATATGCAAGAATGCAAAGTTTGATATTGCGCGCATTGATGAAATAGAGGCAGTTACAAAGCACGATTTAATTGCTTTTACTACAAGTGTGGCTGAAAGCTTAGGTGAGGAATCGCGCTGGGTGCATTATGGGATTACTTCAAGTGATTGTATTGATACGGCTGTGGCGCTGCAAATGCGAGATTCTCTAAAGATTATTTTAGAGGATATTAAGCAGGTGCGTGAAGTGATTAAAAAAAGGGCAATGGAACACAAAGGCACACTTATGGTAGGACGCTCTCACGGAATCCACGGCGAACCCATTACTTTTGGGCTTGTTTTGGCAATTTGGTATGATGAGCTAGGAAGGCATTTAAAGGCTTTAGAATCTACTTTAGAAGTCATCTCTGTGGGGCAGTTAAGCGGAGCAATGGGAAATCTCGCACATACACCTATTGAGCTAGAAGAAATTGTATGTAAAGATTTGGGGTTAAAACCTGCTCCTGTAAGCAATCAAGTCATTCAGCGTGATAGATATGCACGATTAATGAGTGATTTAGCACTTCTAGCTAGTAGTTGTGAGAAAATTGCAGTAGAGATTCGGCATTTGCAACGCACGGAAGTGTATGAAGCAGAGGAATATTTTGAAAAAGGGCAAAAGGGCAGCAGCGCAATGCCTCACAAGCGCAATCCAGTGCTAAGTGAGAATATCACCGGACTTTGTAGAATGATTCGCTCTTTTGCTCTGCCAGCAATGGAGAATGTCGCCCTTTGGCACGAGCGAGACATTAGCCACTCAAGCGTAGAGCGTTTTATCCTGCCTGATAGTTTAATCACTACTGATTTTATGCTTGTGCGACTTAAGGGATTGCTTGATAAGCTTGTGGTGTATCCTAAAAATATGATGAAAAATCTTAATTTAACCGGTGGGCTTGTGTTTTCACAAAGAATCTTATTGGAGTTGCCTAAAAAGGGCGTTAGTCGTGAAGATGCGTATAAAATCGTGCAACGCAATGCAATGAAAGTATGGCAGGATTTGCAAGAGGGCAAAGCGGCGGTGAATGAAAAGGGAGAGAGCTTATATTTGCAGTATTTATTAGCAGATTCTGAATTAGTGGGGCTTATTGGTGAGGCAGCTATCAAGGAATGCTTTGCTTATGAGTATTATACAAAAAATATTGATGCAATTTTTAAGAGAGTGTTTGATGAGTAATAGGCTCATCATCTTGGCTTATTACTTGTGTTTTGCACAGCACATCGTGCAGACATCTACCATCACGGCGCAATATTCCGATGAGGATTCCAAATAAAAAGCTTGTGCCAATTACCCATAATACATAACGCGCAAATGCCCTCAAAAAGCCTACTTTGCAATAAGCAATGTTTTGCGTGGATTTATTTGAGTTAGATTCGCTTCGCACAAGTTGAAGGTGCATATATCGGAAACCGGGTGTTTGACTAGAGAGTGCTAAAAAAAGTGAAGTAATAAATCCATAGCCTATGCCACAGGCAAAAATAACACTTTGATTGTGCGTAAAAGCCTCTTTGCCATCTAAAAAAACATAAGTGGTAAGATACAAAAGAGGCATATTAATCATAAACATATCAGTGATAAATGCTTTTAACCGCTCACTCGCGTGCATTAGTTGTAATTGCTTTTTGAGTGAGAAGTTATATATATTTATCCATTGAGATTTCTTTACGCTATGTGCTAAGTGGGTTGTCTTTTGTGCGGATTTTATTTTCCGCCAACGTTTAGGTGTTCCCATAGCATTTAATTACCGCGACTACCTGGTTTAATTGCTTTTTGCTCTCCTGCATCACACAGAGGGCAGGAATGCGGCTCATACATATTAAATACAAAATCTTCAAGTGCAAAAAGCGGGATATGCTCTGGCAATCGTGCCTCTTTTTTGCGCGGGAGATTTGAGCCTACGCGCTTACAGAATCCCCGATTTGCTAATCCTGCGTAAGCGACTATTTTTGCACCTTCAAACTCTACGCATTGAGCAGATTCTAAAGCTGAACCACCAGTAGTAATAATATCTTCGCATACAAGCACTTTTTCATCTTTTGCTACTTTAAAGCCCCTTCTTAGCTGCATTTGCCCCTCAACTCGTTCTGTGAAAATAAATCTCACACCTAGAGCTCTTGCGAGTTCATACCCTGCGAGGATTCCACCAAGAGCAGGAGAGCATACGCATTCAACTTTAATATGAGAATCTTTAATTTGTGCCGCTAAGGCATTGGCTAATTGCTGTGCAATGGCTGGATTTTCTAATACGCGCGCTGATTGGAGATAGTGGTCAGAGTGATTTCCGCTACTTAAGAGGAAGTGTCCTTTAAGCAAAGCATTCGCATTTAAATAGAGTTGTTTAACATCAAGCATAGAATCTCCTTTAATCAAAATTTATATGAGTATTTAAGATAATTTACACTCATACCGCGTTCTTTTTCATAATCAAGTAAATCATAGCCTACAAAAAGCTCGTGATGTTTGCCGTAGATAAAAATTGGTCCAAAAGCAAAAGTAGGATAAAACCATTTAGTGTGCTTAGTGCTAAGAGTGGGAAGAGCTGCACTATCTGTGCGTGAGAAGCTATAAGCTCCAAATGAACCAAGTCGCATACGAAATCCTATGTAGCGTGTGGCATAGATTCTATATTCAGCAGAAAATCCTCCGCGATAAATTTGCATTTTATTAGGCTTATTAGCATCAAATTCAAAATCTCCAAATGCACCATAATTCGTGCGGTCAAAAAATCCAAATATGCGCAATGAATGATGTTTGCCAAATATAAAATCATATCCTGTTTCTATTCCTAGCATACTACTTGAGCCAAGTGAAGGTGTGAAAACTACGCCCACATTAACAAGTGCATATAAGCCCTCACGTGGGTCTTTTGGTTTGGGAATCTTTACTCCTGCAACCTCATAGAGTAAATCTTGACGCGTTTTAGCAACTTCTTGTAGAGCTTCATTTGGCTGGACATCATTTGAGAAATATTTTATAGGTGTTTTTTGCATTCCATACATAAGAATGCTACATAATGTGAGGCATTTTACTATAACACCATATTTCATTTGTATATGACCCTTTCAGTGTTTTTTAAATTGTGCTATTCTAATATAATTTTGTTATACTTGCAAAATTAGTTAAAAAAACAAAAGCGAATTTTGTGCCATTTAAGGTTTAATTATTTTTTATGAATATATAAGGAGAAATAAATGAATTACAAAAAAATAATATTGATTTTGGTTTTATCTACGGCAGTTATTTATGGAGCAGAGCTAGAGGGTTATTATATGACTCATAAAGGTGAGAAAGGACAGCAAAGTATTGTGGAGTTTTTTAAAAAAGGTAATAAATACTATGCCTATGGTTTTGCTAATGTAGATGGTTCGCTACCCAAAAAAGATGTCAATAATGAGAATCCAGCTCTTAGAAATCGTCTTGATAAGGGGAGTGTATTTGTCTATAATCTCGTAAGAGAGGGTAAGAGTGATGTATTTAAAAATGGCAAGGTATATAATTTTGATTCAGGAAAGGAGTATTATGCCAAAGTAACGCTTAAGGGCAATACACTTGAGTTGCGCGGGAGTATTGATAAATCTGGTTTTATGGGTGAGACAAAGGTTTGGAAAAAGCTAAGCGATGAAGAAGTTAAGCCTTATCTATCCCAAAAGCCAGATTTTTCTGTTGTAGAAAAAAGTCTTAAAGATATAAAACCATAAGATGCCGGTATCTCTCTCATCTGTTCAACCACTTGTTCCACAAACACTTGAGCAAACTATCGTTTCGCTTAATGACGCTCAAAAGCAAGCAGTTGAACATATTGATGGGGCAATGCTTATCCTTGCAGGAGCAGGGAGTGGTAAGACTAAAACAATTACAACACGTTTAGCTTATCTGATTGATGAGGTTGGGATTCCCCCAAGTGCCACACTTACACTTACCTTCACTAATAAAGCTGCGCAGGAGATGAGAGAGAGAGCCTTAACACTTTTGCATAATAGATATGAATCTCCACCGCTTTTATGCACTTTTCATCGTTTTGGACTACTTTTTTTACGCTTTCATATTACTGCACTTGGGAGAAATGCAAATTTTGTAGTGCTTGATACTGATGATAAACGCGCTATTTTAAAATCTTTGTGCAAGATTCGTCCTATTTCACAGCTTGATTATTATATTTCAGATATGAAAAATGCCTTTCTTTCGCCCGAACAAGCACAAACTTATGCCTATAGTGAAGAATATAAGCTAATGAATAGAATCTATGGGGAATATGAAAATTATTTATTGAATAAAAATTTACTTGATTTTGATGATTTGCTTTATCTTACGTATGCAATTTTGCTTAAAAATGACAATATAGCAAAGCAAATGAGCGAAAAATATCACTACATTATGGTTGATGAATACCAAGATACTAATGAGATTCAATATAAAATCCTTAAACGTTTATGTCTTGCTCATACTAATCTTTGTGTTGTAGGTGATGATGACCAGAGTATTTATGGGTGGCGTGGAGCAAATGTGAAGAATATCTTAGGATTTCCTAAGGAATTTGATGAAGTAAAGGTTGTTAAGTTAGAGGAAAATTATCGCTCAAGTGAGCAGATTCTTAATGCTGCAAATGCACTTATTTCTCACAATAGTAAGCGTTTGGGTAAAAATTTAAAGAGTATCAAAGGTGCTGGAGCAAATGTAAGAGTAATAGAAAGTGAAAATGAAAGCACAGAAGCGGAATTTCTTGCTAAAGATATTTTAACGCTCCTTTCTCAAGGTATAAATCCGAGCGAAATTGCAGTTTTGTTTCGTGTAAATGCACTCTCTCGGAGTGTTGAAGAAGGCTTTAATCGTGCTAAGATTCCCTATAAAATTATTGGAGCAGTGCGCTTTTATGAACGAGCAGAGATTAAAGATTTACTTTGCTATTTGCGATTAATTGTTAATCCTAATGATGATTATTCATTTTTACGCATTATTAATCGCCCTAGACGAGGGATTGGTAAGATTACACAACTTAAATTAGAAGAACTCGCGCGAACATTCAATACCTCTTGTTTTTCAAGTATTACCCAATATGCCCAGCAGAGCAAAGAAGCCATTGGAGAAAAGGCATATAATGCACTTTTGGAGCTTACTCAAAATATTGAACGTTGGCGTAAATATACAGATTTAGCAGATGTGATTGAAGATATGCAAGAGCATATTGTATTTACATTCAGTAGGCTTGATGAGGTAGATAGAAAGGGAAATATTGAGGAATTTTATGGTATGTTTCGTGATTATGCTATTGCTAATCCAAGCAATCAAGTTGAAGATTTTTTAAATGATATTGCTTTGGCAAGTCCTACTGATGAATTGACAGGAGAATATGTGAGTTGTATGAGCATACATATGGCTAAGGGATTAGAGTTTAAATATGTATATGTGATTGGTTTTGAAGAGGGTATTTTTCCTCTTTGGAATGATGAAGATGAAATACAAGAAGAGAGACGATTAGGCTATGTGGCAATCACAAGAGCGAAAGATTTTCTTACATTATGTTCGGCAAAAAGCAGATTGCGTAGGGGTAAAAGAGAATGGCTTGAACAATCGCGTTTTTTAAGAGAAAGTGGATTATTGGGCGTATATAATGCACCAAGTCTTTATAAAACTCAATCTATACAAGAAGAAGCAGAAGTGGTATTTAGCAAAGGTATGAAAGTGCAACATAAACTCTTTGGTATAGGTGTAGTAGAATCTATAAAGGGTAAGGGAAGTCAGTGTCAGCTTAGGATTAATTTTTCCGGATTAGAGCGCGTGATTCTAGCTTCATTTGTGCAAAAGGTATGCGAATGAAACAATTTTTTCTTTTTTTTGCCATTTTTGCGAATATAAATCTAATCGCAGATGATATTTCTATCCCTCCATCTAAACTCTCATTGCAAAAGAGCTATCAAGTGAGCAAAAATAATATTTATTCAACAGATATATTTCCTCAAATAGATAAGCGTTTTAAGATTGCTACTCTACCTCCTGATAAATTCACTCTTAAACTTAAAAGTGTAGATATAAAGCTTATTTTTGCGCGCTATGGATATGAGATTAGCTCTTTTGAGAGTGAATTTGTAGAATTTAATTTTGTAAGTGATATGCGCGAAGATAAGGCATTGGATTTTATACAAAAAATGTATATTCAACATTATGGTAAAAGTCTCGAGATAAAAAAGCTACTCGTGCGTCCAATAGGCGTATTGCCACAACAATATGAATTACTTGAGTATGAATTAGCACCTCCTGCATTAAAAAAAAACAACGGCACTTTTATGATGAAGTATCGCACCGGAGAGCATTCACATATCAAAAAAATCACTTTTGCTTATATGCTTGAAGGAACGCTTGAAGTGCTTAAAAGCACGCAAAATATTAATGTTAATGATACTTTAACACCACAAAATACGCGCGCAGAGCGTATCACTTTTGAGCGAGTAGGTGCAGAATACATTAGCACACAAGAGATTTATAATAGTGGAGCGAAGAGCTATATTCGCGTAGATACAGCTATTACAAAAGATAAAATCAAGCCAAGAATCATCGTAAAAAAAGGAGACAAGATTCGTGTCTTTAGTCGTGAAGGTGGTATTACAACGGAAATAGTCCTTGTGGCAAGACAAAATGCCGTGCACAATGAAATTATTAATGCCCAAAATCCAAATAGCGGGAAAATCATACGCGTAAAAATTACCGATGAAGGCAAGGGTGAAATTTTGTAAGTGGTAAGCGTATTGATGATGTGGTATGATGATTAAAAAATTTAGGAGAGTATATGAGAGGAATCAAGAAGCTTGTAGTTGCTATAGGAGGAGCGAGCGGGGTGCATTTAGGTTTAAAGTTTATTGAATGTGTCCCAGATTCTATTGAATTGTTTGTGGTGGTGAGTGAAGGTGCAAAAGATGTTGCAAAGCACGAGCTTGATTATAATTTTAAAGAGCAGCTTTTTGCACTCAAACATAAAAGAGAGTTTTGTATTTATAATGAAAATGAAATGGATAGCCCGATAGCTTCGGGTAGCTTTGGTATTGATGCTATGGCGATTGTGCCAACAAGTATGAATCTTCTTGCTAAAATAGCTAATGGATTATGTGATGAGCTTATTTCACGATGTGCATCAGTGATGCTTAAAGAGAGACGAAAATTACTTTTGGCACCTCGTGAAATGCCTTTAAGTCCTATTGCACTAGAGCAAATGAGTAAGCTTTCTTTGCTTGGCGTGATAATTGCCCCTCCAAGTGTAGGGTATTATGCTAAGCCGAATGATTTAGAATCTATGGAGAGGTTTTTTATAGGAAAGTGGTTTGATGCACTTTGTATAGAAAATATGCTTTATCAACGTTGGAAATATGATATAAAGGGGATTTAATGAGAACATTAGCCATTTATCCGGGCACTTTTGACCCTGTAACAAATGGGCATTTGGATATTATCAAACGTTCTATGGAGATTTTTGATAATGTAATTGTTGCTGTGGCTCAATCAAGCTCTAAACGACCAATGTTTTCGCTTCAAGAACGCATTGATATTTTAAAGCTTAGCACACAAAATTTAGCAAATGTCCAAGTTGAAGGTTTTTGCACTCTTCTTGCAGATTTTGCAAAGCAAAAGGGTGCAAGAATGATTATACGAGGATTGCGGGCTGTAAGTGATTTTGAATATGAATTGCAAATAGGCTACGCGAACGCTTCGCTCAATCCAGAGCTTGAGACAATTTATTTTATGCCAACTTTAGAGAATGCATTTATTAGCTCATCAGTAGTGCGTTCAATCATTGAACATAATGGAGCATTTTCTCACCTTGTGCCAAAAAATGCTGCTGATTTTATTTATTCACTTTATACCAAACATAAAAGAGGTATGTAATGTATGTAGCAATTGAAGGCGTAGATACTTGTGGTAAAAGCACACAGATTCAATTACTCAAAGCGTATTATCCACAAGCTGTTTTTACCAAAGAGCCCGGTGGCAGTATTATTGGTGAGCATATACGAGATCTTGTGCTTTTTGCGCCTAAAAAATATGGTTTTACACTTGATGAACGGGCAGAGTTAATGTTATTTCTTGCTGATAGAGCACAGCATTATGCTCAAGTCCTTCTTCCGCACAAAGATAAACTTATTATTTCCGATAGAAGTGTTATATCGGGTATAGCGTATGCAAAGAGTATTGATATAGCACAAAGTATAGCCCTTAATGATTTTGTTTTGCGTGGTATGTTACCCGATTTAGTAGTCATTTTGGAGCTTGATGAGAAAAGCCTGAAAGAAAGGATTGAGAGCAAAAGCCACGATAATATTGAAAGTAGAGGCATTTCATATATGCTTGAGATTCAAAAATGCTTTAAAAATGTCGTTACCCAAATGAATCTTAAATATATAGTGCTTGATGCTACACAGGATAAAGAAAGGATTTGTGCCCAAATTAGAGAGCATATCAATATTTTAGTGTAACTTATGAAATGTCTTGTATGTGAGAAATGGAGCTTTAAAATTATTTGTGAAGAATGCCTTGCGCGTATTCCTCTCGTGCCTCGTTATAGAATCTTGCAAAGCGGCATAAAAGCATATAGTTTTTATCGTTATGAAGATGTAGCGTTTCTTATGCAGAGCAAATATCATCTTATTGGCTCTCGGATTCTACCACTTCTTACTAAGAGGGCGGCAGCATATTTTTTCACGAATTTTAGCTTTCATCATCTCACAAATCAATCTTTGCCTATTGCCCTTGTTGGTTTAGATGATTATCCCTATGGTGCATATTCGCACGTAGGTGTGATTATAAAAGTATTTTCTCAAGAGAGCAAAGGTATTTTCAAAGCTTATTTTGGTGCGCTCAAAGCTCAAAATAAGGTTAAATATGCAGGCAAAAACCTTCATTTTCGCCAGAACAATCCTAAGGGATTTGTGTATAAAGATTCTTTTGTTCAAAATATTGATATACAATCGCGCGGATTTGTATTGCTTGATGATATTGTTACTACTGGAACAAGCTTGAATGAAGCTATAAGTGCATTTAGGGATACTCGAATATTGTTTTGTTTGACACTGTGTGATGCAAAAGAATAAAAAACAATTAAATTTTTTTCATCATAGCCGATTTGTATTACAGCCAAAGGCAAGGACGCCTAAGGAAAATTTTAAAAAGGAGTTACCATGGCTTTT
>NZ_JRMS02000016.1:0-23110 GCF_000762925.2 Helicobacter sp. MIT 03-1614
AATAAGAATAAAAGGCTTTTGTATGCAGGGAATGAACCTATTGCGATAGGAATTTCAGAGTGTAGCAAACAGCCTTTCGTAACAGAATTTAATGAGCTTCTTGGACATCAAGAAATTAAAGATTGTGAAATTGAACTATGGATAAGGCTTAAAGATAAAAAGGGTGTAAAGATTTACGAAGGGGATATTGTAAAGGCTAAACAAAGAATTATAGACCCAGATTATCCAGAGGAAGCAGAGCCATTTATAGCAATAGTTAAGAAATATCACGATGATTCTATACCTTTGTATTTTATGATGTATAAAATAACAAATAATAATGATGTTTTTGATTTTGAATATTATGAGGTTGAAGTAATAGGTAATATCCACGAGAATCCCAAGTTGCTAGAATCTTTAGAGAATTAACAATGCAAAAGATTCAGAATCTCATTCAGTCTTATAAACCCTTAGATTTTAGCTCTATTGATGAAAAACTCTTAAAAGAGTTTCCTATTTTAAAAGAATGGCAAAAAGATGAACTTTTTATGTCTTTTATAGAAAGCACAAAAGAGAATTATTCTATTTTTAGATACTCTTGCACTTTAAATCTTGAATTGCATCTGATTCCCAATTCTCTCTTTGATTATTTAGAAAAAATCTTAGAGGCAAATAAAAACTTAGGGTTTAGTTTTGGGATTAATGAAATACAAGAACGCAAAATCCTTTTTTATTCTCTCCGCTATAATATACAAACAAAAGATATTTTACTTAGTGAAAATCAAGTTTTCCTAAGAAAAGAAAAATCTACTTTTGTAGTCTTTCAAACAGAGGAGAGAAAATTTATTATCCTCAAAGAAAACAACGAATGTGTCTTTAAAATCTACAAAAAGTGGAAAAGAGAAAATGGGGAATCCATAAAGCAATTTAATACAAAAACTTTTAAAACAAGCCAATGCGATTATCTCTTTGATAATGAAATTTTAAGAAATTGCTTTTTACAAAGAATCCATACTCCTATTCTTAAAGATTTGAATCTATTGCCTACTTTTCTTTTATCTTATCTCAAAGTAGATTTTAATCTGTTGAAACAATCCCATACCATTCAAGACTTTGTAGAATCTGCTTTAAATCTTAAAATCCCTTTTAATCTTAACAAGCTAGATTTATTCACTGCTCTATCCTTTGGAATCTTTTTACAATTCATAGAGGAAAAAGAACAAAACAAATTCTATCAATTTGCATTAAGCAAAAATTGCCCTAAAATAAAATCTGATGAAGCTTTTTTTGAACGAACTTGTGATATTTTTTATAAAAGAAAGAAATTTAAAGTCCTAGACCTCTATTATTTTTATTTACTTAAAACAATCCAATTAAGAGGTGAGGAATACAAATACAATGATGAATCTACTTTAAAAGATTATGCAAAGTTAATCTATGAGACAAAAACAATGATTAATCTTAAAATCCAATCTTTTCAAAGAATTAGACAAGAACATAATGTGCTAATAGACAAACTCAATGCAAGCAAGATTCCAAAAAGTAAAAAATTAAAAATTCATCAATCTTTTGTCCATTTGAAACTACCTAAAAACTTTAAACTGCTTAAAACAGAAAGAGAGCTTTTTTTACAAGGAGAAAAGCAGAATAATTGTGTTTATACACGAAAAGATAAAGTCAATAGAGGCACAAGTGCAATCTATGATTTAGACTATCAAGGAGATTACACTTTAGAGATAACAAAAAGAAAAGAGAAATTCATCATTTTTGAACTAAAAGGAAAACACAATGCAGAACCAACAGAGGAGATTTATTCCTATGTGAGAGAGGAATTAGAAAGAGTTAATTCTAAAAATACAAAGATAATGGAGGGAAAATACTATTGTAGTATAGTATAAGCAAAAGCCAAGCTTATGGGGTAAAAACCCCATAGAATCTAGTGATTGTGGAAATAAGAGTGTGATTCTTTACTTCCATTTCTCATTATATGCCTTAATATCAGGTTTAGTAATAGTAAATCCTATGCCATTCCCTACCCTATGAAGAGTATATTCTATTTTTGTGGAATCTTTAATGTTAAAACGAGTCCGTTTTAACTCATACTCCAAGTTAGCGGTGCAAGTAAATATGCCGTCTTTTTCTCCTTTAGTTTTAATGTCTTTAAAACTAAAATCTACTTCCAAATCTTCTGGTTTAACACCTGCATTACTAGCCATATTTCTCATCAAGAAGACTGTATCTGCACTTCTATTATAAAGATTTAGAGCCATAAATTTATTAAGCTCCTTATATCCCCTTAATTCATAGGGCAATGGCGTATTTTTACAGCTCTCAAGTTTTCTCGGCTTAGGCTCACCGCAACCGCTTAACACAAGCATTCCTAAAATGCACGATAACAACACATATTTCATATTTGCTCCTCTTTAAAATTTGAGAAACCTCATTCTAGCTAATCTCTAAAAATTAATCAATATGTGCATAAATAAATCCCCTTAAAAAAGATGTGTATATTTTGCACCCTAAAAACTACTATAATATATGCGGAGGCTAGGAGGGATATAAATAAACTAACAAGAAAACTACATTAAAAAATAAAACTTAATCCAATCCTGCCTCTACTTTTATATATGAGGAGAATCTATGAAAAAGCCACTTCTATCTTTGATGTTTATGTGCAGTATTTTATTTGCAATCCCTACAGAGACTGTTATCGTAGGAGATGCACAAGGTGCAGTGCAACACACCCAAGTCATTGCTCAATTTGTAGAGGCATATAAAAAATACGAACAAATGCTCCAAGCTGCAAACGACCAAATCAACAGGCTTAATGAAATCAATAAGCTCACAAACCAAGCCAATAACCTAATCAACAATGGGAATCTTAATATTGCAAATCCTATGCAAGTGCTTGATAATCTCAATAACACCCTTAAGTCTATCAAACGCAATACTGATAGACTAGCCCAAAATGCAAGGGATTATGACATTAAGAATGCCATACGATTAAAACAACTTCAAAATAAATGCGGTGATTTCCTTAAAATTGATGACTACTTCGACCCTGACCAAACAGAGTTTGAAACGATACAAACAGGTGAGGAAACTATGGTTCAAGCAGATGTGAAAAATCTCTTAGAAACCTTTACAGATATTAAAGCAAATGAGATAGACGGACTAGCAGGTGGGCTAAAAGGATTACCTCTTGCAATAGTAATGTGTGATAGGTTGAAAGAATATGAAAAACAGCTAAAAAATGAGGAATTCCACTCTAAAATGCAATCTACTTTGCTTAGTGGAGATTTTGAAGAATATAAGAAACAACAACAAGAGAAAGTCAATTATATAATGAAACAAGAAGCCATAGAAAGAAAAGAATTTGAACAAAAACTCACACCACTTAAAGTAAGAATGCTCCAAATGCAACAAACACTAGGAGTAACAGATGTGAATATGGCAAAAGAAAATGGCATAGAATTTTGTAAAGAGACTAAAAATGGTGGTTGTGCGCCTGTATTGCTAACACTCGATTATGTGAAAAATAAAGAGGCACAAATGCTAGAGAATGCAAGGAAAAATTCTAATGCCGACACAAGTCAATCACAAGCAGACAGAGAGTTTATTATGCTTGATTATCTCCGTGAAATAGCTACACATATGAGCTTCCTAAATGAGACAATGGCAATGACTGCGGCAATATTAGCAGAGGAAAAAGAAAGGGTTTCGGGCGTAACCAAAGGCATTGATGACTTTGGTTCTCAGCTTGATGAGCGTAAAAAAGAATTTAAAGAAAAGGTTAATACTAATAAGAATGCAATCGATTTTAGTGGCTATGGCAAAGCTAAGCTTGATAAGTTTGGATTCCCTAAGTTTTAGATTTTTCAAGGTATCTTTAATGCCAAATCCAAAAGACTTTATAGAGGCACTTAAAAAGTATTTCAAAGACGATACACCAAAAGCAACACTCCTCTCGCAAGAAAAGCTTAATACTCTTAAAGAAAAATATAATTATGATATAATCCAAGACAATCAAAATCTAACAAGCTTTTATATTAAAGCAAGAGGAGAAAGCACCTATGACAAGTTTGACATCAACCTCACAGACTACATCACAAATTACGCCAGAGATGAGAGCTATGAAAGCTATACCCTACGAAGACTATATGGCGCAGTTGAGGAGAGAAACACGCGAATGCGTGGAAAGAGCCTTGAAATACAGGAAAGAGACACAAGAGATACGGAAAGAAAGGGAGAAATTGCAGACAGAGACTTTAGAGATTCAGAGGCAGAACAGAGAGCTAGACGAGCTGCTGCTCTTAGTGCAGCAATGGGAGAAAGAGGATTACCAAGAGAAGCCTTAGAATATCTACTCAAACGCTCTCATATACAAGATGATAGAAAGCCTACTATCGCGCAAATCCTTAAGGCTTACAGGGTTGATACTACACAAGAACCACAAATACAATCTACTTTAGAATCTAAGCTAGATTCTAAATCACATTTTGCAGAGTATCAAAGACAAGAAGCCTTAAAGGCTTATGGCGCACAAAATACAGAATCTAACTCCACACAAGAGCTAGATTCTACTCCCGCACAATCACAAAACACCCCCACCAAAACATATACACCCACAAAGCGCAGGAGATAATCCCCTATTCCTTGATGTGCATTTTTATCCCTTAAAAAATAAAGATGTGTATATTTTGTGCTTGAAAAGCTACTAGAATCTAGCGACTTAATCTAAGGAGCTATTATGGATACTTGGCACGATGATGTAAAAACAGATGATATGGGACAAGAATTTTTGCGTTGGTTTAAAATGCTTATCCCTAAAGATAGAGATTTATTCTTTCAAATCCTAGAAGAAGAAAGGCAAAAAATTAAGGAACAGGAAACACAGGAGAACACAATAGATTCTAATTCAAAAGAACAAGAACTTGAAAAAACACAACAAGAGCCACTCATAGAAAAGGACATAGAATCTAAAGACATATCTCAACAAATGCTTGAAGCAAAAGAGCAATTTGTATTAGATAATGCCACTTCTTTGCAAGAGCTAGAGCTTATGCAAAGTAATGAGAATTGCACTATCTACCACGATAAAATGATATTTCCCCAAGATAAGCTTGAGGCATTTCAAAAAGACTTAGAAAATAACCCCAAAGCAAAGCTAACTGACCATATCAATATGGATTCTATAAAGGAGAATTTAGCAAACGAACAAAGTTTTCAAAAGCTCTTTAAAGAGGAGATTGCCTCACTGCAAGAGCCATCTATGGAGAATAGTAAAAAGCTTGACCCAAACAACTACTTCAATGACTTGATTGATTGGTTTGATAAGAAAAAACTCGATAATGAGAATATGCCTCTTACTAAAAACGAGTTTAAGGCGGAGTTTTTAGAATATTGCAAAAATGGTATGAATGAAAATGAAATGAAAATCTTACTACTCCTTGCAAATAAAGAGCCTAGTCGCCTCACAAAAGAACATAAAGATATGCTAAATGAGGGCTTAAAATACAATCTCACCAACAATAAATTGCTTGATAAAGGCTTAGAATGCGCTATCCGCGCAGAAATAGGAGAAGGACTTATCAACAATAATATCATTGACTTTGCAAAGAGTGCAGAAAAGCTTAAAGCTTCTAACAATATCATTGATAAAAAAATGTGCGAGACTACCTTACCAAAAATCGCAAATAAAATAAAAGACCAAAGCAGTAACCTTAATAGTGAGAATACTGCCAAGCTTAATGCCATTATCAATAATCAAGCACTCCCACAACACACTAAAACAAAAGGCAGGAGCAAATAAATATGCAAGATTTAACCAAGCTCCCTTTGCACGAAGTGCTACTTGCTAATGGCTACAAGCTTGATAGAGTAAAAAGCTCAAAGATGTATCCTTGCCTCGTCAATGTCGATAACAACGAACGCCTTATTGTCTCTAAAAAAGGCGAAAATTATTTATATTTCAATCCAAATGATGAAACAGACAGGGGCAATATTCTCTCATTTGTGCGTATAAGAGGACTTGATATAAAAGAGTTAGTAGCAAACTATGATACAAATATCACTCTAGCTAATGAGTATAAACATCAGTTTTTTACTCACAAGCAAGATTCACATCAAATTATTAAAGCCTATAAGGCATTGAGCAATATAACACAAGAGGACATAGCACAGATTCCATTATTCAAGCAAAAAGGCTTTGATATAGAATATCTCAAACCTTTGCAGCATACATTTAAGAAAGACGAACACGGCAATATTGTGATTCCAAACTTCAAGCTTTCAAGTGATGATAAAAATTACAATCCTAAGATAATGTTTATCTGTGGCTACACAAAAAGGCTAAATTATCCTATCACGAAAGATAAGCAAGGCGTAGAATTAACAAGACCGCTCAAAAGCCTACAATATGGCAATAAATCATTAGAGATTCTAAGCGGAAATAAGAATCCTGCACTTATTAAAAACATTATTATCAGTGAAAATATTATAGATTCTCTATCTCTAGGACAAATGAAAAACATTCCTCCGCAAGAATGTGTATTCATCTCTACTGCTGGAAACTTTAATATAAAAACATTGGAAGAAAGTATGCTTTACATCTTAGACAAAGCACCAAATGCAAGGATTACTCTTGCGTTTGATAATGACACAAAAGGACAGAGCTACACACAAGAAATGGAAAAAAATATCCTTACACACACAAAGAAACTCCCATACATTTACAAGCCTTTTAGTAAAGACTGCAATGATGATTTAAAAATTAGGAATATCACAGACTTAAAAACGCTTAACCAAGAAACATATCAAGGTTGGGCAGAAGCAAAGATTCTAAAATATAGGGTAAGTAATGATACCAATACACGAGCATTAATATTGCATCATTTAAGAAAGCTCCATAGCCTCAAGCCTCTTAATGAAGCAAATAGAAATCTTTTTAATACTATCAAAAAACACGCTTCCATTAAATTACTCTAAATCGCTCTATTGTGCTATTTTTAAGGGATAAAGTGCTGTAAATAGCGGTATTTGTGTGATTATAGGGCTTTATCTATCCTATAATGCGCTTATAAAACATAAGGAGAGGTTATGAAAAAGTGTATATTAACGGAAAAGCTCAACAAAAAGGCTATGGAATACTTTAACACTTTAGATTTAGAATCTAGAGAGAAGTTTATATGTCAAAGGGTAAGGCGCACAAAAGCTTTTAAGGAGATGATGAATCCTTTGCAAAAAGAAACTTTGTTTGGTTTTGATAATAGGGTGCAAGAGTATGTTTATCCCTTTTTTAAAGCGGTGGTTAGCAATGTGAAAAAGCAGAAGCCAAAAAATGATAATGTCTTTTTGAAAATGCAACACATTATGCAGAATGCAGAGGTGCAATTTCGGGCAAATAACTTACACTTTTCATCTTATGGCAATATGCACCGCTATAAGAAGCAGATACTTAAAGCTAAAGACACACTAGATTCTATAAGACATAAAAAGTTTAAGGGTTTAAGTTCTCTTAAAGAGCTTACACAAAATGCCTCTATACTCCAAGCAGAGAGGGCAAAAATAGAATCCTTATACAATAGGCTAGTGTATGAGTTTGAAACAAATGTTGCCTAATGAAAGCTTATTAGGTGGTATGAAATGAGTAGCTTATTAGACTTAGTCAAACAAAATAACGAAGATTTTGAGTGGTATCCTACTACTAATGAAATGTTAGATGTTTTGTTAAAAAGAATCAAGGAAATAAAAGAGGATAAAAACTTATACTTAGAATCTATGCTAGATATTGGAGCAGGCGATGGTAGAGTGTTAAAGTATTTTGATAAAAACTTAAGACTTGACAATATCCACGCCATAGAAAAGAGCAAGACCCTCATAGATTCTATGGATAGAAATATCCTCGTAGTAGGAAGTGATTTCAACCAAACTTCACTTATTGAGAAAACCTATGACTTAGTCTTTTGTAATCCGCCTTATTCTAGTTATAAAGAATGGGTTATGAGAATACTTAGGGAGATAAACTCTTTATTTATCGCATTAGTTATTCCTAGTCGTTGGCAAGATGATAGCGATATTAAACGCGTTATTGAAAGTCGTAAGGGATTAGAGTATGAAGTATTAGAATCTACTGACTTTTTAAATGCTGAAAGAAGTGCTAGAGCTAAGGTTGATATTGTATTGTTTAAAACAATAAGGGTAACAGATAAAAACGCTAAATATGGTGTTGATGAAGATGTCTTTGCTGATAATCTCATTAAACAATTTAATCTACAAAAGCTATTTGATGATATTGAGGAGGAAGAATATAATTATAAGTTTGGATTGCCTAAAAATGATTCTTTAGAGGAGAAAACATATCAAGTTGCTAATGGAGATTTGATTGAGTTTCTTGTAAGTGAATATGAGAAAGAATATAATGAGTTTATAGAATCTCTCAATCATTTAAACGCAATTAATAGTGATTTGCTTAAATGTATGAATGTTGATAAAAAGAAATTACTTAAAGGTATAAAAACAAAATTGAAGGATTTAAAATATTTATATTGGAAAGAATTGTTTAGCAAATTAGATGCAATACGAAACAGAGTTACTTCAACTTATGCAGGGTATCTCCACGAAAGTGTAATTGTTGAAAACAATGTTGATTTTAATAAGGATAACATTTATAGCGTAGTATTGTGGGTTATCAAGAATGCAAATAAATATATTGAGAAATCTTATTTGAGTTTCTTTGAGAGAATGGCAAAGGGTGAGAATGTTTTATATTATAAGAGCAATCAAAGATTTAATATCGATAGCTGGAGATACGCAAACAGAGAAGACAAAAGCAGGACACCAAATCCTTATAAACTTGATTATAGAATCGTATTGCCTAGAGTAGCTTATCTCTCTTATAGCAGTTTTTATCACGATGAAGATTGGACTAATTTTCTAAGAGACTTAAAAGTCATTGGTAGAAACTTAGGATTCTATACAGATAATATAACTATAAGTAGATTTAAAGCAGGACAAAGTTATAAGGAATGGAGCGGTGATAAAGTTTTGTTTGAAGTGAAGCACTACAAAAATGGTAACGCACATATTAAGTTTAGTATAGAATTTATGGAGAAACTTAATATACAAGTAGGGCGTATCAATAATTGGATTAAGAATAAAGCAGAAGCTAGAGAAGAGTTTAAGAATATAAGCGATGAAGAGCTAGACACTTTATTTGAAAAGCCCATTGGTATAAGTGTAGGCGATAGTGTTAAAATGCTTGAGATGTTTTAAAGGAGTGAAATAGAATCCTTATACTTTAATTTTAGACTTTTTGGTTTAAAATAAGAATAAATGTGAAGCACTAAGGTTAGAGCGTAAGTCCCTCTTTTTGAGCTGGGTTGTCATTCAATAAGACCCACGCCACTCTCTTTTATCTCTATTTATCCCTTATATCCATATAACATTGATGTGCATACTTCTCCCCCAAGATGTAAAGATGTGTATATTTTGCGCTTGATAATCTACTAGAATTCTGTATATCTAAATACAAAGGAGACACAATGACGGATACAGAAGTAAAGCTTTCAAATATTGATGAAGCTATGTTGGTGCAATATGGCGTTGCTACGCTTGAGTTAGATGAGCTTGTAGCAGAATTACAAGCAGAATGCGATATGCAAAATATATAAGGAGTTACTATGTCAGCAGCAGTTTATGAAGAATTAATCGAACAAATTAAAACAAATGCGGTTGCTAGCATTGCAGCAAGTATTAAATCACAAAAAGCCCCATTCTTACGACATCAAAATGCAAGTGATATGTCAAGGGCTTATAATGCGGCTACGGGTATGCCATTTAATGGTATTAATTCACTCTTGCTTGATATTAAAAAAGCAGAAATGGGATACACAAGCAACCAATGGGTAAGCCTTACACAAGCAAATATGCTAGGCGCAGCTCCACAAGAAATTGAGGCAGCTAAGACAAATTGGCAAAAAAATGCAGTATCTACACACTTCATTCAAAAGAAAGAGGTGAAGCCTATTTATAGCAATGAACCTCTCTTAGACAAGGAGGGCAATCAAGTTGTGAAAAAGAATGGCGAACCTGCTTTTAAATTTGCAACAGATGAAAAAGGTAATGTTCTCTATGAGACAAAAGATATAGAGCCTACACTCAAGCGAGAGTTGCTTTACAATATAGAGAACTTCCCTAGCATTGATAGAAGTCGTATTAAAGAACTCAATGTTCAAAAAGAGTATAAACACATATACAAACATTCAAAAGAACAACAAGCAGGTGTTAAAAGTGTGATTTTAGAGGACATTGCAGAGAAGCTAACACCCGTTACAAAGGAGCAGATAGAAACCTACTTTAAAGCTCAAAACTATAAGCAAGATTATTCTGTGCCTAAAAGCCTCAATCAAAAACAAAAAGAGCAGGTGGCTAAAATTGTCAATGAATCCCTAGAGAAAAAAGAAAAAACACCAAAGACACAACAAGCAAATAAAGAAACCCAAGAGAAAAAACAAGATAAACCCAAAACACAAGTAAAAAAACCACAGGCAAAGTCTGTTGCAAAAGGTAGATAAATATTAAAGGGGGAATCTCCCCCTTAACAAAAATATAAAAAGGATAACAATGAATAGTGTCAATATACGAGGATATGTAACCAAAGATTCTACAATTTGTAACATAGGGCAAAACAATACAGAATGCCTAAACTTCACAATCGCTCAAAATAAGTCTTTTAAAAACGAAAGAGGAAATATTGAAAAGAAAGCTATGTTCTTTGATGTAAGTGTATATGGAAAATATGCTGCTGCAATAAACTTTCTTTCAAAAGGCACATTAGTGTTTATACAAGGACAACTTACACAAGAAAGTTGGGAAAAGAATGGCAACAAATATTCTAAAGTAAGCATTATAGCTTCAAAGATTTATCCTTGCCATAATCAAACTAAAAACTCACAAAATCAATAAAGGAGAAGATATGGCTTACGAAATTTATTATTCAACTTCAGCGGAAAGCGGAACACTTGACGTAGAGTTTGTAGAACTTGCACGAAAAGTTTGCAAAAAAGCAATAGAGCTAGGTATTACACTTGCCGACAATACGGGTGAAGAAAAACTTACAGATGAAAATATCAAAGATTTTATCAATGAAGACGGCATTGGTATCAATGGACTTAGACAAATTTACGAAGGTGGCGAACCTTTTTATATACCTACCATATGGGGTTCTTGTAAAACACACGAGAACCCATATACAGCGGTGGTTATGGTATTACTTGCTTTGGCACAGAAAAATGGTTATGCAACCATTGAAGGACACGACCACCATAGTATTAAAAATCTAGAAGGTGGTGTTTATGATAACGTAAAGGCATTAGCAAAGGTAGCAAACATTGAGATTGATTATATTGAGAAGTCATTTAATAAGCAAAATATAGAGCAAGAGATTCAAAAAGAACAAAAACAAGAAAAATCTAAGACACCCAAAAAAGCTACATATAAAGGCAGATAATATTTGCCTCATCAATAAAGGAGAAGATATGAATGGTATGCAAGAAGAAGTAGAGCAACAAGAATATGAGATTATCGAAAATGTAGAAACAGATGAATTTGATTACCTCGCGCAAGAGCTGGAGGAAACAGGCAATGAATAAAGACAGAATGGAGGCTTTAGCAGAGCAAATTGCGAATAAAATTTTTGAATCAATAGAAAATGGCACTGCTCCTTGGCTTAAGCCTTGGAGCAATAACGGCATACAGCCTCATAATCCCATAACAGGCACTATTTATAAAGGCGTGAATGCACTTAACTTAATGATAAATGGTTTAGATGAAAATCGCTATCTTACCTTTAATCAAATAAAAGCTTTAGGTGGATATGTAAAAAGTGGTGAAAAAGCGCATATAGTGTGGTTCAAAGGCTATAAAGACGCAAAAAAAGAAAATGACTTGCAAGAGAGTGATTTAGAATCTCCAACACAACAAACTCCATATTATAAGATATTTTCAGTGTTTAATCTTAAGCAAACAAGCAACATTGATATAAACAAAATACAACAATATCAAGTCAAACACAACATTACACCACTAGAAACACTCAAAGAAAGAAATCGTTTTGAGGATAATCCTCTTATAGAGGAGGTCCTCAAAAATAGCAATATCCCTATTATACATCACAATGCAGACAGGGCTTGTTATGTCATAGACGAGGATAAAATATATCTACCGCCCAAAGAAGTTTTTACTAGCAAAGAACAATATTACTCCACAGCACTGCACGAGTTAGGACACGCCACAGGACACAAGACAAGGCTTGATAGAGACCTAAGCGGTAGTTTTGGTTCGTATTGTTACGCGAAGGAGGAGCTAAGAGCAGAGCTTTACTCATTTCTGCAAGCAATAGAGTTAGGTATAGACTATGACTTAAAAAATCACGCAAGTTATGTAGATAGCTGGAGTAAAATGTTTAAAGATAACAAAAAGGAGATTAACGAAGCCCTTAAAGACGCTATAAAGATAGTTCATTTTGTAAAAGAGCAGTGGTATCCCCAAAAACTAAAACACACCCTAGAGCAAAATATCACTCACATAGAAGTCAATGAAAGAAAACCCATAGCGCAAAAGCCACAAAATAAGAAAAAATGTTGGCGTGGTAGATAGTTTCACGCTTAAATCTTAGAATCTACTTCATATATCAAGGCAGATTCTAATCCACATATCTTTGTTTAAAATATAGCAAACAACCACCAAATACTTCCGCCACTTCACTAAAGAAACAAAAATCACAAAAAACAAAGCATAAAGTAAGTTTTAAACTTAAGGGATAAAGTGCTGTAAATAGCGGTATTTGTGTGATTATAGGGCTTTATCTATTCTATAATGCGCTTATAAAAACATAAGGAGCAATGATGAATCTTAAAGAAACGACAGAATCTTACGCGGTTGAATACAAGCAGGGCAGATATGATATTTTTTGCTCAAATATGGGTTTAAAAGAATGCTGGGAACATTTTAAATATGTGCAAAAGTTTGGAATGTATAAAGATGAATTTCAAGCAAGAATGGTAAAGCTTTCATTTGAGACACACAAATGGGGTGGTGGGCATATTACTCTTTTAAGGGTGTTTGCAGAGTGAAGAAAAGTATTTTAACAAAAGAAAAGGAATATTGTGTGCTGACACAATATCTATTTATCTAAAAAGGAGACGCAATGCTACAAGAAGTTCATTTAAATAAAGAGGAAGTAATAAAGCTCTTTGGCGAATACTGCATTATGAAGTGTAAAAGCTTTTCACAAAACGCCATTACCGACAAATACAAGGCAAACATCTTTTTACAATGCCATTATGACTTTACAAGCTTTAGGGAGATAAGAATCTTCATTAAAAAGGCAAAAGCTTTAGGTTTTATTAGTGCAAATCTCTTTACTCCTACCCTTACTATGCTTGAATACTTTTTAAATCATAATGGCTACTTTAATCCTGCTATGGATAGTGCTAAGTTTGTGGATTATTTTTTCTCCCTTACAAAGAGATTAGCAAACTCAACTATCAATCAATACATAATGTGCGTAAATCTTTTTATGAGGTTTTTAAATGATAAAGGTTATAAAAGCATTAATCTTAAGTCTATTAAGATGAATTTTGCTAAACAAAAGAAGCTTCCTAGCTTTTTAAATGATTTTTATTATAAAGCATTTTTGCAAGAAGTAAAAGAGCTTCAAGAAACCTCTATATACGATATAAGAAAAAAGCTTATTATCCTGCTTGTATATTATACTGGCATTAGAACAAGAGAGATGAGAAATCTTATATTTGATGATATAAAAGAAGATAGAGAGCAATATATCTTTAAAATTTCGGGCAAATGCTCACAAGAGCGACTTGTATCGATTAAAAAAGTATTTATAGGTAATCTTATGCAAAAGTTTCTCGATAAAAGAAAGGCTATGTTGTGCCAAAGCCCATTCTTGTTTCAGCTCAAAAATCTCAATCAACCACCAAATATATGTATTAATCTTAAACCTATCCTAAAAAAGCTTAATTGTATGCAGCCACGCGGAAATATGCTACATCTTTTACGCCATAGCTTTGCTTCGTTTGTGTATAGGGAGAGTAGAGATATTCTCCTCACACAAAAAGCTTTAGGACACGCAAATATTTCTAATACACAAATTTATATACATATGAATAGCGATGTATATGAGAAAGTTTCTAGTTTCTTTTAGTGTAGATGAATAAGTTTTATATATTTATATCAAATTACAATATATTGTATTATATTTTATTGTAAATGTAATATAATTATGATATAATAGCATATCTTAAATAAGGAGAGGTAATGATTAACATTGATTTACAAAATAAAATATTTCATATTAAAGAACCAACCAATAAAGATGAATATCAGTATTTAGAATCTGAAGTGCTTATTATGGTGGGAGCATTTCTCAACTATCAAGAAACCTTATTTGATAAGCAAGTTGATACAAATGAGATTTTGCGCCTCATAGAAAGTGCAAAAGATTTTTCCCTTGCGTGTGTCAAAAGCAAAGGAGCATAAATGACAATCACAATAGCAAATCAAAAGGGTGGCAGTGGTAAAAGCACACTTGCTATTAATCTAGGTATATCACTTATAGATAAGCATAAAGTGCTTATTATGGATACAGATTCTCAAAAAAACATTGAAAGTTTTACAAATATCCGTGAAAATAGAAATGATAGTATGGACTTAAAACACTTTACTCTCACAAACAGAACAGGCAATATTACACAATCACTTAAACAAAGCCTAGAAATATATGATTACATCATTATTGATACAGGTGGAATTGATAGCACAGAATCTCGCAAAGCTATGCTTTATGCAGATATACTTGTAATACCTACCACACCTAGCTACCTTGATTTTGAAGTGCTTTTACAAATGCTAGAGAAGACAAGAGAGATTAAAGAGATTAATGAATCTCTTAAAATCTGTATTGTAATGAATAAAATAAGCCCAAATCCTTTTTTGCATAAAGAGCTACAAGACTTATGTAACGCAATTAAAGAAGCACAGCAAAGCTATGAGCATTTGTATTTACTTCAATCTATTCTTTATGATAGAATCTCATACAAAAGAGCTATTAGTGAGGGCTTAGGTATTAATGAATATAATGATACAAAAGCCCAAATAGAGTTTTTAAATATCAAAGACGAGATATTACAAGTAGCCTCAAGCACAGAGATAGCCTAAGGTATAAGTTTTGCAATTTTATAACTTTAAGGATAAATGATGATTGAATACAATCCTGAATTTTTGGAGAAAACAAGCTTCTTAGGCAAAGCCCAAAGTGATAATTTACGCGCCATATGTGCAGACATAGACTTAAACGAGATTATTGCAAATATAGAGAACCGCAAATCTATCGCCCATAAACTATGCTTTGATTTTATATACACTTCTGCTATTATCGAGGGCAACACCTATACAAGAGGAGAGGCGGAGACATTATTTGAAACGCGCCTCCCAATAAGCTCAAAGAGTGTAGATGATGCAAATATGCTACTCAACATCAAATACGCCCTTGATTATATTTTGCAAGAAAAGCCTACGATTACAAAGCATAGCATAAGAGAAATACATCAAATCCTATCTCAAGGATTATTACCAAAAAAGGCGCAAGGTGGGGTGAGAGAGTTAGCTGTAACAATAGGCAATAGTGAGTATGTGCCATTAAGCAATCCATTAGAGCTAGAGTTGCAAATGGAGCGTATGATTTCTTATTACCAAAAGATAGATAATCCCTTTAATAAGGCTATTTATATCCATAATAATACGGCTTACTTGCAGTATTTCCAAGACTGCAATAAAAGATTAGCAAGGATTTTACAGAATCTAAGCCTTATAAATGACAATATGCCTTTTCTTTCTCTCAATGCTTCAAGGGCGCAAACAGAGATAAAAGCACAATATAAAGACGCTATGATTGCCTATTATGAAAGTGGCGATAGTAAGCCTTATGTTAGCTTTTTTGTAAGCGAATATACTAAGACCTTACAAGCTATAAAGCAGATAAGCACACCTCTCATACACAAAAACACCAACACATCACCACAGCCCACAAAAAGCAAAAGGCGATAGATAATTTCATAAAGGCATATTAATGAAATACAATGTAAAAAATAAACTTGCACAAATAAATAGCTTAGAATCAAGCACAAAGGCAAAAGACTTTGTAGAATCTGCTTCAAATGTCAATCTTACTCACGCACAAGAGCTTACCCTACAAAAGAATCACAATGTCAAACCAAAGGATAAAAAATATTACACATTTTATCTTAGTCAATCGCTTTTACAAGAAGTAGAGACATTTTTAAATGAATTTGGCGTAAGAGGTGAAACAAAAGGCTCACTCATTGAGGATTCTTTAAGATTTTATCTATCCTACAAACAAGAGCTTTTAGCCAAAGAGCTAGAAGATAAACTTAAGAAACTAAAAAATAAATCCAGCACTCAAAAGTCTTAAAATCTCCTTGCATAGCTTTATCTTTTCTTTTTAGATTCTATTGTCAATTTTGCTTTAGTTTCTATTGCAGATTCTAATATCACAAGTTTATGTGATTGTGCTTTAGTAGTATAAGAATCTCTATTATCTTGTATAGCTTTATGTGCGAGATTGAGAGTAGTTACAATAGATTTGCTAAATTGTGATTGTTGCGTATTTGGAATAGGATTTAAAGCAATATTATGCTTGTGTAAAGTCCTTTCACACACTTGTTGTTCTTTTAAAAGAAAGCTACATTTTTTATGCAGATAGGCTATACGCTTTATATCTTTATGTTCAATCGCTAAAGACTGCTCTAAATCCTCTTTTGTAAGGGCTAAATGTGCATTAATATCTATCATTCTTTGCTTTATGGCTTGGAGTAAGCTTTGCGCGTTACATTCAAGAGCATCTATGCACTCTTTCTTCTTAGATTCTAAGGCATTGTTTTGTGGAAAAGTAAGTGTAGAGACAATATGCTTATAATGCAAGAGATGTGATAGCTTTTTGCTTAAAGCAAAGGCATTGCTTTTATGATTGTAGTTTGTAGCTTCTGCAATAATTCCACTGCTCATTTTCTCTATATTTTCTCCTAGAGTATGTTCAAATTGTGCTATATCTCTTTTAAAGTGTTTGAGTGTATCTATCACATCAAGAGGCAAGTATCGCTCATATGACTTAAACGAGCTAAGAATAGACTTCTTTTTGTTAAGCAAGGTAAAATGATGTGAAAAGCTTTTATAAGTATCCTCCCAATCTAAAAATCTTTTCATATGTTCCCTTAAAACATTAGCTTTGCGCTCATTTTTATTCATTTGATTTTTTGCGCGAGAAAGTTCATCAAAGAGGAGTAATCTTTTTTCTTTAAGTTGAGTAGGATTAATGCCTTTAGATTCTAGCTCTTTAATCTTTTTTTCTACATTCTTTAAATGTCTTGAAGTTTGCCACATTTCTTGCTTTAAGATTTCATTAGCAGAATAAAGAGATTTGATTTTAGCATTAAGGCTATTAATAGCTTTTTTATAAGTAGCAAAGAATCTTACATCTTGCTCTATACTATCATCTTTATTAGCATTACTTGTGTTAAATTTATCTAAGTTTTCAAGTTTAGAATCTAAATGTTGGCGCAAAAAATCTCTATTTACCTTGACATCGTTGCTATAATCTAACTTTCCATTTGAAAGAACAAACAAGTTTTGTTTAAAATCCTCACGCAAACTATCATAAAATGCTGCACATTCTTGCTTAGAGTTGAAGTGAAGTTTTTTCTTTGAAAAGATGTTTGTCTTATTAATGATGATATGAATATGTGGCTTGTTTTGATGAGCGTGAGGGACAAGAATATATTTATACTCTGCAAAATGACTCTGCAAAGTATTTTGAGCAGATTGTAAGAGTATTTCCATAATGGTAGGAGAGTGTATTTCATTGAGAGAAAAGACTAAATGCAAGGCTTCATTTGTGTTTTTGTTTGATGAAAAATCTTTTTGCCAATCTTTTAGAATCTCATCTACTCCTACAAAGTTACCAAGATAATCAATCGCACATTTTTTATGCTGTGATAAAAGCTCTGTATGAAAGTCCATATCATCAAAAATATTCATAGATTCTTGATAGCTCTTTTCAATGGTATAACTTAGAGCATTATGCAAGTGTGTTCTTTTCATATTGCCAATATTTTTGATGATAATCTTATTTCTATGATGAGTGTGAGAAGTAGAAGAATGACTACTAGATTGAGTGAAATAATTTATAAAAGCATTATGCACTTTAGCTTGATAAACTTCAGGAGTTTTTCTGGCTTTTTTAAAAGAAATATATTCAAAAAGTTTTTCATCTTCTTTTATCTTTTCTAAAGGCACATCAATAACAATATCATTCATAAAAAAATCCTTTGGTTCTAACCAAAGAAAACTACAAAAATACAAAACTTCACTCAAAGGATTCTAGCAAAATTTTATAAAGACTTTTGACTTTTTTTCTGCAAAAAAATCATAAAAAAATATCCCTTAAATATGCTTCAAAAATAAGAAAAAATGTAAATGTGCAGGATAACCCTTTTTATGTGCATAAAAAGATAAAGAATGCCTTATGCAAGGGGCTTTGAGATAGGTAAAATGCCAAAAAGTCATTTTTTGCAAGAATTTGAGCTTAAATTTTTGCAAAAATGATAAAAAAGTAATCACATATCATAGAACAAAATCATCTCTTAACTTCATAGCAAAATTTATAAACTTAAAGTGCAAAAAGAATCTATAATTTCATATCAACTTTGCTTCAAATTCAATACAAAATCATAGACTAACAATTTCACTTAAATTGAATACAACTTTGCCACAAACTTAAGAGCATTTCAAGATTCATACTTCGATACAAAATTAAAAAAACTTCATAGCAAACTTCATATTTTTTTAACTTAAGAACAGAAAAAATAAAATTTAAAAACAACTTAAGATTAGCTTCAAGGCAAAAAGTTTTTTAAGCTTTATAAAATATTCTAGCTGAAATATAATGACACAGATTCTATTACAAATAAAATTACTATAAAGAGAATCTTATATTACCTTTTCCCTTATATTAGAATCTAATATGTATGGAAATTAATTTCCAAAGTTTTAAAAAAGCTCTAAGCAAAAGCAATGAATAGAGAAATGATAGACAAAGACTAGAGACAAGATAAAATGTTTTTAAGGGATAAAAAAGAAAAGTGTGTGAGAGTGTGTTTAATGATTTTTTAAGGTTAATGCGTGTAGATTCCCAAAATATTTTTACTCCCATTCCTTTAAAAAAGCTTTAGAATCTGATTTTACTTAAATAGAGGCTAGAACTCCTTATTTTTAATAGCATAAATACTATAACAAACAAGTGTTATACTAGAAATAAAAGTAAATAATGCTAATGACAACATTCACAATTCCACCTTAAAATATGTTTGTGTAGCCTTATCTTCAGGCACTTTTAACACATAGAATCCTTTATGAATTTTATCATTTGTTTTATCCTTAGAGAAGACTCTAAAGTTTAAGCCTTTGTTAAATCTCTTTTTATAGTTTTGGTAGTCTTGGTTGATGATGTAGTATAAATTATATTTTTTACTATATTCAATGGTTCTATTCATATCTTGCTCCATTCTTTGTGTGTCCATACTAGCAAGTTTGGTAGTGATAAAATGTGGCAAGTCTTTGTATGCTTTATACATAAGATTATCTCGCTAATATTCCATTATTCATAATACTTTCTTTAAGCATTGCTCCAAGTATTACAAATGGAGAGCAAGCCATTATATCCACTAGCAATAATCCAATCAACAATGAAGTCATAACAAATATAATAATATTTTGTGTCAATCCAAAATGAATACCTAATGCGTTATTGCATAAATGAAATTTTAATAGCATTCCATAGATTTGTATTCCCCCACCACTTATAAATGTCAGCAAAATCAAAAAAAATGCCCTTATGCCTTCTTTGGTATATATAATGATTGCGTAATACAAACACACAGCTACTATTCCGAATATACAGCCAAATAAAAAACTTTTACAAGCAAAGATTCTATAAAAAAAAGCTATTTGATTGATGTATTTTACTACAAAGAATGCCATAAAGAAATAAAATATCCAGCCCATTAGTAAGATGAAATAATTTTGATAGATATGAAAATAAATAAAACTCATAATCTACCTAACTTCAAAGATAATTTTTAAATCTTCGTTTTTTATTATTTCTATTACCTTAGCATTCTTACTAAAGATTCTATAATCTAGTCCAAATTTAAAATGAGTTTGATAGTCTTGGTAGTTTTGATTGATGATGTAATATTTGTTTTGTTGTGCTGATTGTTTGATGATAGCTTCTGTAACATAGTGCATTGATTGCTCATATCTAGGAATATCATTTAAAGTTTGTGGAGCACTTAAAAAAACAGAAGCAATCGGCACTGCTGGTTTGCCATAACTCAACAAATGCTCCATTGAACGATACTGATTGAAAGCCACTTCATTATAGTCCCACATACCCACAGGCTGATAAGGTTCATCACTAAAATCAAAGCTATCATAGATATAGCAAAGTAATTCATCAATAAAGCATTCTAAATAATTAACTTGTTGCTTATTTCTTTTAATAGTAATTTTATAAGGCAGATAAAAGATACTAAATTTCCCTGTAATTGCATAAAGGGCTATGGTGCTTTTAGAATAGGGAAAATTATTAGTAAGATTTGCAAATTGCTCTTCTGAAGTAATTTTCATAAAATAAATCATTAACTCATACAAACTAGCATTCCTCATATCCACTCCCATATACTTAGCAAAAGTTTCATTTTGAATAGGATAGCTTTGTAGATGTAGTCTAGCAAATTCGTGTGGTTTGCAGTCTGTGAGGAGCTTAAGGCGTTGATTATTATATATAAATTCTTTTTTACTATCTTTTATAATATTTGTATCTATTGGAATAAGAGCAGTGCAATCACGAGCTTCAAGTTTATTTTGATGCAGATTTTCTCTCTCTTGCATCTTATCCAAGATAAGAGCAACGAGAAACTCTTTTTCTGCTAGGTTATCATTATGAAATACATTGGCTATTTCTTGTTTTTGTATGGTGTTTTGGAGAAAATATTTTATTTCGTTTTTAAAGTTTTCTGTAATAATATGCGCAGCATTCTCTTGAATATAAGTTGTGCTATTTTGTCTCTTGCCTAGAATCTTAGATTCTAAATCCTTTATCATAGGAAACTTAAGATAAAGATTATCCCAATCTAGTTCAGCATAATATTCTATTGAATCTCCAATATGTTGTTTGTAGGTAAGCTTTTTTAGGTTTATCTCATCAAAATTACTTAAAATCCCATACAAACTACTATCATCAATGATTATATCTTTGCTGCTTGCATAACGCAAACCTTTATTTGCGGCATACTTATCTTTTGTTTTAAAATTGTTTGGTATTTGGGGATTATCGTGCCATAGCCTTTGTAAAAGGTAACTTGTTCCCCAGCCCAAAACCTTAGCTTGGGCATTTAAGGCTTGCATTTCTTGAGAAAACTTTTGCTCTCCTTGAGTAAGAGTAGTATTTTTATTTGCTCTTAGCACTTCTGCGTGTGTGCCATCAATGACGATTTGAGGATAATCATTTACTTTTATAATTTGGCATACTTTCCAATGAGGATTGTGTTTGTAAGCAAAAATCGCGACACTTTCATTTAGCCACTTCTGCGGTATGTTAAGACTTATACTATCAGTTTTTGGAAGTTGCAGTGTATCGTTTAAAGGTTTATCAAGTTTTTGAGTTGTAGGTATATCTGTTGGCATATAAGAATCCAAATCACTAAATAAAATGTAATCTACATCTGTTGCTTTGCCTTGTTTGTCATAATCATTCATAGTTTGTTTTTTATATCCCCATTTTATTTCGTTGGGTTTTATTTTGTTTGTATCATATTCCGCTTTAAACATTATCTTATCATTTGGTTTATAAAAGTTTTTTGTAATGGTAAGTCCAATGTCTTTTAATAGAAACTTATTATCTATAATGACTTTTTGCACAGCAAAGTCTGATATTTTAGACTCAAATGTAGCGCGACATAAACGCCCATACTCATAACTTCTACATATTCTCCTATAATTATCTTTTGGTTTTATCTGATAGTCTGGATGATTTATTCTAATTTCAAAACTTTGTGTATTTTCTCGTAGTTTTTCTGTTTTGTCAAATACGATTTCTCCATTTATATTTGTTTTTTCATTAAGTGCAACATCATATTTTTCTGTATTTTTTATGCCAATAAGTCTTATTTCCGCATCTTTAATGGGATTGTTTTTAGAATCTATAATTTGTATTCTTAATGTATCTTTGCTATACTCTTGAGTGTTTTCTTTATTTAACATTTGTTATTTCCCGCCAATTCCTCATCAAGCAATATTAAAGGCCTATTTTAAGATTTTTTAAACCTTTCTTCACTCCTCACTCCGCCTTTACCTCCCCACCTTTAACGACTAATCCTTTAGAATCTATGACTACTTCTACTCCACCAGCTTTAAAAATGATTGTATCGCTTGTGGCATAAATAACAGTTTCATTAATCTTTAGATTAATGGCATTACCAGCATTAATAGCGTAATCACTCGTTGCTTCTGATAAAATATTATCAGCTATAAAAGTAGCATTTTCATCTGTTTCAAGTCCCATAGAGGCATTAGATGTAAGTAAGAGATTCCCTTTAGTCCTAAGTGTAGTTTCATTAGTGGATTCTATGTTAATGGAATCTTGAACTTGTAAATGATATTCCCCCTCCACCACCTCTCTCTTATTCCCCCCTACATTCCTACTCTCATCTTGTTTGATACTTGTATTGAGATTCCCCCCTATCTCTACTTCCTTATCCTCTCCTACATACTCACTACTCTTCTTTGCTACTCTAAGTTTATTGCTTGCTCCTATGTTAAGAGTATGGCTTAATCCTACAATAGTATCTTTAGATAAAGCTACATTGGTATTATATTCTCCTCCAATACTTACAATCTTTGCTAAATCTATGGTTTGAGTATGAATCTTTTTAATCCTTTCATTATAAGTTCCCTCTACTTGAGATTCTTTATTGTT